>JAGTTQ010000001.1:2371864-2671864 GCA_018223415.1 Eubacteriaceae bacterium Marseille-Q4139 | reverse complement strand
GGTGAGCCAGCTCATGAACGGCCAGATAGTCCTGGATTTCCTCCGGCATCAGCGCCAGTTTCCAGTTGAAATTCAGATTTCCCCGGCTGCTGCAGCTTCCCCATCTCGTCTTCTGTTCCCGGATGGAGATCCGGTTATAGGTAACGCCCATCCTGGGCGCAAAATACCGGCACTTTTCTTCAAAAATCCGCCTTGCCGCCGCACGTCCGGCAGCTTCTTCCTCGCTTGTGTACGTCCGTTTTTTGGCCTGGACAGCCGCAAGGCGCTTCCTCTGGCTCTCGATCCAGTCCCGGTGTCCGGCCACAAAGCGGTCCGCCTCTGAAAGCGGGAGCCGGTACGGCGCGCGGACGACAGGGACGCCGTCCTCCGCCACGCGGAGCGACATGGTCTTCTGCCTTGCACGGATCAGGCGGTAGGAAATATCTCCTGATTTTCTGTTCTGCATTGTCGTTTCCCTCTGTTCTTATCTTATCATATTTCTGTGGATTTTCAAGCGGCGGGAGAATTTTCAGAAAAAAGGCGTGAAGACGATTTTCTTGTGATCTGTTTCGGCGTATCCATCTTTACTCACGTTTTTTGGCATGTTATAATGAATTTAACATTTAACAGGCAGTGTAAAACGAATGATTTTTACTCTGCCTCAACAGAAACGGGGGTAATTTCATGAAAAAACAGCTTTTTCTTGCGGCTCTGTCTGCATTTCTTCTGTTTCCTCAATCTGCATTTGGAGCAGCGAGCCTCACAGGGGACGGCTCTGCATCCTCGCCCTGGCAGATCGGAAATCAGCAGGAGCTTCAGCAAGCCCTGGACAACATTTCAGACACCGGAGGCAGCGGAGAATATTTCTTAATCACCGATGATATTCACCTCTCCACGCCGTTAAAAGTCGATGTCCTCTCTTTTGAAGGTTTCCTTGACGGCGGGGGCAATACAATCTACAACCTGGAATCCGTTACCACAAACACAAGCGGTGGCACGGGCGACGAAGCAAAGCGTTCTATTTTTGATGAAAACCATGGCACAATCCAAAACCTGACTCTCCAGGCCAGCTCCTCATACAGGGGCAGCAGCTCCAATCTTCACAGCCTTCTTGTGAACAGCAACTGGGGCACCATCGAAAACTGTTCTGTTTTCGGTAATCTAACCCTCGGCTCTCTCAACGGAAACTTCGGCATGCTGGCAGGCGTCAGCCATGGCAGCATCAAAAATTGCAGCGTTTCCGGTCAGATAACCGTCACCTCTCTTTATAACGGCTTCAGCGGATATGTTGGGGGAATCGCAGGCGGCAATGCAGGAACCATTTCCAACTGCCGTTCCAGTGTCAATGTCAAAGCAGATTATAACGTCAGCGCCAAAAGCGCTTCTAACTTTTTTGCAGGCGGCATTGCCGGGCGTAATGCCCGAAACGATGACGAGGGACTCCTGGGGCTTATTGAAAATTGTCAGGCGGATACCTTCATCCTGATTACCGCAGACGCTCCTTCTTCATGGTCTCCTTACAATACCCCCGCCCCAACCATTGGTGCAGGCGGAATCACCGGACTTAATGCCGCTTCCTGCACGGTCACTGGATGTACGGTTTCCGGCTCTCTGCTGGCAAGCAGTTATTTCCCGCCAAAGGAAATGAGCCTGAATGGAATCAGCGGCAGTGCCCTGGGGATTGAATCCGCAAACACAAATAACATCGGCAGCGATGCTGTCAGCGGTACCAGCGGAGAAGCTTCCACAGACGTCTTAAGCGCCACCCCTATCCAGAATCTAGCGCCTGACGGCAGGTCTAACTGCATCATCTGCGGGAACTCCGGCTGGGTAGACTGCTATATTTGCCACGGTTCCGGCGAAGCCATTACCGGGAACTTTCTGGAAAACTGGGTTGGCAAAGATACCTGCGGATATTGCCACGGCGCCGGCAAGAAAAGATGTGTCTGCGGCCGTTAGCATTTCATCTGCCCTTTCCAAGCCAAAACGGATATCCAAATTTATAATTTGCAGCTGACAAAAAGCGGCGCACCCTTTATTCAAGGACAGCGCCGCTTTTTCATTCTTACTGTTCTATGAATCTAAGCATATATAATGCAAAAACGGCGTGTACTGCATTTTTGCAATACACACCGCTCTTCAGCGCGCCAGAGAAGATTCGAACTCCCGACACTACGGTCCGTAGCCGTATGCTCTATCCAGCTGAGCTACTGACGCACATTTCGTGGGTGGCAGGTAACTGTCGCTCACTCAACAGGATAGATTTTACCTCAGATTTCCCAATCTGTCAACTGGATTTTTAAATTTTTTCCATTCTTTCTGCACTTTCCTCTGTCTTCGCCTTTTTCCTCCTGTTTTTATGCCGCGGTCTCTTCCTGCTGCCGCCGTCGGAAGCCTCTTTTTCCGGAGTCTTTATACCGTCTGCCGCCACACTCTCGCGGGCCTTCCCAGTTTTTTCATTCTCCCGCTGCTTCTTTTTTCCGCCTCCTGCTGGCACAGGTTCCTGTTTTTTCTCTTTTTTCTTTTTTCCGGAGACAGGCGCTTCCTCTGCTGTACGCTTCTGATTTCCTGCCTGGGTCTCTCCTGTTTCTTTCTTTTTGCGTGATGTGCCTGCTCCGGCTTCCGTCTTTTTCGGCTTTCCGCCGCTGTCCGTTCTTCCCTTCTTCCCCTCTTTTGAGAACGTCTCTTCCGTTTTTTTCTGTTTTCCATCCGGCGCAGTCCCGGCCTTTTTCTTTCGCCTTCTCTGTCCAGCCGTCTTTCCGGTGCTCTCTGCCGTTACGGAAACATCTGCCCCGGCTCTTTTTGCACCCATACGGGCGGAAAAATGTCCACGCACCACGTTTTTATCCGGCACTGCTTCACCAGCCGCCTCCAGCCGCTCCTTCGAGATGGCTCCCGACCAGATTAACGCCTTTTTCGCGCAGACAGGCCCCACCAGCTCATAAAGCACGGAAGACGACAAAATAACCGTCAGCACAAGCTCTCCTGCCTCCGGCGGAAGAAGCCGCCTTCCAAGGAAAGCAAGGCCGATGGCGACGCCTGCCTGCGGCACCAGCGCAAGTCCCATGTACCGGCAGATTTCCGGACTTTTTCCCGCCAGACGGCAGCTCACAAACGTCCCAAGGTATTTTCCGGCGATCCGCACAAAGAAATACGCCACGCCGATGGCGCCCACCGCCCGGAACGAGGTGAGATCGAGATTCATTCCCGATACAATGAAAAAGATGGACATGACCGGCGGCGTAAAGTGGGAAATCTGCCGGTACAGCTTCTTATCCTTTGTCAGATTGATGTACACGGCGCCGAACACCATGCAGGACAAAAGCGGCGAAATATCAACGGCAGCACAGAGCCCGGACAGGCCGCAGAGCATGGCAATCACCAGGATCAGCCGGTTATCCCGGCTCCTCTGGGGCGTCAAAAGCCGGCTTAAAATCACGCCGCAGCCGGCTCCCATGGCGATGGCCGCCAGGTTCCAGACAATTGGAAGCACCACCGAAGCCACGGAAAGTGCCCCGTCGGCGCGGCCGGATACCCAGGCTGAGACGACGCTGAAAGTCAGAAGGCAGACTACATCGTCCAGAGCCACAATCTGAAGGAGCATCCGCACCATTTCTCCCCTGGCCTTGTACTGGCCGATGGTCATCATGGTGCTGGCCGGTGCCGTCGCTGTGGCAATGGCGCCTAAGATCAGTGAAAAGTCCCAGGAAAGGCCAAACAGGAAATGGAGCACCAGGGTCACAAGCGCGCCTGCCGCCAATGCCTCACTGACCGTAATCCACACGATTTCCCGGCCGGTTCGCCGCAGTGCATCCTTTTTAAAGAATTTTCCGACGCCAAAGGCGATGAACGCCAGGGCAATATCACTGACGAAGCCCATCCGGTCCACGATGCCGCCCGGCACAAGATGCAGGACGCAGGGGCCGATCACAATGCCGGCAATGATATAGCCGCTGACGCGCGGCATCCGCAGCACATTCGTAAGCCTTGTAATCAGGAACCCCGACATCAGGATCACAAACAAGGTCAGAAGCACAGCCGTATTGTCATTAAACTGTCCCCAAATCCTCTCCATACTTCGCCCTCCCATCTTTCGTTTCTGCCAGAACCTCCCGTGATATGCAAAGATCCCGCTAAGATTCCTTCTATCATACTCCTCTTTTTCTGTTTTGAAAACACCCTTTCGTAATTTTTATCAAAAAATTATAATTTTATATCGAAATACTGTACAAAATATACATATCTTATTGGGTGGATAAGGAGAGAAGGCGGCTGCGCTGCAAAACTTCGTCGAAGGGAGACTACTGATCTTTCTTAAAATACTCGACTGCCATCAAAAGGATCCCCAAAATTATGGCCGCGGCAGAAATGCCGAACCATACCATAAGATCCGCTTCCGCTATCTGGGTTAATAGCTTTCCGGGAGGAGTTGTCCACCCGCTTACAGCATAATCGTTTGCGGATATGATAACAGCCAGCATCCAAATACTTCCAATCAGCGAAATAAATCCTCCGATCATTGCTCGTTTCAAGAATAACACCTCCGTCTTAAATTTTTTTGCTCTGGTAATTCCGATTGATTATTCTATTTTTTCATCACCGCTTTTAAAATGCAAATTCCCATGGCCAGTATAGGGAAGAGTATTCTAAAAGACAGAAATCCGACAGGTTCCCCAAAATCAATGTTGGCATCCAAAATCACCCCGATAAACCACGCGCATAAGGTTGCCGTGACGGCAGACAGATAGACCGCGCCGCTTCCTTTTAAATTGGAAATCAGAAGAACCATCAGGGCCGTAAACATGGCGAACAAAAGAATCGTGAATACAAATCCATCCATTTTAATCTCTCTCTTTCATAACTGTTTCCTGTATGTACAGTGTGGCAGAACTGTTAGGGGGCTTTCGTTCCCGTTTCACTAAGCCATACTCAACAATCTTACTTCAGGTCTCTTTTTCTATTTTCGAATCCGATGTGAGCTGACAAGAGTCCCTTCTGGCTACATTCCCATTACACATAATCGCACTTCTTTTTTCTCTGCAATTTCTCTTTTTAATTGGAAACATTTTTATTTCCTAATTCTTCATCAGGCTTACTCCGATGCTGCAAATATAACATCCCCAATTCTGTTTCTAATAGCCGTTGGTAATTCGGAAAAAGATCATCAATTATTAATCGTTTCAACTGATTTACTTTTTCTGGATTGTTATCAGAAATGAATCTCTCTCCATAAGTCGATATTATCAATATTCCTTCAACAAACGCTTTCGCATTATTACTAAACATAAGCTGGACGCCAAAAATAGAGCCGTTTTTATTATGCCTTTTATCTCTTGCGCTCATATAATATTTATTATTTTCAGCCATTTCTTTTTTATCATGGCTCTGTCACAACAAATGGTTGATTTTTGACGAGAAATAGCGTATAATAATAGTAAGAAACAGTACCACCGAAGGAGGTAATTGGATATGCCTACTATCAAAGACGCATTAGATATTATCGGTAAGTTGACTGTCGCAGAGCAGGAAAGCCTTAAAACAATGCTTTTAAGTCCTGCCTTTGTAAAGTCTTTGAATATTGAAGATTTCGTAGCAAAGGAACGCTTTGCAAATGGTCGTGTATGCCCTCTTTGTGGCTGTATCCATGTGGTTCGCAATGGTCATCGTAAAGATGGCACACAGCGATATGTATGTAAGGATTGTGGCAAGTCCTTCGTGATTGCTACGAACTCCATTGTGTCTGGTACAAGAAAAGACTTGTCCGTGTGGGAGCAGTACATTGATTGTATGATGAATGGCTTATCCATTCGTAAGACTGCTGTTGCTTGTGGGATTCACAGAAACACCGCATTCCTTTGGAGACACAAGATTTTGGATGCACTTCAGAATATGGCAGACGATGTTACCCTTGACGGCATTATTGAGGCTGACGAAACTTTTTTCGCCATCTCGTACAAGGGCAATCATAGCAAGAGTAAGACATTTGCTATGCCACGCAAGGCTCATAAGCGTGGTCATTCTACACATATCAGAGGCTTGTCCCAAGAAAAGGTATGTGTTCCTTGTGCGGTTAATAGGAATGGCTTGTCTATCTCCAAGATTACGAATACTGGTAGAGTTTCTACAAGAGATTTACATCATATTTATGATGGTAGGATTAAGACCAATTCCACTCTTGTTACGGACAAGATGAACTCCTATGTGAGATTTACAAATGCCAATAGCATTGACCTTGTGCAGTTAAAGACTGGCAAAGCCAAGAAAGGCATTTATAATATCCAACATATCAATAGCTACCATAGCCAGCTAAAGAGGTTTATGCGTGGCTTTAACGGTGTTTCTACCAAGTATCTGAACAACTATCTTGTGTGGAATAACCTTGTAAATTACGCCAAAGAAAGCGACATGGAGAAAAGGAACATCTTCTTAACTTTCGTTTTGGCAACATTGAAAACTGCTAAATGCAGAGATTTATCAAACAGACCAGCAGTTCCTCTGGTCGCCTAATTAGAATTTGTGGAGATGATAAGATGGTCAATATAACAGATGTAAAACAGATTCTTCAATTTGCAATAGATGCGGAGATTAAAGTCTTTCTTGATGGTGGCTGGGGTGTAGATGCTCTTCTTGGATATCAGTCAAGAGCCCATAATGATATTGACATTTTTGTAGAAAAGAACGATTATCAGAACTTTATAGAAATAATGAAAGCTAATGGCTTTTATGAGATTAAGATGGAATATACAACATTGAACCATACTGTATGGGAAGATTTGAAAAACAGAATTATTGATTTGCATTGTTTTGAATATACGGACGAAGGTGAAATTCTTTATGATGGGGATTGTTTTCCGGTAGAAACTTTTTCGGGTAAAGGAAGAATTGAGGAAATAGAGGTTTCCTGTATTGAACCATATAGTCAAGTAATGTTCCATCTGGGATACGAGTTTGATGAAAATGATGCACATGATGTGAAGTTATTGTGTGAGACACTTCATATCGAAATTCCAAATGAGTATAGATAACTGCAAATAACAGTTTATAGGGGAGTTCTGATACTCCCCTATAAAAATGGCTATTTATCAACTGTTTGTTGTGACATAGCCTTTATCATTATAAAATACAACCGTATCTTTTTCATTAATCAAAGTATAATATACTGTTTCTTCCGTATTAACAAACTCATCCAATGGCGTTTGCATTGTTTGTTCTTTGCCCACAATCCATCTCCACGGTTCTTTTTCCTTTCTATATTTATACCTATAAATAAACGATACTGAAATATATTCTTTGTTAATCTCTGTTATTTGAGAAATAACATTTTTAAATGAATTACATATCTCTACAATATACTCATGGATATTATATGGTATTACTTTTTCTGGTAAAGAAAAATCTTGCCTATATGAACAATTAACTATGTAATTTCGTTTTCTCTCATTCAATTCGTAAACATTTGAATACGCATCTCTCGCAATTTTATTTCTAAATTCTACCATTTGATCCTGCTTTTGTTTTTCATTTAATAAATAAATGAAAAACAAATCAATTGCCGCAAAAAATACAACTGCTATAACTTGTACACTTTTAGAAATATACTCGGGCGGTACTTCAAATAGAAATGGTAATAAAAAAGGAACAACTGTTTGAATAAAAAAGATAAAAACTTTCCTTCCTTGCATTCTTCGCATTTTGCTTCTGGCATTCATACCTTACCTCCTTATAAAATGTATTTATTGAACATCATTAACTCTCTGTATTCTCTGGCTTTTCTCCAATCACTGTTTTTTCTTACGCAAAAACTATCAATAGCCATACATTCACACAGCAAAGTGGAACAATAACTAACATTATATATCCTTCCACCTATTAAAATTTTCTTTTCACGAATAGAGGCACTTGTGCTGCCCAATCCCCCGGTTCTATTCTGTCCTCCCAGCCCATTTGGCCGCAAGATTTCAGATAAACAGAACGAGCTCATCCTAAATAGCACTCCCTTTTTCATTTGCAAATGTCCTTCCGGAGCCGGTGACGCCCAGTAATGCTTCCCTTGATTTCAGCTTCATTTCATACATTTTCTGATCCACCTCATGCATTAAAAAGTCTGCGTCCTCAAAAGGCGGACGGCACGCGATGGCCCCTATGCTGACCTGATTAAAGGGACACGGCGCTCCCTGTTCCCAGCTTCGGCATGCCTGAAGCTCCTCGATCTTGTCCTCTGGGATATCTCCCGGGCAAAGCACAACAAATTCGTCTCCCCCAAACCGATATGCCTTTCCGCTGCCCCGAAAAACGTCCCCGCAGATATCTGCAAAATGCCGCAGATACTGATCTCCCACAACATGCCCATAGGTATCGTTGACTTCTTTAAACCGGTCAAGATCCATAAAAAGAATGGAAAAAACTGCTTTTCCGCGCCTCAGCTCCTGCAAATCCTCAAACAGGCAAACGCGGTTTGCCAGTCCTGTGAGATCATCCCGCAGAGAAACCTGTTCTAATTTCCGGATCCGGACAGAGTCTGACACAATATGATAGATCATGACATACGAAAGAATCGTAGTTCCGAAAAAGAAACAGATTGCAAGAATTTTTGCCGGGCTTCCCGCTTCCGCCAAAAATACAACATTTAAAATAACGATGGTAGCCGACTGCAAAATACAGTTCAGATTAAAATACCGCACGCATTCTCTGTTGTAGTTTCCCAAATTTTCCAAAATGAAGATAAATTTTGGTATTGCCCATTTGAATAATGGATAAAGAGTCACTGCATAAATTCCCGTCTGGATCAGCAGCATATTCACATATAAATTTTCTTCTCCAAGCAGTCTGCTGATCTGGTATGCAGACACAAATGCAAACAGCGAATAGGCCCAGTTCATGCACATGATGATGAACATCCGGAAAATGCTGTTCTCATATAAAAGCGAAAGAGGAATCAGATACAGGAGTCCCAGAATCATCAGTTTTCCATTGCCATATTGGGGAAACAAAAGCAAAATGCTGCCAAAGAACAGCAGGCTGAAGGCCGCCAGTACCAAAAAATTCACGCTTCTTCTGTATTTTCTCCGGCAGAACCTCTCAACAGAAGCGATATTGACACATAGCATTTCAAGTACAATGAGAAGCCGAATAATAAGCATAAGTTTTTCTCCGCAAGTCTTTCTATTGGCGTTGGTTTTCGTTCAAATGAACCGGAATTAACTTAAATTCATATTCTGTACATCCATTATAACATTCTGGTGTGGCTGCCTGCAATAAGCTCTTCCTTCCATATCCGGCCCTGCCTTTTTCATCTCTCCCCCCCCCCCAACACCCAAAACGCCACAGCCCCCGCCGCGGCCACATTAAGAGAATCCACCCCATGCCCCATGGGAATCCGCACGGTGTAGTCGCAGCCGTCAATGGTCACGTCGGAAAGCCCGTCGCCCTCGGTTCCCAAAATGATGGCCAGCTTTTCCTCGGAAACGACGCGGGGATCGTCGATCCGGACGGAATTATCGCTCAAAGCCATGGCGGCCGTCCGGAAGCCCATTTCCCTCAGGCAGGAAAGCCCTTTCTCCGGCCAGGCGCTCTCCGGAAAAAACGTCCACGGGATCTGGAACACCGTCCCCATGCTGACCCGGATAGAGCGCCGGTACAGCGGATCGCTGCATTCCGGAGTCAGAAGCACCGCATCCATATTTAAGGCCGCAGCTGACCGGAAAATCGCCCCCACGTTCGTCGGGTTCACCACATGCTCCAGCACGGCGATCCGCCTGGCCTTGCGGCAGATCTCCGTTACCGGCGGAAGCGGCGGACGGTGCATGGCGCAGAGCATGCCCCGCGTCAGCTTAAAGCCCGTAAGCTTCGTGAGCACATCGAACTCCGCCGCATAGACGGGGACATGGCTGCACCGTTCTAAAATTTCCCGTCCCTGTCCGTCCACATGCTTTGTCTCCATCAAAAACGAAATCGGCTCACAGCCGGCATCCAGGGCCCGCTCGATGACCTTGGGGCTCTCGGCAATGAAAATCCCCTTTTCCGGCTCGTGGCGGTTTAAGAGCTGTCCTTCCGTGAGCCTTGCATAAATGTCAAGCTCCGGCGCATCAAAATCTGTTACTGCTATAATCTTCGGCATACAAAACTCCTTGTCATTTTCTGGAAAACGCGCTATAATTTTTATAATATTTCGACACTTTTTCTATCATACTGAGATGTCATAAGGGGGATACATATGGCAAAACGTCTCATCCCGATGACGGAGGGCCCGATCTGGAAACGGATCACTTACTTTGCCCTCCCGCTTTTTTTCGGGAATCTGTTCCAGCAAATGTACAACACCGTCGACTCCCTGATTGTCGGCAACTTTCTCGGGAGCAGCGCCCTGGCGGCAGTCAGCTCCTCCAGCAGCCTGATTTTCATGCTGATCGGCCTGTTCAGCGGCCTCGCCTCCGGCGCCGGTGTCATCATTTCACGCCAGTTCGGCGCCCGGAATACGGAAAGCATGCGGCTTGCCGTCCACACGGCCGTGGCTTTCGGACTGGCTGCCGGCATTTTCCTGACCGTGGTGGGGACGGCTCTCTCGCCTCAGATTCTCATCTGGATGAGCACGCCGCCAAATGTCATGAAGGAGTCCGTGGCATATCTTCAGGTTTACTTTGCCGGTTCCATCGGCTTTGTCATGTACAACGTGTTCGTGGGGATTCTCCAGGCCGTCGGCGACAGCAGGCATCCCCTCTACTACCTGATTTTTTCTTCCATCGTCAATCTGGTTTTAGACATCGTCTTCATCCGGTATTTCCACACCGGCGTCGGCGGGGCTGCCCTGGCTACAATCATTTCCCAGTTTGCCAGCGCCCTTTTATGCCTGTTCCAGCTCATGACGACAAAGGAAAGCTTCCGTATCCGCATAAGGGAAGTCCGCTTTAACCGGGCCATCGTCGGGCAGATCCTGCATATCGGCCTGCCGTCGGGAATCCAGAACTCCATTATCGCCTTTGCCAACGTCATCGTCCAGTCCTACGTGAATACCTTCGGGGAGATGGCCATGGCCGGCTTCGGCGCATTTTCCAAAATCGAAGGCTTTGGCTTCCTCCCGATCACCAGCTTTACCATGGCGCTCACCACCTTTATCAGTCAGAACCTGGGCGCCCGCCAGTATGACCGCACGAGAAAGGGCACGTATTTCGGCATTCTGGCCTCCGTCCTCCTGTCAGAGCTCATCGGCGTTTTCGTTTTCATATTTGCACCGCAGCTCATTGCAGCCTTCGACTCCACGCCGGAGGTGGTGGAATTCGGAATCCTGAAATCCAGGACGGCCGCGCCGTTTTTCTTCCTTCTGGCGTCCTCCCACTCCTTTGCAGCTATCCTGCGGGGAGCCGGAAAAACCATGGTATCCATGGTCATCATGATCGCCACCTGGTGCGTCATCCGTGTCGCATTTTTATCCATTACCATCCCGCTGACCCACAGCGTCTGGATGCTCTGCCTCGTCTATCCGCTGACCTGGGGCTTAAGTGCCATCGCCCTCTTTATCTATTATCTGAAAGCCGACTGGATGCAGAGCAAAGGGGCGAAAAAAGAAGACTAACATCCCCTGCGGGGAGGCGCTGCGAGAAAGCAGCCCTCCTCGTGGGATTCAATCACACCTACGGCCTGGAGATATGCATAAATAATCGTCGTCCCGACAAACTTCATGCCCCGCTTTTTCAAATCTCTTGAAATCCTGTCCGAAAGCGGCGAATTGGCAAGCCCCGTTTCATGAACCACCTTCCCGTCTGTAAAGCTCCATAAATAATCGGAAAAACTTCCCCACTCCTTCTGAATTTCCCGGAAAATAACGGCATTGTCCACGGCCGCCCGGATTTTCCGCCGGTTTCTGATGATTTCCGGATCCGCCTGAAGGGAAAGCATTTTTTCTTCTCCATAGCCGCAGACAGCATCCAGGTCGAACCCGTCAAAGGCGCGCCGGAAGGCCTCTCTCTTATTTAATACACATTCCCAGGAAAGCCCCGCTTGGAACGACTCCAAAATCAGCATTTCAAACAGCCGCTTATCGTCATGAACCGGGACTCCCCATTCTTCATCATGATATTTGATATACGTTTCATTCTTCGGATTTGCCCAAATGCATCTGCACTTTCCATCCGGCCACTCCATGCCTCTTCCTCCCCGGTAATCTTGTTTCTAACCATGATTATATTCGCTCCGGCGGCTGGAAGCAATCAGAATCTTTGCAGCCTGTCAGATACGTCCCTGGCAGCTATAAATCTTTCATAAAAAAGCTGTCCGGACTATTGACTTTCCTCCTTTCCGGTGTTATGATCTAATTGTTAAAAAAGTAACGAATACTTTTAAAAATAATAAAAGGAGAGGTGTACGTTATGAGATTCACATTACCGAGAGACCTGTATCACGGAAAAGATGCTCTGGAGGCACTGAAAACGCTTCCTGGCAAAAAAGCCATGGTCGTCGTAGGCGGCGGCTCCATGAAGCGTTTCGGTTTTCTTGACAAAGTGGTGAGCTACTTAAAGGAAGCCGGCATGGAAGTGGAACTGTTTGAAGGCGTTGAGCCGGATCCGTCTGTCGACACGGTTATGAAAGGCGCCGAGGCCATGAGAAAGTTTGGCCCCGACTGGATTGTCTCCATCGGAGGCGGTTCCCCCATTGATGCCGCAAAGGCTATGTGGGTATTCTATGAGTATCCGGACACAACCTTTGAGAGCCTGATTACACCGTTCAGCTTCCCGACTCTGCGTACGAAGGCAAAATTCTGCGCGATTTCTTCTACCTCCGGTACGGCTACGGAAGTGACGGCCTTCTCCGTTATCACTGACTACAACAAGGGCGTAAAGTATCCGCTGGCTGACTTCAACATCACGCCGGATGTGGCGATTGTTGACCCGGCTCTGGCAGAAACCATGCCCAAGAAGCTGACAGCCCATACGGGTATGGACGCCATGACCCATGCCATCGAGGCCTATGTATCCACGATGCACTGCGAGTACACGGATCCGCTGGCTCTCCATGCCATCGAGATGATCAACGAGTACCTGGTTCCGTCCTACAACGGCGACATGGATGCCCGCGCGAAGATGCATGATGCCCAGTGTCTTGCCGGCATGGCCTTCTCCAACGCCCTGTTAGGAATCGTACATTCCATGGCCCACAAGACAGGCGCTGCCTACTCCGGCGGCCATATCGTACACGGCTGCGCCAACGCCATGTACCTGCCGAAGGTAATCAAATACAACTCCGCAGAGCCGGAAGCCATGAAACGCTACGCTGCCATTGCAAAATTCATCCATCTGGAAGGCAATACTGATGAGGAGCTGACGAACGCCTTAATCGCACGTCTGAATGAGATGAACAAGGCCCTCGACATCCCGTCCTGCATCAAGGACTACGAAGGCGGCATCATTGACGAAAAAGAATTCCTCGAGAAACTGCCGCAGGTGGCAGAACTGGCCGTAGGCGACGCCTGTACCGGTTCCAACCCGAGAGCCATTACGCCGGATGTGATGGCGAAGCTTCTGAAATGCTGCTTCTATGATGAGGAAGTGGATTTCTAAAAGAAGAAAATCTGCATAGAACTGGAGTCCTTATACAATAAAAAAGGGGATCGCAGCGTCATCAAATTGGATGGCAAAGCGTTCCTCTTTTTTTACCCTATTCTTGTTTCTCAAACAAGTTTACAACTTCCGCAATGCTGTTTGCCATGTCAAATAAATCAAGGAACTGAACAAAGACTGCCGCACCGTCATCGGCTTTATACTCAAGAACCGTGTCCGGCGGCACCTTTTCCGTCTCAGGATACAGCAGTGTACTATGTTTTGCGCCGTATTTTTTCTGGTAGGCGTACATCTGGTACATATCTGCCTGTGAAATGCCATAGTTTGCCTTACCTGCATCCAGAAGCTTCCATTTCGTATCAAGCACAAAAACAGCCTTGTCCGATTTCCGTTTCACCACGATGTCCGGCTTCATCAGAAACTTTTTCCCCGGCTCATTAAAAAGATAACATGTTTTATCCTGAATGGAAATCATAAAGTCTTTTCCGGAAAGCTTTTTCTTAAGTGCGGCGGCGACATAGCTTTCAAAAAGTGTTTCCATTGGGAACAGAAGTGCCGACGCCGTTTCCGCCCCGGAAAAAGAGGTAAAACTCCTGCCCATTAAAAATACCCGGCACCACGTCAATGCCGTACGGTAATCCTTCATCATCCGATCCGGAATACATCTGGTGAAATCTGCTTCCCAATTCTCCGAAACTTCCACATCGGAAAAAGCACTGAGCAAAATCTTAATATCACTCCTGTTTTTTGAAGACGCAGTCCTTTTTCCAAGATAAAGAAGCGTTGTCTTCAGCAATTTATTCTCCGGTCGATTGGCCGTAAAGAGATCATATTCCGCATAGCTGCGCTCTCTGTGAAAGCTGTTTCGTTTGACCTGCTCAGAAAACAGCAGCTTTCCTTTAAAGAAAGCCGTATTTTCTTCGACTGTCTCGTATCTGCACGGAAGGCCGCGTTTCACAATGACAGACACCTCATTGAGAAACATTCGAATAAATATTTCAAAAATATTCATTTTTTCAATATTTACATGGGATATCTGCAAGGACTTAAACGGTGTTTCCCTGAGCGTTTTCAGCATCTCAATCAACAATCGTTTATTCCTAGTGCCAAGATCATCGTCCATAACGGCCGAGTGGATTTTGGGAAGAATTTCAATGGCAGTGCCGTCTTTCAGCGTGATAATGCCAACATAGTTCTTGGCGGTAATCACTTTACCGACATGTTTCTTCGCAGAAAGTCCCATCACCTCCAAAGCATCTGCATTCCTGCTGCGATTCGTCAGAATGAATTCTTCAAGCTGGCAGAAAACGGATTCCGGCAAAGTTTTGTATCCGGCAATTTCTTTCCCGGAGACAAAGGAACCATATTCTTCGATCTGATAGACCGGCTTCATTCCCACACCTCGCTTCTTTTTCAAATTTTAAATGGAGCGGTAGGATTCAATATTGTCAAACGCAGCGTCATTGATTTCATAGCTGTACCCATCCTCCAGATCAACTTCCGAGTCGCCAAACAGCTCCATATAATCATTCTGCTTAACCGTAATAAACTGCTCACCTGTTTCCGTTTTCCTGTTGTCGCCGAGTATCAGCCGAATTTTTTCATAATCCTCATAAAAATATTCCTGCAAAAGCGGAAGAATGCTGCGGCGGAAAATCTCGGCCAGCGCCTCAATCGTCGGATTGGCTTTTAACGGCATAAAATATGCGTGTCCAATGGTATGTTCCCGGTCATAAAGAACGGCAATTCGCTGATTCATCCGGGAGAGCAGCTCGCTGATTGACAGATCTTCGACACTGATATCTGACAGTTTGTCCGGATCCGGCATCATCTCTTTGAAAAAGAATCGTCGGCGCAGGGCCGTGTCAATCGCCGCAATCGAACGGTCTGCCGTATTCATGGTTCCGATCAGATACACATTTTTCGGTACGCCAAAAAGTTTCCGGGAATAGGGCAGCACTGCCTTCATGCCTTCCGGCTGCCCAAGACGCTTGGACGGCTCAATCAGGGTAATCAATTCGCCGAAAATTTTTGAGATGTTGCCGCGGTTGATTTCGTCGATAATGAAAACATAATTATCATGATTGTCCGCGGCCGCAGACGGCGGGGCCGGACGATATTTTTCAATGATCTGATATACATCGCCAACTGACACATTTGACAGACGATAGACGGATGCCAACGTCATGGAGAATCCGCCATTGATGGAAAGTATATTCTCCTGAATCCCCTTGACAATCCAGTTCACCTTCCGCAGCCGTTTCAGCCTGTCGTATTCATCATGCCATTCATATTCTCCTGTGACGACGCCGACGGCATCAATCGTCGTAGAGCTGTAACACGAAAATACAATGTCGCCAACCTGCATACGATTCATAAAAGCATTCAAAACGATGTTTCCGCCGTCAGAAAAATCGGTCTCATCTGTAATATCCTTTCCGTAGCTGTCCCATCCAATGCGAATGTGGCCGTTTTTCAGGCATTCGGAACGGATTGGATTATCGCCCGTTCCAGATAAAGAAACCTTCCAGATATTCGGATACTCCCTGATGCCGTAATTTTCTGTTTTTGATCTCCCCGAGTGGTTCGCCTTTTCGCAGAATCTTTTGAACGTGCCAGGCTGCACATCATACCGAATGTCTCCCGCTTCTCCACCTGAATTGTCTTCTTCCGTAATCACAGGTTTAATGCCCTCGATAAATTCCTCGTATCCATAAGATTGATGGAACGTCGTAAATTCAATTCGTCCCTGGTTCCCGTACCTTTGGTAGCGTTCCAGCACATCCTGGTAGTCTTCCTTCTCGACCACAGCCAGTTCCTTATTTTCAATGACTGCGACAGCGTAAATAGCCATATAGTACGTTTTTCCTGTTCCTGGAGGGCCATAGAGGATTGTATTCAGGCCAACATCTGTCACTGTCTCTTCCTCTTGAAAGTCCATATGCATAAGCGCTTCTTTCAGTTCTTCCCTAAGCTTCCAGGAATAGCGCCGGTTCCCGTTTTCAGTGACATAACGGCCGACAAAGGGAATCACATATACCCGGTTTTGCTCCGTCTGTCCATTCCCATAAATCATACAGTCAGGGCAGCCGTATTTCTTTTTTACCTTTTCACCGAAGCTGCTCCCCAGCTTATTATAGTAACTGTGGGTGTTCCCATAGACTTCAGCCAGACGGGAGCAGGTACTCTCACCGCCCAGCTCCAGCATTTTTTTCAGCATGTCCAGATTTTCGGGAGACGTCACTGTGGAATCCTTTAAGGCAGCAGCCCACATTTCCGCAGTCATTCCCGGATCATATTCATTCGCAGACGGCCAATAGACACGTTCAGCCGTTTCTGTGACGCTGTTCCTGAAATCCTTTTGAACCATATACACAGCCCCGAAGTAAACGAGATCGGTTGTAAGCAGATGGCATGCCTCGTCCTGACAGCAGTCGTCATCCAGGCGGTCTCTGTTCATTCGGATCAGCTCCGGATCCTTTTGAATTTCCTCTAAAATCAACCGGCACATCCGATTATAACTCTCAATTTTCCATACAGACGATTTCAGCTTTGGTTTTTCTTCTGTATATCCAATGCATTCCCGAAATGCCGTAAACGGCCTGGCCTTATAGATAAAGTATTTTTCAGGGTATTCAAACGACAAATATACGGAAATTGCATGGAGATCCTGATAGTGATTTCTTCCCAGTGGCTTGACATAACTGTCAAATCCCTCACGAAAAGCTTCGTAGCGTTCCGCAAGCGGGAGATGTTCATCGTAAAGGATCCGAAAAAGATGCCGGACGGTTTCAGGAGATGCCTGAGCAAACTCCATCATCATCTTATGGGGCCAATACATGTTCGCAGTGAGCAGATTGTCAGCTTTCTCAAAGGCAGCGGACAGCATTGCCGGAAAGTCTGCCGCATCAATGTTCCAATGCTTCCTGTACCAGCCGGCCGCTTTCCATTTGTAGCGTTCCTGACGGTCAATCTCTGAAAAGTTCGATTTGTATTGTTCAATAATCAAACGGATTTCCTTCCTCTGAAGCTCGGATGCCATATCATTTCCCTGTCCTGTTTCCATCGTTCCTTTTCCTCTGTCTTTCATAAATTTTTCAAGCTCAGCCAACGCCGCTTTTCCTGCCGGTTTCCAACCTCACATACTATCTTATCTATTATAACATCCTGAACATATAAAATGGAAGATACAAACAAAAATTGACGGTTTCGGATCCAGATAAATGCAAAAAACAGACCCGCCCCAAGCCCTCACACGGCCCGAGCGGATCTGTTTTTTCTTTTAATCGGCAATAGTCTTTTCCGTTACATTGTCAAAAATATGAATCTTGCTGGTATCCATGGCCAGGCGGATCGTATCGCCCACCGAGACCTTCGTAGACGCATTGAGGGAAGCCACCCAGCTGGCGTCGCCGATGTCAAAGTAAGCCAGCGCCTCGGCGCCGAGCATCTCATACACGCGCACCTCCGCATCAAAGCAGGCCTTGCTGAACTTCTGGAGGCTGTCGGCATCGCCGTGGATATCGGAGGGACGGATTCCCAGAACAACCTTTCCGCCCACATAGCCGCCTTTTTTCAGCGCCTGTGCCCGGTCGGCGTTCAGCGTGATTTTCTGTCCGGCAAACCGTAAGGAAACCTCGCCGTCTTCCTCCACCGCATCAGCCGTAATCATGTTCATCTGCGGAGAACCGATGAAGCCGGCCACGAACTTGTTGCAGGGATGCTCATAGAGGTTCTGGGGCGTGTCGATCTGCTGTACGACGCCGTCCTTCATCACGACGATCCTGGTGCCCAGGGTCATGGCCTCCGTCTGGTCGTGGGTAACGTAGATGATGGTGCTTCCCAGGCGCTGATGGAGCTTGGAAATCTCCACACGCATCTGGCCCCTCAGTTTCGCATCCAGGTTGGAAAGCGGCTCATCCATGAGGAAGACCTTGGGATTCCGCACGATGGCGCGTCCCATGGCAACCCTCTGGCGCTGGCCGCCGGAAAGGGCCCTGGGCTTGCGGTCTAAAAGCTTTTCCAGATCCAGGATCCTTGCGGCCTCGCGGACAGCCTTATCGATTTCATCCTTCGGCATCTTTTTAAGCTTCATGGAAAATGCCATGTTGTCATACACGGTCATGTGCGGATACAGGGCGTAGCTCTGGAACACCATGGCGATATCACGGTCCTTCGGTTCCACATCGTTTACTACTTTCCCGTCAATAATCAGCTCGCCGGAGCTGATGTCCTCCAGGCCGGCCACCATCCGCAGCGTGGTGGATTTGCCGCAGCCGGACGGCCCTACAAAGATGATAAATTCTTTATCCTCAATATCCAGATTAAAGTCTTTCACTGCCTCGTATCCATTGGGATATCTCTTGCATACATTTTTTAACTGAACACTTGCCATAATTTCCTCCTGATCTCATGCACCCATTCGGCGCCGCCATTGTTTTCTATGCTTCTTTGCAGAACATCCACCTGGCCCCGAACGGCCGCATGGGGACGTTTTTCACTTCTAAGGTTTCACCGGACAGAAGATCCGTACCGGTTCCCGGTTCGCTGATCCATGCCGTTTTTTCTTCTCCGGAAAAGTTGAACACTGCCGTCAGCCTTTCCCCTTCAAACTCCCTGACCAGGCAGAGAAGGGCCGGATCATACGTTTCCACGGTCCTAACAGACGCGGCGTTTAAGAACACCGGATACGTCTCTCTGAGCTTCTTAAGCTTCCGGATCCCCTGGAACAGGCGGTACTGCACCGTTCCTTCTTCCTTCCGTTTCCCGGCTGCCTCCCAGTCGAACCGGCCGCGGTGGACATACCGCGAATCGGCGGCCTTTGCCGGATCCTCTTTGTAGCTGTAATCGTTCTGCTGGCCGATCTCGTCTCCGCTGTAAAGCATCGGGATCCCCGATAACGTCATCATCAGGGTGTGAAGCATCAGGTCGAAGTCCACGGCCCGCTCTGCCGCCGCTTCATCTCCTGCTTTAAGCGCCCCTTCCAGTCCGCAGAGCGAGGCAGTCGTTCCGCAGAGCCTTGCATCTCCCGATGCCGGATCGTCGTTGTACAGCTCGCCGCGGGCCAGGGAGCCCGGCCAGTTCCCGGTAAAGTAGGCATTTAAAAACTTCTTATGGGGAACCTCTTCCATAGATTCTTTCCTCAGCCACTGGTACTCCAGTCCCCATCCGATATCATCGTGGCACCGCAGGTAGTTGAGAAACACGTATTCCCTGGGCAGGCCGCTTATCACGTCCATCTGGTGACGGAGCAGGGATACCTTCCCAGCAGCAGCCGTATGCCAGATCGAAGCCATAGTCGTCACGTTGTAAAGCATGTGGCATTCCGGCTTCTCGACGGTCCCAAAGTACGGCACCACCCGGGCCGGCTCCATGACCACCTCGCCTAGCAGCAGGACACCCGGGCAGACGATCTCACAGATCATCCGGAGCATGCGGACGATGGTATGTACCTGCGGGAGGTTGCGGCAGCTTGTGCCGAGCTCCTTCCAGATATAAGGCACCGCATCAATCCGCAGGACGTCTACGCCGTGATTCGCCAGGTTCAGGAGATTATCCGCCATCTGGTTGAACACCACGGGGTTTCGGTAATTTAAATCCCACTGGTACGGATAAAAAGTCGTCATGACGTATTTTTTCGCGTCCTCAAGCCATGTGAAATTCCCGGGAGCCGTCGTCGGGAACACCTGCGGGCAGGTCTTTTCGTACTCCGCCGGAACCGACCAGTCGTCGAAAAAGAAATACCGGTCCTGGTACTCCTTTTCCCCGGCCCTGGCCCGGACGGCCCACTCATGTTCCTCGGATGTATGGTTCATGACGAAATCCAGGCACACGCTGATCCGCATCCTGTGGCATTCATCTGCCAGCGCCCTCAGATCTTCCATGGTGCCCAGGCTCTCCTTGACACGGGTAAAGTCCGACACAGCGTACCCGCCGTCGTTGTTCACCTCCGGGGAATCCAGAAGCGGCATCAGGTGAAGAAGGCGGACACCGCATTCCCGGATGTAGCCAAGCTTATCCCGGACTCCGTTTAAAGTACCGGCAAAGGCATCGGTGTACATCATCATGCCCATCATGTCATTTTTCCTGTACCACTCCGGATCCTCTTCCCGCTTTTTATCCATCCGCTTAAGCTTCGGATCCCGCTCCTTACTGCGCGTCTCCATGATCCGGCACAGCTCTTCAAAAGAGCCGATCCCGCCTTCGTAGAGCTCGCAGTAGAGCCATTTCAGTTCATCCCAGTGCCGGTTTAATCTCCGGCTGAATACCGTTTCTCTCTCCATCTCATTCACCTGTCCGCAATGGGGTAATATTTTTTCATCTCTTTTATGAAGTCTTCCTCGGCCTCGATAAAAATAAGCATGCCCTTGGCCCGAATGGTGTACACCGGCTGTCCCGGGAGGCCGGAAGTAAAGTCCTTTACCGGCAGCCTCCCTGCTTCTGCCCTTCCGGGGAGAATTTCCTCAAAATCCGTGCGGTTCATGTGCAGGACGTCCTTCCGCCTGGACTTGTGCAGGATTTTGGATATGGTGAAATCACCGTTTACATAGACAAATTCATATTCGTACTTAAGGCTCCGGGACAGGAAGAAACCTGCGATTCCAAAGGCCGCAGCCGGAATCAGCATCACCGCCATGAAGAAGACCGCGTCGATGAAAAACACGATGGCCGCCGAGACACAGACTGCCTTCATAAGCCTCTCCTTCTGGCTGAGTGCGTGGGTCACATACCATTCAAATACCACATCCCGCATCGTTTCTCCCTGCCTCTCATATCATTTTAAGCACGAGCTGGATCCCCTCGTATTCCCTCAGCTCCAGGGGCACCGGGATTCCGGCGTTCATCAGAAGCTTTCCGGAATATTTTCCCTTCCAGCCTTCAATCTTATAGAAGCCGTCCTCCTTTAATCCCTTTAACCGCAGGAACCTCTGAGGATCGTTCGCCTCTCTGTCGGTGACAACGATGCCTACCAGGGATTTTTTCTGATCCTGGGACACATGCTGCCATGCAGTAAAATACCGGTTTTCATAGGGGTTTGTGAGCCGGTAATAGTCGCCGTCCATGACTACCCTGCAATATTTCTTGTAGAAGCGGATCTGCTCCCGGCAGGCCTCCTTCTCCTCTTCTGTCATCTTCACGGGATCCAGCTCATATCCAAAGATCCCGCCCATGGCCACGATTCCTCTGGTGGCAAAGGGCACGCTCCGCCCGGTCATATGGTTGGGGCATACCGAAACATGGGCTTCCATGGTACTCATCGGATACGCAAAGGAGGTTCCGTACTGGATCTTTAACCGGTTGACGGCGTCCGTGTTGTCGCTGCACCAGATCTGCGGCTGGTAGTAGAGCATGGCCGGGTCGAACCGGCCGCCGCCGCCGCTGCATCCGCAGAAAATCACCTCCGGATGTTTTAAAATCACCTGATCCATCACATAATACAAACCAAGCATGTATCGGTGGAGAACCTCCCCCTGGTGCTTTCTGTCCAGGAGCGCGGACCAGGCCTCGGCGATGCTGCGGTTCGCATCCCATTTCACGTACTCGATTTTCGCCTGTTCCACAATCCCGTTTAAGGTTCCGATCAGATAGTCGCACACATCCCGTCTGGAAAGATCCAGCACAAGCTGGTAGCGGCCGCGGACAGCCGGGCGTCCCGGATCCCTCAGGCACCAGTCGGGATGACGCCGGTACAGGTCGCTGTCCTCCGACACCATCTCCGGTTCTACCCAGATTCCAAACTGCATGCCCATTTCGTGAATCCGGTCGGACATGTCCTTTAAATCCATCTTTAACTTGTCCCGGTTCACCGTCCAGTCGCCAAGCCCCGCGCTGTCGTTGTCCCGCTTTCCGAACCATCCGTCGTCCAGCACAAAAAGCTCTACGCCCAGGCCGGCGGCTTCCCTGGCAATCTGAAGGATCTTTTCCCCGTCGAAGTCAAAATAGGCAGCTTCCCAGCTGTTTAGCAAAATCGGGCGCGGCTTCTTCCTAAAGGGGGACCGGCAGAGGTTTTCACGGAAAATCCGGTGGTAAATATGGCTTAAGCCCGTAAGGCCTTTTCCCGACCAGGCAAGCACCGCCTGGGGTGTCTGGAATTCCTCTCCAGCCTCCAGAAGGAAAGAGAAATTCCGGGAGCTGATGCCCGTATGCACCCGCAGGTTCTTATACTGATCCTTTTCCGCCTCAATGGTGAAGTTCCCGCTGTAAATCAGCGAAAAGCCCCAGCACTGGCCCTCGTCCTCGCCGCAGCCCTTTTCGCAGATAATGGCAAACGGGTTGTACTGATGGGAGGACGAGCCTCTGCCGCTTCCAATGGAATGGATGCCGTCCCAGACGGGGATGCGTTGGAATTCCCGCTCCATCGCATGTCTCCCCGTAAAATAAATCATGTCATAATCCGAGCCTCTGAAATCCACGGTGGCCGACATCAGCCGTTCCAGGCGAATCGCCTTTTCTCCCCGGTTGATGAGCCTTACAGAGCGGGCAATCACATCCTTGTCCTCAAATACCACATAGGACAGCTTCACTTCCGCCTGACTCACCGGATCTTCCAGCGTGATTTCCAGTGTGTTCACCTGCTCCCCGGCCGAAGCCCAGAGGGACGGCATCCCGAAAACCTTTTCCGCACCTTCCAGAATCTCATATCCGGCCACACGCCCCAAAAAGGAGGCTCCGCCTTCTCCCCAGACCAATTCCACGCTGGGGCTGCG
Source organism: Eubacteriaceae bacterium Marseille-Q4139 (assembly GCA_018223415.1). Classification (NCBI taxonomy): domain Bacteria; kingdom Bacillati; phylum Bacillota; class Clostridia; order Eubacteriales; family Eubacteriaceae; species Eubacteriaceae bacterium Marseille-Q4139. Next base: position 2,648,628 of record JAGTTQ010000001.1, on the reverse strand, counting down.
GTAGTCGCCGCCCCGGCTTGTGGAAAACTCCTGGGGCAGGAAGTCCAGGGAAAACGTCCTGTCATTTCCCGCCTCGTTTGGATTCGGGGAAAATCCCCGGTCATGAAACGTGAGAAGATAGTCCAGATCCGTATCGGGAATCCTGTCCCCATAGTACATATGGAGCAGGTTTCCGTACCGGCTCACGGCCATAAGATAGGAACTGTTCTTCGTCTCCAGTATGAAAGTTTTTGTTTCTGCAATATATTTCACTGCCATTGATTCATTTCCCGCCTGTCTGTTTAAGTATTATTTTCCTCCCGTCATGGCGACGCCTTCGATGAACTGCTTCTGGAAGAACAGGTACAGAACCACCATGGGGATCATGGCAAGCAGGGAGCCGGCCATCATCACCGGGAAGTTGGTGCTGAACTGCCCTCTTAAGGTCGCAAGCCCCGACGAGAGAGTCATCATATTCAAGTCTGTATTAACGATCAAAGGCCACATTAAGTCGCCGTATGCGAACACCGCGGTGAAAACGGCCAGGGCTGCCATGCTGGCCTTCGTAAGCGGTGCCATGACCTTTACAAAGGTCTGCCACTGGTTGCATCCGTCCAGATAAGCCGCTTCCGCGATCTCATCCGGGATCCCCATGTAAGCCTGCCGCAGGAAAAATGTCCCGAAGGCGCTGACGATGCCCGGGAACACCAGGGCGAAGATCGTGTTTGTCATGCCGAGCTTTGCAAGCATCTGGTACTGCGGCGTAATGAAAATCTGGGACGGAAGCATCATCTGCACAAGCACCAGGGAGAAGAGAAGGTTTTTCCCTTTAAATTTCAGCTTGGCAAACGCATATCCGGCCATGGATGAAAAGACAACCGCACATACCACGCGCCAGAATACCATTAACGCCGTGTTTTTATAAAGTGCCAGAAACGGCAGGGACGCCATGGCATCCTTGAAGTTATTGAACTGCCAGTGTTCCGGCAGGATTCCCGGCGGGATCGCCATGCTTTCCTCTACGGTCTTGAAGCTGGTGAGGAACATCCACACAAACGGGAAGATCATGATAATGCTGCCGACAACGAAAAACGCATAGATGCCGGCCGTCCGGATCCGTCTGGATTTCTCTAATGATGAATTCATATGCCCCTCCTATACCTCATAGTTGACCCATTTCTTCTGGCCCCAGAACTGGACTGCCGTTACAAGGCCGATGAGGGCCACCGTCCAGATGACAACAGAAGAGCCAAGCCCGCGGTTGCCCGTCACAAAGGACTCGCGGTAGAACAGGTACATTAACGACTGGGCCTTGCTTAACGCCGGGTTGGATTCCTCCACCAGCATGTAAATCAGGTCGTAGACCTTGATCGACGACATCAGCCGCATGATCATAACCACGAAAAGCGTCGGGGAAACCATCGGCAGCGTGATGTAGAAAAACTGCTGGAATTTGGTGGCCCCGTCCAGGCTGGCCGCTTCATAATAGGACTTGGAAATATTCTGAAGTCCCGATAAAAGCAGCACGGCATCATAGCCGATGGACGACCAGATCGCCACAATCGCACATGTCACCATGACGATGTTGGGATTTGTGATCCAGTTCACCTTGTTCATCAGGAGCGAATTGATGATTCCGTACTCCGTGTTGAACATCCACTTCCAAACCATCGCCACAGCCGCCGGCGCCACTACCATCGGAAGGAAAAAGATGGCGCGGAACGCCGTCTGCCCTTTGATCTTGGCATTCAGCATGACGGCCACGATCAGCGATAAAAACAGCCCCAGCGGCACAGTCAGCACGCAGAAGTACAGCGTGTTCAGGTTTGCCCTCCAAAACTCCGGGCTGGTAAACATTTCGATATAGTTTTCCAGTCCGCGGAGCTCGTAAAGGCCGAAGGGCAGCGTCTTGGAAAAACTCAGTTTAATGGTGTCTAAAAACGGATAAATGTTGAGCACCAGCAGCCCGATGATCGTGGGAGCCACCATCAGATACGCCCAGCGGCTCTCGGATTTTGCATGCCTGCTGGCTTTTGCACCCGTATTTGCCATAATCCCCCTCCTTTAATCATCTTCCGCCGCAGTCTTTAAGGCATTCTGCATGGCGGCCATACCGGCCTCAAAGTCCATCTCGCCGGAATAAATTTTCAGCAGGATCTCCGTTACCTCAGGCTTCCAGACGGAACGGTACTTGTTGTTGACGGACTGTACGCTGTAATCGAACATGTCCACGAAGCACTCCACATTCAGCCGGTAGTCAAACTGATCAAAAACGTCGATCCAGGTCTGCTCCAACCCCTCATAAGCCGGGATGGCCGCGCCGGATTCTCCCTGGAGCCTTTGTCCCTCTTCGGAGCCAAAGAACCGGAGCACATCCTTTACGATGTCCAGATTCTCATTGACCGGCGAGGTGGCATAGCAGAGGCCGTTGGAGATCGTCGCCCGCCCGTCTCCGGAAGCCGGATCGGGGCACACGGGAAGAACTGCCACGTCCCATTTTCCCTGCATATTCGGGTAGTTCTGCATTTCCGACAGGATGTTCCAGTTTCCTTCTAAGAACATGGCTCCCTGTTCGGAGAAAAATGCCGTTCCGGGGGACGTCTCGGCAAAGTAGTTCTGATCCGGGCACCAGTCTTCCTTCTGAAGATCCATGTAAAACTTCATGGCGTCTTTCGTCGCCTGGTTGGCAAAGCCGCCCGTCACGCCGTCCTCAGCCAGAATGTATCCCCCATTCTGATATACAAAATTCCAGTATCCGAGCTGGTCGTCGCCGTAGGCCATATAGCCGTATTTTCCGGTGGCGTCGTAAATTTTCTGAGATGCCTCACAAAGGTCGTCCCAGGTCCAGCTCTCATCCGGGTACGCCACTCCGGCTGCATCGAACATCTCCTTGTTGTACACAAGGCCGACCGTGTCCTTGTCCTTCGGCACTCCGTAATACCGTCCGTCGCTGCCCTGGACGTTTTTTAAGGACACTTCGGAGAAATGCTCCGAGAAATACCCGGGATCCGTCTCGTCGTACAGGTCGGTCAGATCAGCGATCTTCCCGTAGTCTGCATACTTGAGGATTTCGTTGGTATGCATCCAGAAAATGTCCGGCATCTGATTGGAGATGGCCGCAGCTTCAAGCTTTGTCCAGTACTCGCTCCAGCTCGTAACCTGAACCTCGATCTCCACGTCCGGATGTGCCTCCGTATAGGCGTCGCACATGGTCTGCATGCCGTCCCTCTGGGCCACATCCCAGATCTGGAATGTGAGATGGGTTTTCCCGTCCGCAGAGCCTGTCCCGCAGCCCCCAAGTGCCAGAGCCGCAGCGCATACTGCCGACAGTACGGCCGCTTTTTTCAGTTTCTTCACACCTTTCCCTCCTTTTTGTGAACTTGATACAGAAATTAAATGCTGTGTGTATATGAATTATACCAATCACACAAAATAGCGGATATGAACAGGAGAAATATTTATATACCAAAATACAATATCTGTACAAATTTTGTATAATGTGCTATCATTTTGGTATATCAGGAGGCGCCTATGGAAAAGAATTATAAATTCGGTGTATTTCAGAACGATAAAAACATTGATCTGACCATCTTCCAGTACGGATGGGAACAGTGCGTACCGCTGCACTCTTATGGCCCCGCCAGGCGGAACCACTACCTGTTTCATTTTATTTTCTCCGGCAAGGGCTATTTAAGCTCCAACGATTCTTCCGGCAATACCCATCTCTACCGGCTGGAGGCCTGCCAGGGCTTTTTGATCTGTCCCTCACAGGTGAACACCTACTACGCCGATGAGAATCTGCCATGGGAATATGCCTGGGTGGAGTTTGACGGCGTAAAGGCCATGGAATTTATGGAGATGGCGGGGTTAGATTACGACCATCCCGTCTACCGCGTGAAAAAACGGGAATTTGCCTCCCTGATCCGGGACGAGATCATGGATATTGTCGACAATCCCGGCCAGTCCCCGATTTATCAGATCGGGCACCTGTACCTGCTCTTCGACCGGCTGATCCAGTGTTCTGCCGCCGCCAAGGCAAGCCCGGCCGGGAAAATGAAAGATTTCTATATTAAAGAGGCCATCTCCTTTGTGGAACAGAATTACAGCCGCGACATCACGGTGGAGGACATTGCCGCCTTCTGCAACTTAAACCGCAATTATCTGGGCAAACTGTTCCGCGAGGGCACCAATCAGACGCTTCAGCATTTTCTCATGCACTACCGCATGAACCGGGCCGCAGAGCTTTTGAAGTTTTCCGACATGAATGTCAGCGAGGTGGGAAAAATGTGCGGCTATCCCAATCAGCTACATTTTTCCCGGGCTTTCAAAACGATATACGGCATCTCGCCGAACCACTGGCGGGAGAAGAACGGAACCCTGCCGAAGTCCGGCAGGCGCAGCTCAAAAAAATCCTCACAGGACGAGCTTTAGGAGACGCCTATTCCGGCTCAGAAAGGAGTTTTTATGATTCCAGAATATTCTCAGGCACGCAGACTGGCCCTAAAGGCATACCGTCAGGATATGGACGCCCGGCGCAACCCCTATCTTCAGGTACTGGACGAAATCCTCCCCTTTGTCAAAACCGCCGGTGAGACCGATCTGGGCCTTGTGGAAATTCCCCTCTCCCGTGTCGTCGGTACCAGGACATCCGGCCGCACCCGCGCCTTTGCCGGGAATTTTATGCCCCTGCTTCCGGAGGAATCCGAATTTGCCGACAAGTGGTGTTCCCTCTACCGCTCCCATCTGGAGGTTGGCATCCGGGAGCCGGTGATCGCCTGTGAATTTATGAATTACTACTATATTATAGAGGGAAACAAACGGATCAGCGTCTTAAAGTTCACAGGCGCCGTCAGTGCGCCTGCCTACGTGACCAGGATTATCCCTGCGCCGGGCGATACGCCGGAGCTTAAGATCTATTATGAATACATGGATTTCTACCGGGTATCCGGCATCAACACCATCTACTTTTCCAGGGAAGGAAGCTTCGCCCGCCTCTGTGAGCTGCTCGGACTGGAAGGCCGCTCCCAGTGGAGCCGTGACGACCGGCTGTCCTTCTCGTCCGCCTTTCTCCGCTTTTCCAAAATCTATGAGGAAAAAGGCGGCGCAAAGCTCCCTCTCCAGCCGGGGGACGGCTTCCTCCTCTATCTGGGGATCTACGGCTGGGACGGGATGCTGGAAAAGTCCATGGATCAGCTCCGTAAGGAGATCTCCCTCTTATGGCCGGAGCTTGAATCCATGGCTTCCGGCGGCACAGTACGGCTGGTGACGCAGCCGGAAAAGCCGAAGGAGACGTCCTTCATTAAAAAGCTGATCCCGGCGCCGCGGCCGCGGCTGACCGTCGGCTTCCTCTATTACGGCGACACCTATTCCTCCGGCTGGACGTATGCCCATGACCTGGGCCGTCTCTATCTGGAAAACGAGATGGGCGACCAGATCACCACCCGCGTCTATGACGGGCTGCGTACCGATGCCGAAGGGGAAAAAGCCATCGAACAGGCCATCGCCGACGGGTGCCGGGTGATTTTCACTACATCCGTGCGCTTTCTCGACGCCAGCATCCGCGTATCCATCCGCCATCCGGACATCCGCATCCTGAACTGTTCTTTAAACACGTACAGCGGGCATATGCGGACATACTACGGCCGGCTTTATGAGGCCAAGTTCCTGGTGGGTATGCTGGCCGGAATCCTCACGGACTGCGGGAAAATCGGCTATATTGCTGAAATGCCCCTCGTCGGGACAGCGGCGGCCATCAATGCCTTCGCCCTTGGCGTGCAGATGGTGGCACCGGATGCCAAGGTGCTTTTGGCCTGGTCGTCTGCCAAAGAAGGGAACGCCGAACAGGAGCTAAAAGACGCCGGAGTCAGCCTGATTTCCGGGCCGGAGATGTTGGCGCCGTCCCATTCCCCAAAACCCTACGGGCTCTACCGCCCCCAGGATTGCGGCGGCGCAAGCCTGGCCTCTTCCATCTGGCACTGGGGCAAATTTTATCACCGGATCATGCAGACTATCGCAAACGGCAACTGGGCGCGGGAAAGCCAGGGGGCTGCCGGGGATTCCATCAACTACTGGTGGGGAATCTCCTCCGGCATCATCGACGTGATCTATTCCAAAACCATCCCCGCCCGCTCCGTGCAGCTCATGGAGATGGTGAAAAAACAGATTGTAAACGGGAGCTTTCAGATTTTTTCCGGTGATATCCGCGACCAGAACGGTGCCCTGCGGATTTCAGAAAAGGAGCCGCTTACTCCGCTTCAGATCGTCCGGATGGACTGGCTGGCTGAAAACGTAGCCGGACGGATCCCGTCTCAGGAGGAGATGGAAGACGAGGCGGCGCAGATGATGAAAACCCAGGGAATCTTCCCGGGAAAGGACGGGCCCCTATGAAAATACTGGCACTTGCAGATGTGGAGTCCCCGGCGCTCTGGGACTATTTCGAGCCGGACAGGCTGAAGGACATTGACGTGATTATCTCCTGCGGCGACCTGGCGCCCCAGTACCTGTCGTTTTTGGCCACCTTTTTCTCCGGGCCGGTGCTCTATGTCCATGGAAACCATGACGGATGCTATGAAAAGACGCCGCCGGACGGCTGTATCTCCATTGAGGACAGGATTTATGAATATCAGGGCGTCCGCTTCCTGGGGCTCGGCGGCTCCATGCGCTATAAGCCTGGCCCGTTCCAGTTTACCCAGACGGAGATGAACCGGCGCGTCCGGAGGCTCTGGTTCCAGCTAAAGCGCCGGAAGGGGTTTGATGTGCTCGTGGCCCATTCCCCGGCTTACGGGTTAGGAGACGGAGAAGACCTGACCCATACCGGCTTTAAGGCCTTTCTCCGGCTCATGGAGCAGTACCGCCCGGCCGTTTTCATCCACGGGCACGTCCACCTGTCTTATGCGCCCACGGCCGCGAGAAAGAGGAATCATGGGGACACGGCCGTTATCAATGCCTATGAACGATATGTGTTTGAGATATAGAGGCGAAGGCAGGAATGGCAGCCGCCCATAAGGAAACATGACAGAAATTATGAGTTATGCCAGCTAAACGAAAAAAACAAAAACTCTATGCGAGTACGAACTCTTTTGATATGCTCCCTTCTAGGTAGACAGTTGAAATAATAAAACTGTTTATCAAGGAGGGAGCATTTCTTATGCGTAAATATTCTGCTGAAGATAAATTACGAATGGTAAAGCTTATTTTGGAAGCTAAACATAGTATTACATCTGTATCAACAGGCGAAGGAATTCATCCTACTACTTTAGAAGAATGGATTCGTAATTATCAGTCTATGGGTTCAGAAACCTTTTACAACAAAGGATGGACCAAAAGAACTTCTGCCGAGAAAGAGATTGCCGTACAAGAGTATCTTTCTGGTCTTGGTTCACTACGTGATATTTGTAAAAAATATAAAATTTCCAGTACTCGTACACTCAGGCAATGGATTGCGCTGTATAATGGTCATAAGGAACTGAAGGCTTCCAGAACAGGAGGATGTAGTCTTATGACCAAAGGAAGAAAAACAACGTTTGAAGAAAGAGTGGAAATTGCATCCTACTGCATTTCCCATGGCCATAACTATGCTGAAACATCAGAAAACTTTAAGGTGTCCTATCAGCAGGCACGAAATTACACTATCAAATACGAAACAGGCGGAGTTCCTGCATTACAGGATAACCGCGGCAAAAGAAAATCGGAAGATTCTCTTACAGAGGTGGAAAAGCTTCAAGCGGAGTTGAAACTGGAAAAAGCCAAACGGCAACGTGCAGAAATGGAGTTATCATTCTTAAAAAAATTAGAGGAAATCGAAAGGAGGCGGGGCTGAGCCTGATCCGCCACGAGCATATCTATCAGGCTGTCAAAGAAGAACAGAAAGAACACGATTATCCGATACAGGAGCTTTGTAAGATTGGCGGTGTTTCAAGGGCGGCTTATTACAAATGGCTGAACCATGAAATGTCAGAGAATGAACAGGAAAACCGAAAAATTGCGGAACTGATAGAAAAAATCCACATAGAATCACCTGATAAGGGTTATCGCAGAATCCGTGATGAGTTGGAGCGTTACCATGACATTGATGTAAATGATAAACGTGTTTTGCGCATCTGCCGGAAACTTGGTATCAAATCCACCATTAAATATGCAAACGATAGCTGTACAAGACAGGCTGCAAATCCACAGTACATAGCCGAAAATATCCTGAATCGTGAATTTACGGCAGAAGCTCCGAATGAAAAGTGGTTGACCGATGTAACGGAATTTCATTACTATATCGGAAATGAAAAGCACAAGGTATATTTAAGTGCAATTCTTGACCTGTATGACCGAAGAATCGTATCCTACCGTATTGGAGACAGTAATAGTAATGCATTAGTGTTTGATACCTTTGATGATGCAGTCAAAGATAATCCTGATGCACATCCAATGTTTCACAGTGACAGAGGCTTTCAATACACCAATAGAGCCTTTCATGCAAAACTTGAAGCAGCAGGGATGATGCAGAGCATGTCCAGAGTAGCAAAGTGTATCGATAATGGACCAATGGAAGGATTCTGGGGAATTCTAAAACGGGAGCGTTATTATGGTAAACGATTTATGGACAGAGAATCACTGGTGGTCATGATAGAGAAATATATCAATTACTATAACAACAGACGTTTGCAGAGGAAGCTTGGTATAGTAACACCAATGGAGAAACACGAAAAATATTTACAGGCAGCGTAAAAATCTGCCAGCAGGTGATACCTACTGGCAGAAAAAAATTATATTTTTTTGATTGTCTACTTGACGGGAAGCAGTTCATTTCGCATAGAGTTTTTCGGTTAATTTATTCATTTCCCAGTGTTCGCAGAACGCACAGCCATCGCCGCCGGCGATGATCTCAGGGGTTTGGGATGCAAGACGTCTGGCGGACGTCTGTCCTGCGCGGACCGGAGAGCGTCACCAACAAGCATTTTAGGCAAGAATACCGGAAACGGCCTTCAGCCTAGCATACGCAATCTTACGGAAGCTTTCATTGCCTGCCATTTTTGTCTCACGGAATGTACTTAAATCCCCACTTCGTTATTTCATAAAAAATCGGGAGAAGCGCCTTCCCCTTTTCTGTCAGCGAATACTCCACATGAGGCGGTATCTCATTGAACTGGATACGGGAAACCAAACCATCTTTTTCTAACTCCCGCAGAGAAGTTGTGAGCATGGTGTTCGTAATTCCATCAATCGCTTTTTTTAATTCTCCAAAACGAATGGGGTCTTTGATACACAGCTCATAAATGATCTGGAATTTCCATTTTCCCTGTAACATCAGCAAAAGAGGCGTTACAGGGCAGTTTCCTGCGTCGGTTAAAATTCCCTGTTTCACCTTTTCCGCATATTCTTGATAAGTCATCTCGTTTTCCATGTCCAACCCTTTCCTTTTTATGGTACGGTGTACCATACTAAGGCAGAATAATCTGCGTACTTGAATTACTTTATAGACACAGTATAATTAGTATATCAAGAAAAGTCAAGGCAGACGATCTTGAAAAAAGGTACAGAAAGGAAGATTCCCATGAAAGAAATCAATATCGGACAGGCGACAGCAATTACCTCTCCCGACCCGCTCATGCTGGTCTGCACAAAGAAGGAAGACGGCTCTTTGAACATGGCTCCTGTGTCCTTCTTCATGTATGCGTCCTTCAATCCGCCCATGCTGGCCTTTGCTATGCGTCCCACTGCCAACAGCAGCGTCAATATTATGCGTACCGGCAAGGCTGTTCTGGCAGCTCCCGGCACCAGCATCAAAGACGCGGTGATGGCTTATGGCTCCGCTAACGGCGGCGACAAAAACAAGCTGGAAGAACATCCGATTGCCCTTCAGGCGATGGACGGAAGCGACATTTCCTTCCCGGAGGATTGCCGGATTGCGTTTGCTGTCACGTTAGAGCAGACGGTGACGGCTGGCGACCACAACCTGTATCTCTGCAAGATTGACAAAATGCTTGCGGACGATAGCAAAGAGGCCCTGTTTGCATGGGACGGTTATGCAAAGGTAGCTCCCGCGCAGGAAAAGTAATGTGTCAGACGGTATCCACCTCTGCAAGAAAAAGGTGGATGCCGCTTTCTCGTTAAAATGAAGTTATCAGGAGGAACCAATATGGCAAGAATCCATCTAGGACAGCGGGCAGGCATTACCCCTACCCCTATGCTTTTAATTGGAACGTATAACGATGATGGCACACCCAACGCGATGGTGGCGACCTGGGGCGTGACCGCAACCTGGGAAGTGGTGGAACTGAATCTTTACAAAGTGAGAAAAACCACCGGCAATATCAAAACACGAAAGGCGTTCACCGTGTCCTGCGTGACACAGGACACATTGGCGCAATGCGATTATCTGGGTACGGTTTCCGGGAAGAAATGCCCGGATAAGGTTCCGCGCACAGGGCTTACCCCGGTGAAAAGTGAACTTGTGGACGCACCGTATTTTGAAGAACTGCCTGTCACGATGGAATGTGAGCTTTTGCGGATCGACCCGGAGGAGGACGATATCTCTCTGCGAATCCTGGGAACCGTCAAAATTGTTTCCATTGACCAGCGCGTTTTGAAGGACAACGGAAAAACCCTTGATTTTGATAAGCTCCATCCCGTCTGCTGGGACAATTTCAGCAATGATTATTTTGTCATTGGCGAGCGGCTTGGCCGTTGGTTTACCCTTGGAAAGCCGTATAATCGAGAGGGATTCCATTATGAGGCGTGAGATCGCAGACTTAAAAAAGCAAATCCAGATGGCAGACGCGGTGATCGTAGGGGCAGGTTCCGGTTTTTCTTCAGCGGCGGGATTTACCTATGGCGGCCAGCGGTTCAAAACCTGGTTTTCAGACTTTGAACAGACCTATGGCTTTCACGATATGTATTCCGGCGTGTTTTTCCCATTTGGAACATTGGAGGAATATTGGGGGTATTTCAGCCGCCTTATTTATATCAACCGTTACGTGATGCCTCCAGTCCCGGTTTACCAGGAACTGCTGCGTATGTTGCAGGGAAAGGATTACTTTGTCCTGACCACCAATGTAGACCACTGCTTTCAACGGGCTGGTTTTGATAAATCCAGGCTTTTCTACACACAGGGCGATTATGGACTTTTTCAGTGTTCCAAACCATGCCACCAAAAGACATACGACAATCGGGACACCATGATGAAAATGCTGGTGGCCCAGGGATTCCTGGAAAAGTACGGAGACGACTATCAGATCACGGATCAATCCAACTGGAAACAGACGATTCCTGGGGAGTTGGTTCCACGCTGTCCAGTCTGCGGCAGACCCATGACCATGAACCTCCGGGGTGATGATACCTTTGTGCAGGATGAAGGATGGCACAGAGCGGCGGACCGGTATGCGAAGTTTTTGCAATCCCATTCTGAAGGCAAAGTTTTATTTTTGGAAATCGGGGTGGGAATGAACACCCCCGGAATTATCAAATATCCATTTTGGCAGATGACCTATCAGTGGCCGGACGCCGTTTATGCCTGTATCAATTTCGGGCAGGCGGCCGCTCCCAGGGAAATCCGTCATAAATCAATCTGTATCAACGAGAGCATTGATCGGGTACTCTCTGAATTACAGGGAGGAGCTGGAGGTGAGAAGTGTGGATAAGGATTTGAACGGTCATGGCAGCCCATCTTCCATTGTGGTACGGGGCGCTCATGTCCACAACCTCAAAAATATAGACATCAATATTCCCCTTGGAAAGCTGGTGGCTGTTGCCGGTGTGTCCGGTTCCGGCAAATCCTCTCTTGCGTTGGGCGTCCTGTATGCGGAGGGGTCCCGCCGTTATCTGGAAGCCTTATCCGCCTATACCCGCAGACGCATGACGCAGGCTGCGGAGGCAAAAATCGACAGCATTGAGAATATTCCCGCCGCCCTTGCCCTGCACCAGCGGCCCGCTGTACCGGGAGTGCGCAGCACCTTCGGCACCTCCACGGAACTGCTGAACAGCCTGCGGCTGATGTATTCCCGGCTGGGAAGTCATCGCTGTCCCAACGGACATTATGTGGAGCCTACCGCTGATGTGGCAAGAGGAAAGGACATGACCTGCCCAGTCTGCGGGGCAGTCTTTCCGCCGCCCAGCGCGGAGAGCTTTTCCTTTAACAGCGATGGGGCCTGTCCCCGCTGCACCGGAACGGGTATCGTACAGGCGGTGGATGAATCCACGCTGGTGCCGGACGAAACCCTCTCCATCGATGAAGGCGCGGTAGCCCCCTGGAACTCGCTGATGTGGTCTTTGATGACCGATGTGTGCCGGGCAATGGGCGTGCGTACCGACGTTCCTTTTTCCGAACTGACGCCGGAAGAACGGGAGATCGTCTTTCACGGTCCGGCAGAAAAAAAGCACATTCTCTATAAAGCCAAAAGCAGCAATCAGGCGGGCGAAATGGACTTTACCTATTTCAATGCCGTCTACACAGTGGAAAATGCCCTTTCAAAAGTCAGGGATGAAAAGGGCATGAAACGGGTGGAGAAATTTTTGAAACAGGACATTTGCCCGGAGTGTAAGGGAACCCGCTTAAACCAGCAGGCCCGCGCCACACTTCTTGGCGGCATTGATCTTCCTTCCGCCTGTGCCATGACCTTAGACGACCTTGTGAAATGGGTACAGGGAATCCCGGAGACCATGCCGGAGATCCTCCGTGAAATGGCCCGCAGCATTACCTCCCAGTTTTTGAATACGGCAAGACGGCTGCTTGATTTGGGACTTGGCTATCTGACCCTGGATCGAACCAGCTCCACGCTTTCCACGGGAGAGCGTCAGCGGGTACAGCTTGCCAGGGCCGTAAGGAATCAGACAACGGGCGTTCTGTATGTTTTGGACGAGCCTTCCATTGGCCTGCACCCGTCCAATGTGGACGGCCTTCTGGCTGTGATCCAGGATTTGATTGCCCATGGAAATTCGGTTGTTCTTGTGGATCACGATATTCGGGTATTGAAGGCCGCGGACTGGCTGATTGAAATGGGAGCCGGTGCTGGCGAATATGGCGGAAATGTCATATCAACGGGAACGATTGATGAAACCATGCATAACCCCCAGTCTTTGATCGGGAAATTTCTTTCCGGGGAAGAACGGGTATCTGTCCAGCAAAAGACGGAGAAATCCAGGATTTTTGAAAACGGAACAATCTCACTTGCTACAAACCCGCTGCATACTGTCCATGCACTCGACCTGAAAATTCCAAAGGGGCGGCTGATTGCCGTTACCGGCGTGTCCGGCTCCGGTAAAACCACCCTTGTTTTAGAAAGCCTTGTCCCTGCATTGCAGGCTAAAATCAATGGAGCGGCATTTCCTAAACATATCAGAGAACTTCAAGCGGATGGAATCCGGCGTGTCAATGTGATCGACGCAACCCCGATCGGAACCAATATCCGCTCCACCGTTGCCACTTACAGCGGTGTTTTGGATGATCTGCGCCGTATTTTTGCCGCTGCTCCGGCAGCAAAAGAGCTTGGGTATAAGGCCGGAGATTTTTCCTATAATACCGGCTTCCTGCATTGTCCTACCTGTGACGGCACAGGGCAGATCACGATGGATATTCAGTTTCTTCCTGATGTAGAAATTGTCTGCCCGGACTGCGGCGGCTCCCGCTATGCAAAAGAGGCGGAGAAAATCCGCTATCTGCCAAAGAAAGCGGACGCCGGTAGAGGAATTTCTCTGCCGGAGCTGATGTCCTGTACGGTAAAGCAGGCGCTGGATCAGATGTCCGGCGTCAAAAAAGTGCGGGAACGGTTACAGGTGCTTTACGATTTAGGACTTGGCTATCTCACGTTAGGGGAGGCCACCCCTGCTTTATCAGGCGGGGAGGCGCAGCGGTTAAAGATTGCCTCCGAAATGGGAAAATCCCAGGAGGACGCTGTTTTCATCTTTGATGAACCCACCATCGGCCTGCACCCCCTGGACACGCGGGTGCTGATTCAGGTGTTTCAAAAACTGATTGACAATGGCGCAACAGTGATTGTAATCGAGCATGACCTTGATATGATTGCCAACGCCGATTATGTCATTGATATGGGGCCGGGCGGCGGGAAATCCGGCGGGCAGATCGTCGCTGCCGGTACGCCGAAAGAAATTGCTGAAAATGAGAACAGTTTGACCGGACGATATTTGAAAAGTCTTGTTTAGAGGGAGGCGGTAACATATGACGCACCGTGAGCGATTGATTTTTCTCATTCAGGCGTTGTTGGCAGAAAGGGAGGAATATACAGGCATCGCCATCCCTTCTGATTACGGCGAACAGAAACAACTGCTGCGGGCCTTGATGAATGTACGGCCGCCGCAGCCCATCGCCCCGGAGATTTTACAGATACAGGACGAATATCTGCAAGCGGAGATCGCCAGTAAGGGAATCACGGAATTGGAATCCTTGCATGAGGTTCAAAAAGGCATTTACCTGTGGAAAGGCGATATTACAACGCTGCGGGTAGATGCCATTGTGAATGCGGCGAACAGCGGCATGACAGGGTGCTATTATCCCTGCCACGGCTGTATTGATAATGCCATACACAGCTTTGCCGGTGTGCAGCTTCGTTTGGAATGTGCAAAGCTGATGAAACGGCAGGGGCATGACGAACCGACAGGAAGTGCGAAAATCACGAAAGCCTATAATCTCCCCTGCGGCTATGTGATTCATACCGTGGGGCCAATCGTAGGACACCAGCCAACGCCCAAAGACCGGGAAACGCTGATCTCCTGTTATCGCTCGTGTATGGATTTAGCCAGACAAAACCATTTGCAGAGCATCGCTTTCTGCTGTATTTCTACGGGAGAATTTCATTATCCCAATCGTGAGGCGGCAGAGATAGCGGTGCAAACCGTCCAAAATTATAAAAGGCAGGCGGCTTGCCCTGCAAAAGTTGTTTTCAATGTTTTCAAAGATGTGGACGAGCAAATTTATCAGTCTATTTTTTCTTCATAAGGGAACAAAAACGGTATGGGGGATATCACAAATACAATTTGTTCTCCTTATAAGACTCCGCCTAATACCTGGCTCTGCTTTTTCTTCCCTCTTATCGTCTCTTTCCCGCCAGCTTTTCGATCTGGCCCGGGCCTGCCTGCGGAAGAAGGGAGGTCAGATACGCTTTTATTCTCTGCCCCGATTCCTCCGGCTCTCTGGCGTACACATGATCCGTAAATTCACGGCCGAAGGCTGTCTCAGGAACCGCGTACCTGGAAATCCCCCATCCGTAGGCATTGCCGTACCGGTCTTTTGCGTATTCAAAGCCCACCGTTGTGACATAGCCCTGCATCTGGAGGCGGCTCACGATCCCATCGAATTCGCCCCGCTTTTTTACGCCGGAAAGCCGTCTCCACTCCTTTGACAAAAGAGACGTGCTGCCTGCCAGGACATCGTAAACGGCCTTGTCCAGGCGGCGGGCGAGGCCATCCTCGTACCGCGCGTCCATATCATAACCGTCCCGGCGGTAGTTGGCAAAATCCAGGAACCACTCCCGGCTGATGAAACCGGCTTTGCCGCTGAAAAACTTCCCATAGGCACAGCCGGTTTCCGCTATGACCGGCCCTTTCCATTCCCAGGGGCCGTCCACACCGTCGGCGAACCACAGCTCCGGCGGCGTATGTTCCTCCACGGAAAATCCTGGGATGCTGTTCTTTAGGAGCGGAAGAAAACCATACGTTTCGACCATGGCCGCAAGGTCTTTTTCTGAACCGATCATTTCTGTCATCTGATGCGCCTCCCATCCGGCGGTATGGAATGCAGGCTCTGTTTTCCATCTGCCTTTTTACATACAGTATATTGCAGATGCGGCGTCCTGAAAAGAGTGAATGTTAAAATCTTATGCTTTCTCCTCTCTGCCGCCGAAAATGCGGCTGTAAAAGGAAAGCTTAAACTCCTCCAGCTTCATGCTCTGGTACTGGTCGTAAAGCTTCCTGCATACATGGTCTGCGGGATAGTTGATCTGATCCTTTCCGTCGTTTACAGCCTCCCATACCGTCTCTGCGGCTTCTTCGGGCCCCGGAAATTCAGCGCCGCCGTCCAGTAAATATTCCCTCTGTCTGGCCGCCGGCTCCTCATAGCCGTCCAGGATATTGACAGGAGTCTGGAAATTGGTCTTCGTGCCTCCGGGAATCAGGGCCGCTGCCTTGACGCCGAAGGGCTTCAGCTCATAGTACAAGGATTCTGTCATCCCCTGCTGCGCTCGCTTGGCCGCACCATAAGCGCCGTCGCGGGGCAGCGCGACGATACCGGCCAGGGAGGTCGTCGTAAGGATAACGCCGGCTCTCCGTTTCTTAAAATGGGGAATGAATTCCTTCGTCACCAGCATTGTGCCAATCACATCCGTATCGAAAAGACGGCGGATCTCCTCATCCGGCAGCATTTCAAACGGCCCCATCATGCCGTAGCCCGCGTTATTAAACAGCACATCCACATCGTACTCCGCCAGGGCTTTCCTGCTGGTTTCCCGGATCTCCTCCGGCTTCGTCAAGTCTAAAGGCATGACAACCAGGTTTGGAAGGGATGTCAGTTCCTCCGCTTTCCTGGGATTTCTCACTGCCGCAATCACACGCCAGCCGCGGCCTGCAAAATACCTGGCTGTTTCCCGGCCGATGCCGGAGGATGCACCTGTGATAAAAATTGTTTTCATGACTGCTTCTCTCCTTACTTTCTTAAAAATTCCGGGACAGCATAATCCGAATCCCGGCTGTCCATTGATTCCGCCTTTATTATATGGTAAGATAGATCATAAGTAAAATTCGTTTTTTATGATATGGAGATAAGCAAATGATGATGAATCGAAATCTGGAACTGTTTCTCAGGGCTGCCGAATACAGGAGCATTACCCAGGCAGCCAGAGCCCTGTACGTCACACAGCCGGCCGTCAGCAACGCCATTGCAAAGCTGGAGGCGGAGCTGGACGTCCGGCTGTTCTACCGCGACAAAAGGAATGGCCTGCTTTTGACCGATGCGGGAGAAAAAATTCTGCTTCTGGCAAAGCAGATGGAGGATCTGGACAACCGGATTTTTCAGACGGCCTACAAGGCAAATCATCTGATCGAAGGCCGCCTGCGGATTGCCGCTCTGACGTCCCTCGTGTCGACTGTCCTCTCGAAAGCGCTGAAGGAATACCGCAGCGCCTTCCCAGGCGTAACCGTTGAAATCCGGGAGGGCACGCCAAAGGATATTTTCCGCATGACCGAAGAGCACGACGTGGATTTTGCCGTCTCCTGTTCCCCTTTCGGGCGGTTCGACGCCATCCCGCTGCGCCGCGACCGCATAGCCGCCATGCTGCCGGGGGAATATCCCGGCCTGTCTGCGGTGGATTTAAACGCCCCGCCGGATCTTCTGATTATCAACCGGCCGGCTTATGACACGATCCAGGAACAGCTCCGCCGTCCGCTTCCATCGGAACAGATTCTCCTGGTGCAGACGGCGGAAACGGCCGTCCAGATGGTCTTAGACGGCGTCGGAATCGGTATCCTGTCCGAATATACGATGGATACCCTGGCCGCCGGGTATCAAAAATATCCCGTCGCGCCGGAAATTTCCTTTGATATCGGCGTATTCGCAAACGACATCCACGACATGACGCCTGCGGCCCAGGAATTCCTGAATCGGATCCCTCTGGTTTTTTCTTCCGAATACGCCGGCTAAACCAAAGTCCCACGGGCTTCTCCGGCTGTCTCGTGAGCAGCTCCTACTTTAGCCGCCACTCAGCGCTCTGTCTCTGAAGCTCTGCCATCCGGCGGTACAGGCCGCCTTTTTCCATGAGCCCGGCCGGAGAGCCTTCCTCCGCCACTTTCCCGTCTGCCAGGACAACAATCTTATCCGCTGCCTCTACCGTCCGCATCCGGTGGGCGATCACCAGCACGGTCTTTCCTGCCAGGAGGCGAGAAAGGGCGCCCTGCACTTTCGTCTCATTCTCCACATCGAGGCTTGCGGTGGCCTCATCGAGAAGGACAATGGGTGCATTCTTAAGAAGCGCCCTTGCGATGGAAATCCGCTGCCGCTCCCCGCCGGAAAGCTTTGCGCCGTTTTCCCCGATGGGCGTATCATACCCTTTTGGCAGACGCCGGACAAATTCGTCGCAGTTTGCTGCTCTGGCTGCGGCCCGCACCTCTTCATCCGAGGCGCCGTGCTTTCCCAGGCGGATGTTTTCCATCACCGTATCGTCAAACAGCACCACATCCTGAAAAACCATGGAATAATCCCGAAGGAGCACCTCCGGATCCACCCCGGAAATATCTACGCCTCCCACCTTGATGGTGCCTTTGGAGACATCCCAGAGCCTCGCCGCCAGACGGGCGCAGGTACTTTTTCCCGAGCCGGAGGGGCCCACCAGGGCCGTCACCTCGCCCTCCTTCGCCGTAAAGCTCACGTCATGGAGAACCTCCTTTTTATCGTAGGAAAAGCATACATGCTCAAACACAATGTCATGGCCCTGGGGATGGAACTCGTCCGCGCCCTCTGCAATGGGCGTTTCATAAATCTCATTCATGCGGTCTGCCGACACCTGGGAAACGAACATTTCCGCAATCAGCGCCAGGCTCTGATCAAAAGGTGCGTAAACGCGCGTGATTACCATCAGGAACAGGAAGAACAGCATGAAATCAATGCTTCCGGAAAGGATCAAGTCTGCGCCCACAAGGATGGTTGTCGCCACGCCGAGGCGCATGATGACGCTTGCGGCATTGACGAAAATCCCGGTGCCAAGCTCGCCCCGGATCGTGACCCTTTCATGGTCGTCGATCTTCTTATTCAGTGCTTCCAGATACCGTTCCTCCTGGTTGGAGGCCCGGATTTCCCGGATATTTTCAAGGGCCTCCTGGATTCCGTCGGAGACGCGGACGGCCGCCTTTTTTGTCCGTTCGGCGCTCCGCCCGGCCATTTTCCGGCTGCCGAACAGCAGGCCGAAGGCCACCGGCACGCCCCACAGGCAGGCGACGGCCAGTCTCCAGTCATAAAAAAGCAGGCAGACGGCGATGACAGCCGTGGAAATGTATGCGCCGTACAGATACCCCAGTACATGCGACCAGACGTGCTCCATGCGGTTCACATCCCCCATGATGGTTTCCGTCAGGTCTGCCAGATCCCGCTTTCCGAAGTAGCCGAGAGGAAGCCTGCGAAGCCGCTCCGCCAGCCCGAGGCGCGTGGCCCTGACCTCGTCGTACACCAGACCGTAGGTGGCCCTGTACTGCTGGTAATGGGTCACAAATGACAAAAGGACAAATAAGAGCACGCCGCCGGTTACAGGGACTGCGCCGGGAAGCGGCTTTCCCTCCGTCAGGGTTTCCATGAAAGCGCTCATGACAAGATACAGGATGCTGACGCCGCCCATGGTAATCAGATTGACGAGAACCGTCCAGAAGGTGCCCTGCTTCGTATTTTTCAGTCCCTGGTCAGTCAGCGCATATTTCCGTTTAAACTCTTTCCCAAACATTTACTCCGCCTCCTTTTCGCTTGTGATTTTCCACCGGACAGCCTGGTTATAGTCGGCCCACATCCTGGCATACAGCCCGCCCGCGGCCGCAAGCTCTTCGTGTGTCCCCTGCTCGGCGATGCGCCCCTGATCCAGGACAACAATCTTATCGGCGCCCACCACCGTGGAAAGCCGGTGGGCAATCATAAGTACCGTGCGCCCCTTTGTCAGCGCATGGAAAGCCTTCTGGATCAGCACCTCATTCTCGGGGTCTGCAAAGGCCGTGGCCTCGTCAAGGACGATGATGGGCGCATCCTTTAAAATTGCCCGCGCCAGGGCGATCCTCTGCTGTTCACCGCCGGAGAGGTACGTCCCTTCGGTGCCGATCTGCGTATCGAGCCCCTCCGGCAGCTTTTCCAGGATATCCCCGCACTGGGCGGCCATGAGCGCGTCCTGTACCTGTTCTCTTGTCGCCTCCGGCCGTGCAGCCCGGACATTTTCCAGGATCGACGTCTTAAACAGGCGGTTATTCTGGAACACGAAGGCCACCTGATCCATGAGGACATGGGGATCTATCTGCTTTACATTGACGCCGCCGACCTCCACCGCACCTGACGTCACATCCCAGAACCTTGGAATCAGGCTGGCTGCCGTCGTCTTTCCGCCGCCGGACGGCCCCACTAGCGCCACGGTCTGCCCCGGCTCGGCTGTAAAGGAAACATGGGAAAGGGCCGGAACCTGTGCGCCGTCGTATGTGAAGCTCACATCCTTAAACTCCACCCGGTTGTCCCTGGGCACCTGCGGGTTTTCCGGCTTTTCAAGGACAGGCGCGCACATCACCTGGTTAATCCGTCCCAATGCCGTGCCTGCCAGCATCATTCCGGAAGCGACAAACATGATTTTTGCAAGGGCGGTGGAAATAATGGAGGAAAACACCGCATAAAAGGCAAAATCCGCAGCAAAGCCTGCAAACCTCCCGTCCGCCCGCGCGCCGGGGGCAAGAAACAGCGCCGCCGGAACCAAAAATACAAAGGCGCCTTCCGTAAACGTCAGGTTGACCGACTGGGGGATCCGGCACACGGCCCCCTGGTAATGCCCGGCTTTGGCGCTGTACTCGTCGATGGCCTGCTTGAACGCCCGGAAGGAATACACCGTCTGCTGGAAAATCTTCACCACCGGGATGCCGCGGACATATTCCGTTCCGGCTTTTGTCATGCGGTCCTGGGCTGCCTGGTATTCTGCCATGATACCGGCGTTTTTCCCGCCCATCATGGAGAACATGGCAATCACCGAGATCACTGCCGCCAGAAGGCAGGCCGCCCCCATACGCCAGTCAAACACCAGCATCATCACCAGCATGGCCAGAAACAGGACAATGGTGCCCACAATGTCCGCCAGGTTGTGGGCCAACAGCGTCTCCGTGTCGGCCGCCGCCGCATCGAGACGGCCGCGGATTAAGCCGGACGCATTGGCATCGAAAAATCCCAGGGGCGCCTTCATCACATGGGCGATGCCCTGCTTCCGGATGTTGGACGCAGTGCGGAAGGCCGCCAGATGCGTGCACATCAGTCCGGCGAAATAGATGAGAATGCCGCCCACCGCAAAGGCAAAAGCCAGCCAGCCGTATCTGGTGACATTCTGCGCCTTCGTCCACTCCGGCGCTGCGGCGATCAGATCTCTGGCCGCCAGCCAGATGCAGAGATACGGCGCCATGCTGAAAAGCATGGAGACTGCCGACAGCGCCAGCCCCAGAAAGGTCAGACCTCTTCGGCTCCCTGCATATGCTAGCAGGACTGCCGCATCGCTCTTTTTTTCTTTTTTCATCCGAGTTACCTCCTTAAAATATTTTTAGTTAGTTTTAGCTAACTTATAGGCAAAAAAAATTGCGTGCAAAACCCGCAGCCGCCCTGCCTGAGAAGCGGGGCGGCCTCACCGTTTTCTGTCACGGCTCCATGAGCTTCATCCAGCCGGCCGTGTAAAATTCCCTGAGCTGTTCCACGTCCTTCATCGCCTGCTCCCGCGGCATATCGTGAATTACGATTTCAAAAAGACCGTTGAGCATGCCACTAGCAATGATATGGCACAGGGATTCGCTGAGGTTTGGGATCTCATGTCCCAGGCGGCGGAGCGTCTCCATGTATTTGAGCGTGCTCTCCACTTCCACCTCCACCATGTTGTGAACGAAATGCTCATAGCCGGTACCCTCAGCTCCGCACAAAAGCAGCTTCACCGGCTCCCGGTGTCCGCAGATATAGTCCACCATCCAGTGAATGCAGGCGCCCGACTCCACGCCCATATGCGACGGCTGCTCTTCCTCCGGCAGTTCGGCAAAGGTCGTGTGCGCCTCCATGAATTTTCCCATGAGGGCGGCGGCGTGCGGCTCTACAATGGAGGCGAACAGGGCTTCCTTGCTGGAAAAATAACCGTAAAAGGCGCCGGTTGTTACTCCCGCATGCTTTACGATCTGCCGCAGGGACGCGCCGAGGAAGCCCTTCTCCGAAAACTCGTCGAGCGCGGCCTGCTGAATCCTTTCTAATGTGTCGGGTGATTTCTCTTCCATGGCAGCCTCCATGTAACAGTGATATATAACAATTTTATAATACATCTATGGGGAGAGGTTTGTCAAGATGGAGTAGGGATGTTGAATATATTTATCATTTATCTTTTTCTTTAAAATAATATGGCTGGTTGTCATAAGGCGTCCTTACTTATCCACCCAACGCCTGTTTTTCCTGCACCCAACTTCCGTCTGACGCCACCAGATACCCGTCCGGTGTTGTGGTATCCGCAAGCATCCTGCCATTGGAATCCAGGTAATAATAAACGCCCTCATCCAGTACCCATTGAGAAACCGCGTATTTCCCATCTTCCTGTCAATACCGATAAGAGCCGTTATCCTGCTCCCAGCCGGCCATCGCCGGAACTGAACTGGAAAACGAAAGAATGACAGACTGGATACACGCCTTTACATAGTTTTGCCTCATCAAACTTCTCTCCTTCCATCTCCCGTTTAGCAAACCCCTGTTTTCCATGTCGAAGGCACTTACAATTTTTTCAGAAATCAGAAATTTTTCAACGCCATATCGTAAAAGCAGAAAAAACCACTTGAATCAGATATGCCCTAATCCAAATAGTCTTATTCTCCATGAAACATATTTCTACCCCAGCATACTTTTTATGAATCAGAATAGTGATACCTGCACGCCAGAATATAAATATTCGATTCATCAATTTTATAAATCAGACGTTCTTTGTCATTGATTCGCCGGCTCCAATAACCAGACAAATTTCCAACCAACGGCTCCGGTTTTCCAATTCCTTCCTTTCCGTTTCTTGAGATATCGTCAAGCAGCTGGTTGATTTTTTTCAAAGTTTTTCGGTCCTTCGTCAGACAGTACACACAATCTTTCCAGCCATTATCCGTAAATACTTTATTCATCCACGTCTGCCTCAACCAAGCTGTGAATGGATGCCATTCCTTTTTCCAACTGTTCTTTCGACTCCATGAGCCAGTCATAATTTGCCTGACTTCCCATCACATAAAGGTTTTCCATCAAATTATTGTAGGCTTCTTCCGACATCATGACAACATTCCGATTATCCTTTCTTGTAACGACCAGAGTTTCATAATCATCGTTCACACGATCCATGTAGAACTTCATAATTTGTCGTACCCTCGCCAGGCTTCGATCTTTACCTTGGAAAGGTCAATCTGTACGCCTGACGCGGGCACGCTGGTAGCCGGTACTGACGTTACGGAAGCCGTTTCTGCCACTGCCCTTTCCACTTTTCCATCGCTCTTTTTCGCGCCCAACGACTTCATTATCAGAATTTTTTTGATTTCTCTAATCCTGTCTTCCCCTATTTGTACCACCATTTGGTACAAAATGGCACAGAATTGGTACAGTCCTATGGAAGTTTCTGTCTGTAATCATCCGCTAATCAGCGTTCTCATTACTCGCTCACCGTCAAAGCAGCTTACAAAATTCGTCCGGTTCTATGCACGGAATACTGCTGCCGCGAAAATCGTCAATATTTCTTGTTACAATATAATCTGCCTGAAAAGATATTGCACACTCCATCTGCAAACAGTCCTCAAAGTCAGAAAACCGTTCGTCTGCTAATGCAGCCAGGATTTTTTCCTTATCAATTCCCTCTACTTCAAACAGCTCGCACACACTTTTCAAGATATTTTTTCGCTCTTCCACACAAAATGCCTTCCTCAGTATAAAAACATATTGGATATGGAATGAGCGGCGATACAGCCTACTGCCTCACCCTGCTTACATGCAAGCAGGATCCTCCTGGCTGCCGAATCGAAAGGTTCCCGGCACAGCAGGTAGTCCAGGAGGACACTGGTATCAACTAATATCCGAAATCCCATACTTTTCCTCCCTGTAATTTTCTAATTCCTTATCATAATCAAGTTCAGGAACCTTTTTTCTGATACCTTCCAGCATTTCAAACGCCTGGTCTTTCGCAGCCTGCTTCTCTGTTCCATAAAGTCCCTTTACGCCCTGCATAATCTGTACGATAAAATACAATTTGTCTTCCGGCATCTGTTCCAGCAAATCCATCGCATTCTTTCTAAGTGTCGTCATCGTCATCACTCCTACTACAACCTTTCATAGGTTATCGATACAATTTTCTGTCACTATCCACTTAATTCTCTCCAAATCCTTTATACTATTATTATATACAACAATCATCCCCTCTTCAATGTTTTCCAGCTAACGATTTTATAAAACATAGATATAAAAATAAGGGCAAGGTTCTATCCCGCCTCGCCCTCTGTGATATCTTCCAAAGCGATTGAAAAGTTGAAGTCCTCTCCTATATCTGCGAGGCTTTAGGCATCTCACTGCACGATTTCTTTGATGAAAAAACCGTCAGTACCCTTTCCACCGACCCGCTGTTAGCGGCTGTCTATCGGTTAAACCCCGAACAGCGCAGCGCACTCACCGCCTTTTTAAACACCTTGCTCAGTGAATAGCAATTTCAAGATACTCCCTGAGATCCGGCAATTCAATCTCTGCTCCCTGAAAGCAAGTATGACGCCGCTTACCAGGCTTGTGTAACAAAAAACAGCCAGATACCGCCGGTTTCCCACAGCAGTATCTGGCTGAATTTCTTCTCCACTCCCGACTTACTCATTTTCAAACAGAATCGTTTTCATAAGCCTACGGATTTTTTTCAAATTGGTACAAAATCTTACGAATAAGATCAGACGAATTTCCTTCTAATAAAGCTTCGCCCCCGCCGGAATCACATCATCTAACATCAGCAGATTCAGTCCTTCCCGTCCGTCATACTCGTACACGGCGGAAATCAGCATTCCTTCAGACGGCACTCCCATCATCACTCGCGTCGGCAGGTTGGTAATCGCCACGCAGGTCTTCCCAACCAGCTCCTCCGGCTCGTAATACTCATGGATACCGCTTAAAATCGTCCGTTTCCTGTCGCTTCCGTCGTTTAACGTAAACTTAAGAAGCTTTTTGGACTTCGGAACGGCCTCGCAGGCTTCGATCTTCACCACGCGGAAATCCGACTTGGCAAAGGTCTCAAAATCCACAAAGTCTTCAAACAACGGCTCGATCTTCACCTTGGAAAGGTCAAGCTGTACGCCTGACGCGGACACGCTTGCGGCCGGCGCCGGCGTTGCGGAAGCCGTTTCTGCCACTGCTTTTTCCGCCTTCCCATCGCTCTTCTTCGCGTCCAACGACTTCATTGTCGGAAACAGCAATACATCCCGGATCGCCGGCGAATTTGTAAGCAGCATCACAAGCCGGTCAATCCCATACCCAATCCCGCCAGTCGGAGGCATGCCGATCTCCAGGGCGTTCATGAAGTCCTCATCCGTCGTATTTGCTTCCTCATCACCTGCGGCGAGGGCTGCCTCCTGGGCCTTAAAACGCTCTCTCTGGTCAATCGGATCGTTTAACTCGGAATAAGCGTTGCACATCTCACGGCCGTAGATGAAAAGCTCGAACCGCTCCACGTACTCCGGCTTATCCGGCTTCCTCTTCGTGAGCGGGGAAACCTCCACCGGGTGATCCATGATAAACGTCGGCTGGATCAGGTGCTCTTCCACGAACTCCTCGAAGAACAGGTTGATAATATCGCCGCGGACATGGCGCTTCTCATACTTGACGCCCTTTTCATCAGCTAACTTCTTCGCTTCCTCGGTCGTCTTAACCTCGTCAAAGTCGATGCCCGTATATTTCTTGATGGCGTCCACCATGGTAAGCCGCTCGAAAGGCTTTCCAAGGTCGATCACCGCATCGGCGTAAGGAATTTCCGTCGTCTTGCAGACCTCCATGGCAACATGGCGGAACATGTTCTCCGTCAGATCCATCATGCCGTGGTAGTCGGTGTACGCCTGGTATAACTCCATCAGCGTAAACTCCGGATTATGTCTCGTGTCGAGGCCTTCGTTGCGGAACACGCGCCCGATCTCATAGACCCGCTCCATACCGCCGACAATCAGCCTCTTTAAGTAAAGCTCCAGAGAAATGCGCAGCTTCACATCCTCGTCCAGCGCATTGTAGTGAGTCGAGAATGGCCTCGCCGCCGCGCCGCCTGCATTTGCCACGAGCATCGGCGTCTCCACCTCCAAAAATCCCAGGCCGTCCAGGTACCTGCGGATGCAGCTGATGATCCTGGAACGCATGACGAAGGTCTTCTTCACGTCCTCATTCATGATTAAATCCGTATATCTCTGGCGGTAGCGCACATCCGTATTCGTAAGGCCGTGGTATTTCTCCGGCAGAATCTGAAGGCTCTTGGAAAGCAGGGTCACGGAATGGGCATGGACAGAGATCTCGCCCATCTTCGTCGTGAACACGATGCCGCGGATTCCAACGATATCGCCGATATCTAACTTCTTAAAATCCTTATAGGCATCTTCACCCAGGTCATCCCTGGAAACATAGCACTGGATATTTCCCTTTAAATCCTGCACATTGCAGAAAGATGCCTTTCCCATGACACGTTTGGACATCATGCGGCCTGCGATGGAAACTTCTTTTCCCTCAAACTCCGCATACTGCTCCTTGATGTCCATGCTGTGCGCCGTCACATCATACTTCGTGATCTGAAACGGATCCCGGCCGTCAGCCTGGAGCTCCGCCAGCTTTTCACGGCGCACCTTAAGGAGCTGGTTTAAGTCCGGCTCCTGATGATTTCCCTTCTGATTCTGCTGTTCTGCCACTTTTTTCTCTCCTCACTATCGGTAAATTAGTCGACTCTCTTGATATCCAGAACCCGGTACTGGATCACGCCTGCCTGGGTCTCCACGTCCACAACGTCTCCGACCTTTCTGCCAAGCAGCGCATGGCCCACCGGGGACTCGTTGGAAATCTTGTTCTGAAGGCTGTTGGCCTCCGTGGAACCCACGAGACGGAACTCGATCTCCTCATCAAATTCCAGGTCATATACCTTCACCTGGCAGCCGATGCTGATCTTGTCTAACTCAATTTCATCCTCTACTACAACCTCGGCGTTCTTAAGAAGCTTCTCCAGCTCCTCAATCCTGGCCTCGATATCTCTCTGTTCATCTTTCGCAGCGTCATACTCTGCGTTCTCGGATAAGTCGCCCTGCTCTCTCGCTTCCTTGATTTTCTGGGCAACTTCCTTACGGCGGTTTACCTTCAGATCCTGAAGTTCTTCTTCGTACTTTTTAAGTCCTGCGTAAGTCAAAATATGCTTCTTATCTGCCATGACGTCTTACCTTCCTTTAATTCTGGGGGCATACTGCCCCTTATGATACATTCAACGTATTATAGCGTAAAGATGCCCCCTTGTCAAGAAGCCTGGCCGACTACAAAAATTTAAAAAGATTAAGCCCGGTCACATCGTCCTTTTCCCTCTCCACGGTGCCGTCAATGACCGTAATCACCATCTCGCAGGTGGCGCTCACAATCCCCTTGTTCATGTGGCCGCCGAACACGTTCCCCTTATCGTCTGCGGCCGCCAGATGGATGTGGCTGTAATATTCGCCGTTCATGGTGGTGATGGTGCCTGTTAAGGACACAATCTCAAGGGCCCCGGAAAACTCGTTCCCGAAATACTGCTTTTTCTCCACGTCATAGACGCCGACAGCCATGGAGCTTAAAGCGCCCAGGGCGCTCACCGTCGCCAGCTTCACATGTTCCGCCTCGGCCGCCTTTTTCATTTCCTCTAAAATTTCCTCTCCCCGGTCAATCCGCACGAACATCGTATTTCCAAATCTTTGATACTCCATAAAACCTCTCCTCCGTCTAAAAAGACGCCCGGGGCCATGGCCGCAGGGCGTCTTTCCTCTGAACCTGTTCTTACTTATTATAATTGACGATATTTCCGAACTCAGCCTTTAAGGACGCGCCGCCCACAAGGCCGCCGTCGATGTCCGGCTCAGCGAACAGTTCGGCCGCATTGCCTGCGTTTACGGAGCCGCCGTACTGGATGCGGATGGCTTCCTTCGTGGCTTCATCGTAGATCTCGCCGATGCAGGCACGGATGGCGCCGCAGACTTCCTCTGCCTGCGCCGTCGTGGCAGTCTTTCCTGTTCCGATGGCCCAGATCGGCTCGTAGGCGATGACCGCCTGCTTTGCCTGGTCTGCCGTCACGTTCTGGAAGGCAATCTTCACCTGCTTGCGCACCCAGTCGATGGTGATGCCCTGTTCCCTCTGGGTCAGAGTCTCGCCGCAGCAGATGATCGGGATCAGGCCGTGCTCGAAGGCCTTTAAAACCTTCTTGTTGACCGTCTCGTCAGTCTCCGCGAAATACTCACGTCTCTCGGAATGGCCAAGGATCACATATTTTACGCCGGCATCTGTCAGCATGTTCGGGGAAATTTCGCCCGTATAAGCGCCCTTTTCCTCAAAATACATGTTCTCCGCGCCAACGGCGATGTTGGTGCCCTTTACAGCCTCTGCCACCGGAATGATGTCGATGGCCGGCACGCAGAAGACTACGTCGGCCTCTTCTGTCGCCACAAGCGGCTTTAAGGTCTCAGCCAGAGCCACGGCCTCGCTCGGCGTCATGTTCATTTTCCAGTTTCCTGCAATGATTTTCCTTCTTGCCATGTTCCTTACCCCTCTTTACAATCTATTTGTCGTTGGCTGCTGCCACGCCCGGAAGCTCCTTGCCCTCTAAGAACTCAAGGGAAGCGCCGCCGCCGGTGGAAATATGCGTCATCTTGTCGCCGAAGCCAAGCTGGTTCACGGCTGCTGCGGAGTCACCGCCGCCGATAACCGTCGTGGCATCCGTCTCAGCGAGAGCCTTTGCAACGGCGATGGTGCCGGCTGCTAACGTCGGGTTCTCGAAGATACCCATAGGCCCGTTCCAGACGACCGTCTTCGCGTTCTTCACGGCATCCACATAAAGGGCGCATGTTTCCGGCCCGATATCAACGCCCATCATGTCTGCCGGCATGGCGTCAACGGAAACGTACTTCGCATCGACAGGAGCGTCGATGGGGTTCGGGAACTCGGCAACAACGGCCGTGTCCACCGGAAGAAGCAGCTTCTTTCCGAGGCTCTCTGCCTTTGCAATCATTTCCTTGCAGTAGTCAAGCTTGGTTTCGTCCACCAGGGAGGTTCCGACTTCCTTGCCCTGTGCCTTTAAGAAGGTGTAGGCCATGCCGCCGCCGATGATTAAAGTGTCGCATTTTTCCAGCAGGTTGGAAATGACGTTTAACTTATCGGCTACCTTTGCGCCGCCTAAGATGGCAACGAACGGGCGGACCGGGTTCTCCACGGCGTTTCCGAGGAAGTCGATTTCTTTCTGCATTAAGTAGCCCACAACGGAGGTGTCTACGAACTGGGTCACGCCTACGTTGGAGCAGTGGGCACGGTGTGCCGTACCGAAGGCATCGTTTACAAATACGTCGCAGAGGGAAGCCAGGTCTTTGCTGAAGGCCTCGCCGTTCTTCGTCTCCTCGGCGCGGTAGCGGGTGTTCTCAAGAAGGATCACGTCGCCGTCCTTCATAGCCTCAACGGCTGCCTTCGCGTTGGGGCCGACTACCTCGTTGTCAGCCGCAAACTTCACTTCCTGGCCGAGAAGCTCGGAAAGCCTCTTTGCAACAGGCGCCAGGGAAAGCTCCGGCTTCGGCTCTCCCTTCGGCTTTCCAAGGTGGGAGCAGAGGATGATCTTTCCGCCGTCGTTTACTAATTTTTTAATGGTCGGAAGGGCAGCCACGAGACGGTTCTCGTCGGTGATCTTTCCCTCCTTTAACGGTACGTTGAAGTCGCAGCGCACCAGCACGCGTTTTCCCTTTACATTGATATCGTCAACGGATTTCTTATTTAACATGGATCCATATCTCCTTTTAAAAAATATTGCAAAAGAGGCCGGCCATCCATGACCGGCCTCTTACTATGAGCCATTAACCTAACTCTGCAAAGTATTTGATGGTGCGTACCATCTGGCTTGTGTAGGAGTTCTCGTTGTCGTACCAGGAAACAACCTGTACCTGATAGGTGTCCTCGTCAACCTTGGAAACCATGGTCTGGGTTGCATCGAATAAGGAGCCGTAGGTCATTCCGATGACGTCGGAGGAAACGATCTCTTCCTCATTGTAGCCAAAGGAAGCGGAAGCGGCTGCCTTCATAGCGGCGTTGATGCCTTCCTTCGTAACGTCCTTGCCCTTAACAACGGCAACAAGGATCGTGGTGGAGCCGGTCGGAACCGGAACACGCTGTGCGGAGCCGATTAACTTGCCGTTTAACTCCGGAATAACAAGGCCGATAGCCTTGGCAGCGCCTGTGGAGTTGGGAACGATATTGACAGCGGCAGCGCGGGCACGTCTGAAGTCGCCTTTTCTGTGCGGGCCGTCTAAAACCATCTGGTCGCCGGTGTAAGCGTGGATCGTGGACATGATGCCGGACTGGATCGGGGCATAGTCATTTAATGCCTTTGCCATCGGAGCCAGGCAGTTTGTCGTACAGGAAGCAGCGGAAATGATGGTGTCCTCTTTTGTCAGGGTGTTCTCATTTACGCTGAATACGATAGTCGGAAGGTCATTTCCTGCCGGAGCGGAAATAACAACCTTCTTGGCGCCGGCTTTGATGTGAGCCTCAGCCTTTGTCTTGGAGGTATAGAAGCCTGTACACTCTAAAACAACGTCTACGCCGATCTCGCCCCACGGAAGCTTGGAAGCGTCTGCCTCTGCGTAGATCTTGATGGTCTGTCCGTTTACGGTGATGGAATCCTCACCTGCGGATACGGTATCTGCAAGAGCGTATCTGCCCTGGGAAGAGTCATACTTTAAAAGATGGGCTAACATGGCCGGATTGGTAAGGTCGTTGATTGCCACTACCTCATAGCCCTCTGCCTGGAACATCTGTCTGAAAGCGAGACGTCCGATACGTCCGAAACCGTTAATTGCTACCTTAACTGCCATTCTTTCATTCCTCCTAAAAAATATATGTGATTGTTAAATTATAATCAACCTACGTTTTATTGTACCTAATATTTCCGGAAATAGCAAGTCCTTTTTTACAAAGTGACCGCGGTTTTTCCTGTTTTTCCGATGTTTTTCCGCCCCCTGGCCCCCGACATGGAAAAATATGCGCCGAAAGTCCGTTTTCTATTCACCGGGACGGCTGGCTTTCCGATTTCCCGGTTGCAACTTCCTTCATTTTTCATTATACTGATGAAGATGAAAACGAAACTTCCCGGAGGTGCGCCATGCTTCAGAAAATCCGAAGCCTTTCCCTTGAAAAACAGATTTTTTTCGGCTTTCTCTCCATCTCCCTATCGCTCCTCACCCTTTCCCTCGGCGTGACCCTGACCTTTGCACTGACGCGTCAGAAGCGTGAGCTTGACAAAAACATCAGCAGCATCGCTGCGTACGTGGCCTCCATGGAACAGGTGACGGCCATGTTAAAGGACGGCTATCCCTATCCGGCGGCCATCCGGGAGCTGGACGCCATCCATCAGTATTTCCCCGACATCAACGTGTTAGCCGTCTACGATGCCAACGGCCTTCGTTTTTACCATACGAACCGGCAGGAAAGCGGTGAAACCTACGTGGAGGGCGAACAGGATGACATTCTGGCCGGAAGCGAGCCCTACATTACCACAGGCTTCGGCACCCGGGGCACACAGCGCCGGGCCTTCCATGCCGTCACCGACCAGGACGGTACTATCGTGGGCTTCGTCATCGCCTCCGTCTTTACTTCCTATATCTCAGAACAGGCCAGGATGCTGCTTCTCCCCTACGCGCTGATTCTCTGCGCCATGATCCCGGTCAGCGTCCTTTTGTCCCATGGTATCGTCCGGCTCCTCCAGTCCTCGCTCATGGGCCATCAGCCGGAAGAGCTTCTCGATTTGTACTTAAAGCAGAGCGACGTCTTAAATACCCTGGAGGAAGGCCTGATTGCCGCGGACCGGGAGGGAAAAATCCTTTTTGCGAACCATGCGGCAAGGCGGATTTTCCCGGAAAATACCAGGCTCCGCGGGCGGCTGATTACCGAGCTTTTCCCGGCTGCGGCGGCCGGCTCTGTCCTCCGCACCGGCGAGGCTTCCTACCACATGCCTCATACACTCTACGGGCACCCGCTCTTTGTCAGCGAAATCCCCATTGAAAACTCGGGCAACATCCAGGGAAGCCTCATGATTTTAAACGACAGGACGGAGATGGAAGCCCTGTCCGACGAGCTTTCCGGGGCAAAGAGCATGCTGGACACCCTGCGGGCCTTCAACCATGAATTTCTCAATAAGCTCCATGTGATTCTCGGCTATCTCCAGACCGGTGAGACAGAAAAAGCCATTTCCTTCATTGTAAACAGCAACCTGGTTTCCAGCCAGGCTGTCCGCCAGACGGCCGACTGTCTCAGGGAATCCAATATCTGCGCCCTCGTCATCGGGAAGATGATGCATGCGGCGGAGCTTGGGATCCTGCTTTCTGTAAGCCATGACAGCCGCTGCGCCGAAAAGGATCTGCTGATGCCTGTCAATTCCTACATCACAATCCTGGGAAACCTCTTAGAAAATGCCATCGAAGAGCTTTCCGCCTGCCAGAAAGAGGTGCGCGAAATCACCCTCGGCGTCTACATAAGCCCCGGGTGCAGCATCATCACCTGCGAGGACACGGGGCGCGGCATCCCGCCGGAGCTTCTTGAACATATCTATGAAAAAGGCGTTTCCTCCAAAGGCGCCGGGCGCGGCACCGGCCTGTTCCTGATCCATCAGATCATTGAGGAATACGGCGGGGAAATCTCCATTGACACCGAAGAAGGCGAAGGCACCTTCTTCACCCTCACATTCGTCAGGAAGGAGAACGATTCATGTATCACGTCATAATCATCGAGGACGACCCGATGGTGGCCGCCATCAACCGCCAGTACACGGAGGTCTGTCCGTCGTTCCGCGTCGACAAGGTCTTTAAAAACGGCACGGAAGCCCTGGAATATTTGAAAAAGCACACGGCTGACCTGATCATCCTGGACTATTACACGCCGCTCATGAACGGCGCTGAGTTCATCGACCGCCTTCACGGCATGGGACAGGCCCCGTCCATCATCATGGTGACTTCCGCCAACGACACGGACATCGTCCGCTCCCTTATCAGCCGCGGCGTCATCGACTATCTCGTAAAGCCCTTTGAATTTTCCAGATTCAAGGCGGCCCTCGACAAGTTTTCCGACACCATGGAATATCTGGAAAAGAAACAGGCGCACTTAAACCAGGATTCCATTGACCAGCTCCTGGCCCATCCTGCCGGCGCCCAGAATGCGCCTGCGCGCCTCGCAAAGGGCTTAAACGAATCGACCCTGGCCCTGATCCAGAGCTTTTTAAAGGAACACCGGGACTCCTATTTTACAAGCGAGCAGATCGCCGAACAGATCCACCTGTCCCGGATCACCATCCGCCGCTACGTCAACTATATGGTAGACACCGGCGAAATCATCAGCATCATCGACTACAACACCGGCGGCCGTCCCTCGATCCGCTACCGGTACGGCGAGGGCTGACGCTCTTTTCTCCATTCTTTTTACTAAAGTTACAAAAACCCGTCATTACTTACTAAAATTGACATCCTCCGAGATTTATTTTATGCTTTTTTCATAGTTTTTTAACAATCTCACGCCGCAGGCCATGACGCCCGGGATCTTCCTTCTCCGGCTGCGGCAAAGGGATTGTTGATCCCAAAAAAGATTGGAGGATGTTTCTATGGAGAATATCATCAGCTATTTCGGTACATTTACTCCTGCCGCAGATGGTGCCATCGCATCATTCAAGTTCGAGTATCTCTGTACGCTGGGGTTTGCAGCCATCGTTATTTTCTGCGGCCGCGCCATTGTCGCCCGTTCCGCAGCCCTGCGCAAATACGCAATCCCGGCTCCCGTTGTTTCCGGTATCATTTTTTCCATTATTATTTCCATCATCAAGGCTTCCGGCACCTTAAGCATTACCTTTGATGCCACCCTGATGAAAGACCTGACACAGAATATCTTCTTCCTCTGCGTCGGCTTCGGCTTCAGTGCCAAGATGCTGCGCCATGCAGGCGGCAAGCTCTGCGTCATGATCGCCCTTGCGGCATGTATCCTGATTACCTGCCAGAACATCCTCGGTATCGCCATCGCCCAGGTGATCGGCATGAACCCGCTTCTGGCTCTCCAGTGTTCCTCCGCTTCCATGTCCGGCGGCGTCGGAACGGCTTCTGCCTTCGGCCCGATCTTTGAGGAATGGGGCGCAGCCAATGCCACAAGCGTCGGCGTTGCCGCAGGTACTCTCGGAAACGTCATGGGTTCCTTAATCGGCGGCCCGGTTGCTGCTTTCCTGATCGCAAAGCACGGTTTAAAGTCTGATCCCAACGACAAACCGGAAGCACAGGCAACCGGAAAGGTCATCGAGTTAAACAACACCAACATGATCATGATGTTCGCCATGACCCTTTTAATCGCAGCACTCGGCATGCCGATCTACTGCCTGCTTGACAACATCCCGATGATCGAGATGCCGAAATTCATCGGCTGTCTGTTCGCCGGCGCCATCGCCCGCAACGTCAT
Organism: Eubacteriaceae bacterium Marseille-Q4139; assembly: GCA_018223415.1. Lineage (NCBI taxonomy): Bacteria > Bacillati > Bacillota > Clostridia > Eubacteriales > Eubacteriaceae > Eubacteriaceae bacterium Marseille-Q4139. The sequence goes on along the minus strand of JAGTTQ010000001.1, from coordinate 2,614,253 downwards.
GGAAGCTGCCGGAATTAAATTCTATGTTCCGGAAGTAGAAGCCATCGAGCACATGTTCCTGGAGCTTTACCTGGCACTTGTCCTTATGACCACAGACTTCGTTGCCCTTGCACCGCTGGCAGGTCAGATGGGAATCATCCTTCTGGCACAGGCAATCTTCATTGCCATCTTCGGTATTTTCGTATCCTTCAACATGTTCGGACGCGATTACGGCGCAGCCGTTATGACCGCCGGCAACATCGGTTGGGGCTGCGGTTCCGGTTCCAACGCCGTAGCAAACGAGAAAGCCCTGATGGATCAGTACGGATGGCACACGATTGCATGGGTTCTGTATCCATCCTTCGCCGTTATCATCGACGATATTTACAATCCGATCTTCCTTTCCCTGTTCGGAGGATTGTTCAGAGCTTAAAAACAGTCAAATACCCCCTTATCCTTTACATATCCGCCGGTTTTCCCCCAAGAGCCGGCGGATTTTTTTTATGCATGTTTCCAGTTGAAGGACAGCACTGTTTTGTGTTATAGTTATAACGATCTGATAATACGAAAACCACATACGGGATGGGACATCATGAAAAAATATAAAGGAACTGCTGTACTTCTTCTGACTCTGGCCTGCCTGTTTTCAGGCGCCTGTTCTGCCGTTTCCTCCGGGCAAAACGGCCCGCCGGAGAAAAATTCCGGAGAACTCCGTGTCCTCACCATCGGGACGGCCGACAGCGGCGGAACCATGTACCCGGTCGGAAAGGCCATCGCTGATCTCATCGGCGGCACAGACAGCCAGATCAAAGTGAATTTGAGCGCCTCCCACGGCTCCGCCGACAACGTGAGGGCCCTGGAGAACCGCACCATCGACCTGGGGCTCGTAAGCGGCGATACGGCCTACGCGGCCGCACACGGCGAGGGGGAGTTTTCCGGCGCGCCGGCTGAAAACCTGCGTGTCGTGGCGGCTGTATATCCGAGCCTTTCCAACTGGATTTCCCTGTCCTCGTCGGATCTTGCCTGGGTGCATGACCTTCGTGGGAAACGGATCGGCATCGGCCCCCAGGATTCCACCACGGAGCTTTCCGCCAAAATCGTTTTGGATACTGTCGGAATTACCGGCCAGAACTCTGAGCTTTTAAACTGCGGCCTTGGTTCCGGCTCTGAAGATGTAAAAAACGGCACGCTTGATGCCGTCCATGGGTTTGCCGGCATCCCTGTCAACGGGATGGCAGAGCTGGCGGCGGAGGTACCATGTACGGTATTAAAATATACGGACGAGGAGCTGGAAGAAATCCTTTCCTCCAATTCCTTCTACTACCGCGATGTCATCCCGGCCGGAACCTACGAAGGGCAGGACGAGGATGTCGCCACCTTCGGCATCAAATGCCTGCTCTGTGTGAACGCTGACATGAGCGAGGAGCTCGTCCATGAGCTGACTTCCATCCTCTATTCGGGGATTCCGGAATTAAAAGAGGCCCACGGCGCCTTTTCGTCCCTGGACCGGAACGGCTTCCTCTGTTCCGCCCTGCCGATCCCGCTCCATCCCGGCGCCAAGCGGTTTTATCTGGAGCAGGGGCTCATCTGGGACGGCGATGCGGGAGATGTCCCGTAATTTACTGAGGCTTTAAGGAGGATCTGCCATGTTTTCTGACTACCATGTCCATACCTCGTTTTCCGGCGATTCCAAGGCACTGCCGGCCGGACAGGCCCAGGCAGCCTTAAATCTTGGAATGGAAGAGCTGTGCATCACCGATCACCACGATTACGGGACGGGCCACATGACTCACATTGATTTTAATCTCGACATCCCGGCCTATCTTTCCGGGATCGCCGAGCTGAAAAAACAGTTTGAAGGGAAGCTTACGGTGCGCTGCGGCATCGAGCTTGGGCTCCAGCTCCGCACGGCCGATTATTTAAGGGAGCTTGTTCCCACCCTTTCTCTGGATTATCTCATCGGCTCCAGCCATTTCGTCGACGGTTTCGATATTTTTGACCGCCGCTATTATGACGGGCGGACGGAGTATGAATCCTATTTCCGCTATTTTGAGTCCACCCTGGCGCGTATCCGCGCCCTGGACTTCGCCTTTGACTGCCTCGGCCATCTGGACTGCGTGATCCGCTATGGCCCGGAAAAGAACAAAAACTACCGGCCGGCCGACTACATGGACATCATCGACAATATCTTAAAGGCCCTGATCGAACGTGGAAAAGGGATCGAGTGCAACACCTCCGGCTTTAAATACGGCCTCGGTCATCCTCACCCTTACGAGGAAATTCTCCGCCGCTACCGGGAGCTGGGCGGCGAAATCCTGACCGTCGGCTCCGATGCTCACCGGCCGGAAGAGGTGGGCGGATATTTTAAGGAGACTGCCGAGCTGCTCTCCGCCTGCGGATTCCGGTATTATACGGTGTTCAGGGAGAGGAAGCCGTGGTTTTTGAAGGTGTAATAAGCATCCTGTGAACGTGCAGAATGAAACAGGAGGGTATCCCTGAAATCGTTTCATGATTTGGGGATATCCTCCTGTACTTTGAAAAATCTTTTTCAGCATTTCACCCATACGTCTATTTCCGCCTTATCTGGCTTCTCAAACAGTTCCTGAACCTTTTTCACAAGTCCTGCATCCACATAATAGGCTGAAATCTTCTTTTCAGACACTTCCTTGTTTCTTTTTTCTATACGCTTTTTCCACTCTGCATCTGATATATCCAGATAATGTATTTCGCACACAATGTTCCGGGAATGATAAAAGTCCCGTGCCTCTCTTCTTTCCTCTCTCGTCCAGAGCCCAAGATCCATTATTGCACTGATTCCGGCTTCCGCCAGCTCCACTGATTTTGCAAAAAGATATTTTTTCAGGGACGCTGCGTATGCATCATGCTTTTCACCTGCATCCTGTCCAAAGACTGCAAGCATAATTTCATCAACAGACAGAACTGCCGCGCAATTCTCTTTCCGGATGCGGCCGGCATAGGAACTCTTACCGCAGCAGATCTTCCCGCATAGCAATATCACCTTTGCCAACGTGTTTCTCCTTTCAATATGATCCGGGACTCTGCAAATTATCTATTTTCCTGCCCCTTTCACTTCCCTCTTTTCAAAGGACTTCTCCTTCATGGCCGTTCCCACGTCCTCATGGAACTTTTCCCATTCATCCGGGTGATCCACGAAATACTTGGGGCAGATTTTCCCTGTCACGTCATAATGGCGGATCACCGACTCCGGCTCCAGCTCAAACGCCGTGCAGAGATAGGCCGTCAGATCCACCAGGCTCTTGTATGTACTGTCATAAAATTTCCCCGTCTCATCCGGGTGGCAGCACTCGATGGAAATCGTGTCGCTGTTTCGGTTATTGGAGGCGTAAGCCACCTCATATAACGGCACGCACTGAACCACCTCGCCTTCCAGGCCGATGACAAAATGACTGCTGACCGAAGTGGCATTTTCTCCCGTCTGATCCTTCAAGCTCTCAAAATAGTTCCTGTTCTCCCTCGCCGTACTGCATGGGTTCGCCACGTAGTGAACCACAATCCCGCGGACATTCTCCAGGGGCTTTTCCGGCCGGGAATAAGGATTCGGCGTCAGAAGATTTTCCGTCACCCATTCCGGCACCGGCACCTCATGGGGATCCACAGGCTCCTTCCAGAAAATTCCTTTTAAAAACACAAGGACGGCCGCCGCCGCGATCAGCGCCGCAATGCCGAACATCCCAACCAGCAGAAGCTGCCGGAACCGCTCCTGCTTTTTCCTCTCAATCCGCCTTAATTCCCTGCGAAGCTGGCGCTCCTCTTCTTCCTTCCCCATAGAACCTCCTGTTTTGTCCATGAACCTTCTGTCAAACGTCTCTTTCTACAATATACAGCAAAATTCGCTTTCTAGCCATATGTTTCACAAAAATTAAAGGTATTGTAAGACTTTGAAGAAACGCCGGTTCCGGCATGTCCTTAACAGGTCTTTTCCCGCTTTTCTAACAGGAAGAACATGATAAAGCAGAGCGTAATCTGGACGAGGGAGGATGCCGGTGTCCCAAGGCCAATCTGGAACAGGCTTGCACCGGGGATCCTGCTGATCAGATAAACCACAGGGATTCGCACGAGAAATGCCCCAATGATTCCCTGCGCCATGACAAACATGGTCTTTTCCCGGCCGTTATAATATCCGGTAAAACAGAACAGAAACGGCGTCAGGAGACAGTCGATGGCATAGGCCTTTAAATAGCTGTGGGCGGCTTCTATAACTGCGGAATCCTTTGAGAAGATGGACGCCAGCATGTCTCCGTGGAAGAATGAAAGATATCCCATGACGACACCGGCGGCCAGGGAGGTTGCAATCCCGCAGCCAAGAGCCCGTTTCGCCCGCCCCGGATTCCTGGCGCCCATGTTCTGAGCCACAAAGGCTGACATGGACTGCATGTAGGCCGACGGCACCAGCATGATAAAGCTGCACACCTTCTCGCCCACGCCGACGCCTGCCGAGAAGACAACGCCGAAGGAGTTCACGATCATCTGGATCACCAGGAAGGAAATGCCCACCAAAAACTCCTGGAGCGCCACCGGGATGCCGACCTTCAGTTCCAGAACCACATACCGCCTGTCAAAGCGGATGAATTCCCTGGAAAATACAAAGGGCAGCGTCTTTTTCCGGATGAGTCCAAAGGAGAGGAGCACACTGATGGCCTGGGCCGCCACCGTCGCCAGAGCAGCGCCCGCGGCTCCCATGTGGAAACCGGCCACCAGCAGAAGATCGCCTGCAATGTTGATGACACACGCCACAGCCACCGTAAAAAGCGGCGTTTTAGAGTCGCCGATTCCGCGGAAAACAGCTCCCAGCACGTTGTAAGCGACAATGAAAACAGAACCGGCGCCGCAGATCCGCACATAAGCGGCCGTCTGGGAAAGCGCCTCCTCGGGCGCATGCATGAGCACGGAAAGGGTTTCCGCTCCGCCGGCCATCACTGCCGTCAGAAAAACGGCACAAACGCCGAACAGGCAGATGCCACTTCCGATGGCGCGGCCGGCCTGCACCGGCTCACGTCTCCCGATCCGCTCTCCCACTACCACGGTGATTCCCATGGCGAGTCCTGTGACGATCATCGTCATGGTCTGGAGCAGCATGCTCCCTGTCGCCACTCCGGACACATCGGCCGTGCTGGCAAACTGCCCCACCACGAGAAGATCCACGCCGCCGTACAGCGCCTGCAAGAACAGGCTCAAAAGCACCGGGACGGCAAAGCGGACGAGGGAGCCTAAAATGTTTCCTTCCGTAAGATTCTGTGTGTTTTCCATGGTTTCCTCCTTTGCAGTCGAACGCAAAAAAATATCCTCTTGATCTCCAAGAGGCTCTGAAACGGAGATAAAGGGAACCTCCTCTCACGCTGGAACACAGTATATCATAGGCGCGGAACACAGTAAAGAGGGGTTTCCAGTGAAGAAGGTATCGCCCCATCATCTAATCAGATAATTTTGCGACACCTTCTTAATTCCATATCTATGCTATTTCTTCAATTCTGGCTTTCAGCTTTTCAAGTTCACTCTCCAGACGGTTTACTTTCAATAAAAGCATTTCCTTTTCATTTTCTGTTCCTGATGCATCATCCGGTTTCCTGCTTAAATCCAAATGTCCCTCTGCTATCATCTTTATCTTTCTGTTCGTCTCATTTTCTATGGTCAAATACATTTCACGGATATCTCTTTTCATTGTCTCTAGCTCGTCCAGAATTATTTTTGCTTCTTCCGTCATGTTCTCACTCCATTCTATGTAATAATTTGCTTCCTTCGCTCTTATTCTACCGTACCGTCCAAAGAATATCAACACGGAACAGCAAGTCTCCATGACCCAATTTTCGGCCGGAGAGCCGCAGCAGGAGAATAGGGCTCTTTCTGCCAAAGCACAATACGGAACACAATAATTGGGGATCTTTTTCTTTCCTGCAATCACTTGAATCTGCATCCTAAAGAACCCATGAGAATTTGTGAGAAAAGAAAAAAGCCCATAAAACAACGGTTTTACAGGCTTTTTTGATGAGAAATCATCTAAAACGGAGATAGGGGGATTCGAACCCTCGTGCCGGGTATTAGCCGACAAACGCATTTCGAGTGCGCCGCGTTACGACCTCTTCGCTATATCTCCATTTAATTGCCCGGGCTGGTTTTGCGCGGGCAATTACTATTATACATGAAATTTGAAATTTGTGTAGTAGGAAAATGAAATTTTTTTAACTTTTTCTCTTATCCTGCAAAGTAGGAGTCAATGGCCGCGCTGATCCCTGCGGCAATTTTATCCTGATACGCCTCATCCTGGAGAAGCCTGTCCTCCTCCGGGCAGCTTAAAAATCCCATTTCCACGACAGAAACCGGGATCTCGCTCCAGTTGATGTCGCTTAAATTGTCTACCTCCTGGACGCCGCGGTTCCTGGAACCGGTCTGGCCGCAGATCTGATCCACAATCAGCTTGGACAGCGTGTAGCTCTGTCCGTGCAGACCGGCGTTATAGGGGTTCTGGTCGGTCATGCACATGGCAAGCGTCCCGCTGACCCCGGAATTTTCCATGGAATTGGCATGGAGCCTCACCAAAATCTCCGCTTCGCTCTGGTTCGCAATCTGGGAACGCTCGGCGCTGCTTAAGTTTACGTCGTTGCTTTCCCGGATCATCACCACATGGTAGCCTTTATTTTCTAACGCCTGCTCCAGCTTTTTTGCCACCGCAAGCGTCAGTTCGCATTCTTTGACGCCGCTCTCTGTGCCTGTGGCGCCTGCCGGCATCTTGGCCTTCATGGTCTCGGAGCCGGGGCCGATGGGCTCCTTCTCTGCATTGGCCTTGGCCTGGTGGCCTGCGTCGATGGCGATAGTATGTCCGTTAAAGGGGACTTCCGGCGCTCTCGTCTCGGCCGGCCGGCCGTCTAAGCCGGTCTGTCCATCGCCGCCTGCCGGGTTTCCGGCCGCTTCGGCTTCCCCGGCCGCCGGATTCCCAGACGTTCCATCTGCATTCCCCTCCGGCACTCCACCTCCGTCAGCCGACATGCCCTCACTGCCGCCGGACTCTGCCTGGGCGGCCGCGCCGGAAGCCGCTGCCGGCTCTGCCTCTTCACTGCCCGTATCCGACGTCTCCGGCTCCTCATAGACCTCCGTGAAAGCAGCCGCCACATAGGCTGTTCTGCCGTTATAGAGAACCTGGCACCATTCGTCGGAAATGCCGGTACGGTTGAGCGTGCTCCCAGCCTTTAACTGAACCAGGATCCTGGCGTCCTCCCGCGGTTCCTCGCGCACATTGACGACCTCAGCCGTCAGCGCCACCACGTCCTCCGTCTTCGTAAACGTGACACCGGCCACCGCTTCACTCTCTCCATCTGCGGAAGCCTCCCCGTCCGCAGATGTCTCCGCATCGGAGGCACCGTCGGCAAACTTAAGGTTCCCGTTTTCATCCATCGTCAGGACGCGCATGGTCTCCCCGCTCTCACTTCCGGCCTCTTCCCCCGGCGCCTCCGCTTCTCCGTTAACACTGGTACTCTCCAATCCGGATTCCAGCGCCTCCAGGCTCACAGCTTCATATTTTCCGGCGCTGCATCCGCCGAGGACAGCCAAAAGACAGGCAAGAGACACCGCCAGAAGAACCTTTGCGGGGGTTCCGTCACGTTTTCTCATCGGATCGTGCCACCTCCCACAATATAATCCTTTTCATAGAAAACGACAGCCTGTCCCGGCGTGATGGCCCTCTGGGGCGTCTCGAACCGGCATTCCACGATTCCGTTTTCCAGCTCTCTTATGATACATGGCGCGCCCTTATGGCTGTACCGGATCTTTGCCGTCACTTCCATCTCCCGGCCGCCAAGGCCCTCGATGGACATCCAGTTTAGGTTTTGGCAGGTCAGCCTGTCGGAAAATACCTCATCGGCATCCCCGATCACAACCTCGTTGGTCTCCGGCCGGATCTCCGTCACAAATACAGGATGTCCCATGGCAAGGTTTAGCCCCTTCCTCTGTCCCACCGTGTAATGGGTGATCCCTTTATGGTGGCCCAGAACATTCCCGTCCCGATCCACAAAATTCCCGGCGCCGGGGACATTTTCCTCATTTTTTTCAATAAATCCCGCATAGTCGTTGTCCGGGATGAAGCAGATTTCCATACTGTCCTTTTTCCCGGCCACGTCCAGGCCATTTTCAGCCGCAATGGCGCGGATTTCGTCCTTCGTGTAATCTCCCACCGGCATCAGCGTGTGGGAGAGCTGCTCCTGGGTCAGGTTATAGAGGGCGTACGTCTGATCCTTCGCCGCCGTCACCGAATTGCGGATCGTGTACCTGCCGTTTTCCAGCCGCTCGATGCGGGCATAATGGCCCGTGGCGATGTAGTCCGCCCCAAGCTCCAGGCTCCTGGTAAGGAGGGCGTCCCATTTCACGTACCGGTTGCATGCAATGCAGGGGTTCGGCGTCCGGCCATGGAGATACTCGTTCACAAAATAGTCCATGACGTTTTCCTTGAATTCCCTCCGGAAATTCATCACGTAATAGGGGATTTTCAATTTCCACGCCACTTTTCTCGCGTCCTCCACGGCGCTTAAGCCGCAGCATCCGCCGTTTTCTTCCATGTCTTCCGGGTTCTCCTCCTGCCAGATCTGCATGGTGACGCCAATGACATCGTATCCCTGTTCCTTAAGCAGGCAGGCGGCGACCGAAGAATCGACGCCGCCTGACATGCCTACCACTACTTTTTTCTTCATTCTTAATATTCCTCGTCCTCATCGTGCTCGCTGATGTCGGATTTCGGTTTCTCGAGGCCTTCGATCTGGATACCGTGCTTTTCGGCATAATCCCAGAGTGCCGCGTGGATCGCCTCCTCCGCAAGCAGGGAGCAGTGTACCTTCACCGGCGGAAGCCCGTCTAAGGCCTCCATGACGGCCTTGTTCGTCACCTGCATGGCCTCCTCGATGGTCTTTCCCTTTACAAGCTCCGTCGCCATGCTGCTGGTGGCCACAGCCGCGCCGCAGCCAAAGGTCTTGAATTTGCAGTCACGGATGATATGGGTCTCATCGTCGATATCGAGATAAATCCGCATGATGTCCCCGCATTTTGCATTTCCGACGGTTCCGACGCCGCTGGCGTCCTCTATTTCACCCACGTTTCTCGGGTTCTGAAAGTGGTCCATTACTTTTTCTGAATACATAGATTGATCTCCTGTTCTTTTTCTTTCCCTCTGTCGTCTGTTTCCGGTCTCTTCTGCGGCAGTTAGCCTTTCGTGTCCTGTTTTTCCCTGCTCTTTACGAAGTCCTCATAGAGCGGGGACATGGAACGGAGGCGCTCCACGATCCGCTTGACGCTTTCCACCGTGTAGTCAATGTCCTCCTTCGTCGTCTCCTCGCTTAAGGTCAGGCGCAGGGAACCATGGGCAATTTCATGGGGCAGCCCGATGGCAAGCAGCACATGGGACGGATCCAGGGAGCCGGACGTACATGCGGAACCGCTGGAACCGCAGATCCCGTCCATATCCAGCATGATAAGCAGGGACTCTCCCTCGATAAACTGGAACGCAAAGTTTGCATTGTTGGAGAGACGTCTGGCCGGGTGGCCGTTAAGCCTCGTGTAGGGCACTTCCTCCATCACGCGGCGGATCAGGTAATCCCTTAACTCCGTCTCTTTCTTCCGGTTCTCCTCCATGTGTTCCATGGCAATTTCCACGGCCTTTCCCATGCCGACGATCCCGGGCACATTCTCCGTGCCGGCGCGGCGCTTTCTTTCCTGGGCACCGCCGTGGATAAAGGAGCGGATTTTTACGCCCTTCCGGATATAGAGGATGCCGACGCCCTTGGGGCCGTTTAACTTATGGGCGCTGGCGCTTAACATATCAATATTGCACTCGTCCACATCAATGCGCTCATGTCCGAAGGCCTGGACGGCGTCGGTGTGGAACAGGATTCCATGTTCTTTTGCGATTGCACCGATTTCCTTAATCGGCTCGATGGTGCCGATCTCATTATTTGCAAACATCACGGAGATCAGGATCGTATCGGGACGGATGGCTTTTTTAAGCTCCTCCGGATCCACAAGGCCGTACTCATCCACCGGAAGATACGTGACCTCAAATCCTCTCTTTTCGAGATACTGGCCTGTGTGCAGAACCGCGTGATGTTCAATCTGTGTCGTAATGATGTGTTTTCCCTTGGAAGCATACGCCTCGGCCGCGGCCGTAAGCGCCCAGTTGTCGGACTCGGTGCCGCCGTTCGTAAAATAAATTTCATTGGCGTTTGCTCCAAGAGCATTTGCGATTACTTCTCTGCTGTGGGCCATTGCCTCTTTGCACGGTGTGGAAAAAGAATACACCGAAGATGGATTTCCGTAATTCTCCGTATAAAACGGGAGCATCGCCTCCACGACCTCGGGACGCACCTTCGTCGTGGCCGCGTTGTCAAGATAAATTACTTTCTTCATAAATCCGCCTTTCCGTAAATACAGGTTAAAAGCCTCATCTACTATTGATTTACCGTCCCCCGTTTCCGGGAAACTATTCTACATTATAATAATATTCCGGGGGGATTTCAACAGGAATCCTGAGAATTAAGAAAAATATAATAATATCAGGAATCATTATCAGTATCTGGCGTATTCCGCGCCTTGACCGGTTTTTCCTGATGCCAGCCCCGGGATTTTCCTTCCGTTCCGAATAATCCGCTCTTTTTTTTGCATACAATGTAGCAATTTCCTTTCCCGGGAGGCCGCATGACTGATTTTTTTAAGAAGCATACCCTGATCGCCGGCGCAGTCCTTCTTACCGCCGCAGGCTTTCTCTCCAGGATCCTCGGATTTTTCTATAAAATTTTCCTCTCCCGCGCCATCGGCGCCGAGGGGCTCGGGATTTATCAGATGATGTTTCCCGTTTACGGGATCTGCCTCTCTCTATGCGCCGGTTCCCTCCAGACGGCCATCTCCCGCTTCACGGCCGCATGTCCTTCCAGGGCCAAAAAGACGCTTTTCACCGGCTTTGCCATCTCTTTCTCCATGGCGATTTTCCTGGCGGCACTGATCTGGCGTTTTTCCGGCTTCCTCGCCGTCCATGTGCTCATGGAACCGCGCTGCGCTCCTTTGCTTCCTGCTTTTGCACTGGCAATCCCCTGTTCTGCCCTCCACTCCTGTATCTGCGGATATTATTATGGAAAAGAAAAAGTGCAGATCCCGGCCTTCTCCCAGTTAGCCGAGCAGGGAATCCGGATGTTTGCCGTCTTCCTTCTCGCTGACATCTGCCGGGAAAAGGGCATCGAAATCACCGTCTCCCTGGCGGCCGCCGGCCTTCTTATCGGCGAAGCCGGTTCTGCCCTGTTCACGCTCCTGACCTTTCTTTTACTGGAAAAGGATGGCGATACCCGGCCGGATCCCCACGCCCCCTCCATGGCTTCCATCGCCATTCCTCTCATGGCGCTGGCCCTGCCGCTCATGGCAAACCGGCTCGTCATGAATCTTTTAAGGAGCGCCGAATCCATCCTGATCCCCAACCGGCTGGCTGCCTTCGGCTTAAGCCAGTCCCAGGCGGTCAGCACGCTCGGCGTCCTAAACGGCATGGCCATGTCCTTTATCATGTTTCCCTCGGCCATCGTCAATTCCCTGGCCGTCGTCCTGCTTCCTTCTGTTGCCAGGGCACAGGCAGGCGGCGACAGCCGCGAAATCACCAGGCGCATCGCCATGTCCTTCCGGTACAGCCTCTACATGGGCATCCTCTGCGTCGGCATTTTCACCATCTTCGGGGACAGCCTCGGCGTCCAGGTCTTTAAAAATGAGGAAGCAGGAAGCTTCATCACAATCCTTGCCTGGCTCTGTCCGTTCCTCTACCTTTCCACCACCATGGGAAGCATCTTAAACGGCCTCGGGAAGACAACCACAACCTTCCTTCATCATCTGGCCGCCCTGCTTTTCAGGCTCTGCTTCATCGTAATCGGAATCCCGAAAATCGGCATCCTGGCATACCTGTGGGGGATGCTGGCAAGTGAGCTCCTTCTGGCGCTCTTACATATCCTGGCCTTAAGAGAAGCCGTCGGCTTTTCCGCCAACGCCTGGGAAGTCATCGTGAAGCCTGTGTTCTGCCTGGCCGTGGCTCTAGGGATTTACCGCATTTTTCCTGATTCGTTTCTCTTTGCCTCCGGCCTTCCCGAATTTTTCGGCACCTGCCTCCGCATCCTGATTGTCTGTACCTGCTACGGGCTCATGCTGCTTTTCTTTCACCGTCCTGCCGGAAGCGAATCCTGAGGCTTTCGGCAGGATGTCTTTCTAAGTCCTCGAGAGGCCTGGGGTACGGGATGTCTTCCACAGCCCCCTGGAAACCACGCCTTTCTCAGTCCTCAATAGACCAGGCGGCCCGGCTCCCCTGTTCGCCCTTCGTGACGATGAGTTTCTTTCCGATCTGCGCCTTCAGTTCGTTCACATGGGAGATGATGCCGACCATGCGCTCATCGCCTGCCAGGTCGTGAAGCACGCGGACAGCCAGTTCCCGCGTCTCGTCGTCCAGAGCGCCGAAGCCCTCGTCCACAAACATGGCTTCCATTCTCACGGCGCCCGCCTGGCTCTGCACCACGTCGGAAAGTCCCAGCGCCAGGGACAGGGACGCAAGGAACGACTCGCCGCCGGACAGGGTTTTCACATCCCGCTCCTTTCCCGTCGCCATCACGTAGACATTCAGCTCCAGGCCGGAATGCCCCTGGCCGCCCATGTCCTCAAGCTGTCTGCATTTTAATTTCAGTTTTCCGTCGGACAGCTTCAGAAATCTCCGGTTGGCCGCCGTCAGGATTTTCTCAAAATACTGTCTCTGGACATATGTCTCAAAGTCAATCTTTACCTTTCCTTTCAGGTTCCCGCTGGCTGTCTGCCAGAGGCCGTCGTATAAAAGGAAGGCCTCGATGAGCCCGCCGCTCTCCCGTTCCTCTGTCTCCATCTGCAAAAGGATGCTTTCGTGGTTTTGGACGGCAGCGGAAATCCCGTCCCGCTTTTTCTCCAGGGATCCCTTCTTCTCCCGAAGCTTCCGGATCTCTTCCCGGAGCTCCCCGGCCCTTTCCTCCGAGGCCTCCAAAAGACCGGTCTCCAGCGTCTTAACGGCCGCCTTAAGCTCTGCCAACCTGCGGAAATATTCCTCCGTCTGCGCTCCCGCCTCCCTGGCCTCCTCTGTCTCTCTCCATGCCAGGGATGCCGTGTACTGCTCTCTTGTAAAGCCGCTGTCCTTCCAGACCTGGTTCCATGTGCTTCCTGCCTCTTCCTGCTCTCTTTTCCTTAAAATCAGGTGCTCTTCTGCCGAACGGCACGCCTGTCTGGCGGAGGAAGCCGTCTCCGCGGCCTGTTTTTCCTTCTGCCTGGCCGCTTCCGTCTCTGCCTTCTTCCGGCGAAGCTCCTGCTCCAGCCGTTCTTTTTCCGTAAGCAGCGCCTCTTTCGAGCGGAAGAAAAGCTGCTTTTCCAGCTTCCCTATTTCTTCCTCCAGCTTCAAAACCGCTGCTTTTTCCAGCTCCTCGGAAAGACGGCAGTCCTGCATGCTCTTTTTCGTTCTTTCCAGCTCTTCTCCCAGGGACTTTCCGGTCTCAGCCGCGTCCGTTCCCTCTTTCTTCAGGAGCAGAAGCTCTGCCCGCCGGCGCTCCATCGTCTCCTTTTTCTCCGCCATATTCTCCGGAAGCCGTTTTTCTTCCTCGCAGAGCTGGCGCTCCTTTTCGGAGATTCCCGTCATTTCCTTCGTAATCTCCGTCCCCAGCGCTTCACAGAGTCCCCTTTTCTCCTCCCGCTTTGCGGATGCACGCTTCACTTCTTCTTCCGTGGGCGCGCTCTCTGCCAGGGCCGCCGGGGCCGGGTGGCTGACGGCTCCGCAGACCGGGCAGGGGAAGCCGTCTTTTAACCTGTCGCGGGCAAGGATCCCGGCCTGTTCCCGGAAAAACTGCTCCTGAAGCTCCTGGTACAGCCGCTCTGCCTCCGAAAAGGCCTGTATCCGTTTTTCCTGCTCCCGCTTCATGGCTTCCAGACGTATCTTTCTCGTTTCCAGCGCCTTCCGCTCTTCTTTCAGCCTGGCTGCCGTTTCCTCAAATGCGGCCAGCTCCTTTAAGGAATGCTCAAGCTCCGCAAGAATGGGAGCCGCCTCTGAAAAGGCCTGTATCTTTCTCTCGCACTCGCCGATGGCCGATTCCAGCTTCTCCTTCCTTTCCTTTAACGCGAGCCCACGTTTTGCTTCCTCTTCCGACTGCGCTCTCCGCTCTGCCGCCTCCGTTTCCAGCTCTGCCTTCCGTCTCCAGTCCTTTTCCTCCTGCTCCAGCTTTAAAAGCTCCGTCCTGTATAGCGGCTCTTTTCTTCCAAACTCTTCTTCGGCGGCAAGCAGTACCTGTTTTGCCTCCGAAAATCCGGCTTCGGCCTCCGAAAGCGCCTTCTCAGCGGCCTCCCTGCTTCTTTCGGCAGCCGCCGTCTGCCGCTCCGCCTCCAGATACCGGCTCTCATAGGGCCTCATCCCATATGCCTTCGCGGCTTCCTCATATCTGGCCTTCCATGCCGTGTAATGCGCCTCTTTTTCTTCTTCCCTCCTAAGCTCTGCCTTTTTCTCTTCGTACTGGCGGGCCTGTTCCGCTGCCTTTAAAAGCCTTCCGTTTTCCTCCAACGCCTTCTGGAGGCTATCATCCAGCTCCGCTAACTCCCGGTCGGCCGTCCGAAGCTGTCCCTGTTCCTTACAAAGAAGCTCAGATAAAAATTCTGACGCCTCTCCCGGAGGCAAAACCTCTTCCCGGCAAAGCTTCTCCAGCCGGGCTTCGTCTTCGCTTCCCGCTTCCTCCGTAAGTCGGATCGACCGGACATGGGCCCTCAGCCGTTCCTCGCCCGCCTGAATCTGATCCTTTAACTGCTTTCTCTTTTTGTTCAGCTCCTCTTCAGCGTCCCGGCAGGGCCCGGTGTGGAAAATTGTGGAAAAAATCTTCTTCCTGTTTTCAGAGCTGGCATGAAGGAGCCGCAGGAAATCTCCCTGGGCAATCATGGAAATCTGCGTAAACTGCTCCCTGTCGATTCCCATGATCTCACAGATTTTTTTATCCGTCTCCCGGTTCTTCCCCCGGAAAGCCGTCCCGTCTGGAAGCGTCAGCTCCACCCTGGCCGCCGCCTTCACAAGGCCGCTTCCCCGCTTCTTCTCTCTCATGTATTCCGGGCTCCTGAAAACCGTGTAGATCTCTCCGCGATAGGAAAATGTAAACTCCACATAGGTCTCGTCTTCAGACCCGGCATACTGGCTCCGCATCATCCTGCCGTCCCGTTTTCCTCCGCTTGTCTCCCCGTAAAGGGCGAAGGTAATCCCGTCAAAAATCGTCGTCTTCCCCGCCCCGGTATCCCCGGTAATCAGGAAAACGCCCCGGCCGGCCTTCGTAAAATCAATGACCGTCTTTCCGCCATAGGAGCCGAAGGCACACATTGTCAGACAAATCGGTTTCATGCTTCCTCCTCCCCTCCTGCCTCCAGTCTCAGGAAAATTTCTTCCATGGCTTTCCTCTGGTTTTCCTTCATTTCTGCGCCCTGCATCTGTATGTAAAATTCCTCAAAAAGCTCCGGAAGGCTCTTTTTTTCCGCCGGCAGCTCTTCTTCAGAAAATTCCCGCCGCGTCCTGCTGTTTTCCACCGTCCACTCCAAAAGGTTCGGATAATGCCTTGAAAGCACGCGTCCCGGCTCGTAAAGCTCCTCCTCATCCGTCAGGACGGCACTGACAAAATCTTTGGGATCTGCTGCCGAGAGCGTCTCTTCGGAAATCAGCTCCGAGAGCTTTCCCCTGATTTTCCTCACATCCCTGAGAGGCACCAGAGGAATTTTTTCCACCGTCACGTCGCCTTTCTTCCCGAGCGTCACTTCCAGAATCCCTTTCTCCTGTCCCGCCTCCGAAACCGAATATTTTAACGGCGAGCCGCAGTAGCGGACATGGTCTCCCCCGACGGACTGTGGACGGTGAATATGGCCGGCCGCCACATAGTCAAACGTCTCCACAGCCGAGACCTCCACGTTGTCCTGGCCGCCGACGGAGACGGTCTCGGAATCCGACCGCTCCGGGCTTTTTCCGTTCCATGTAAAAAACTGATGGCAGACGAGGACGTTCCGCGCGGAAAAATCCGGCTCCATCTGCGCGATCACGGCCCGTACGGCCTCATCGTATGTCTTTACCTGCTCCATCCCTTCGATTTCACGGATGAAGGAAGGGCGCAAAAAAGGAAGAAGATAAAAATTCACCTCTCCCTCCTTATCCTTTCGTACCAGCTTCTGCACCCTGGGATTTTCCTTTCCCGGCGCCATGCCTGCAATAAATATCCTGTTTTTCTCGAACAGACGGCTCCCAAAGGCCAGCCGCTCCTGGGAATCATGGTTCCCGCTGACGATAAACACCTCCA
Organism: Eubacteriaceae bacterium Marseille-Q4139; assembly: GCA_018223415.1. Lineage (NCBI taxonomy): Bacteria > Bacillati > Bacillota > Clostridia > Eubacteriales > Eubacteriaceae > Eubacteriaceae bacterium Marseille-Q4139. Next base: position 2,597,916 of record JAGTTQ010000001.1, on the reverse strand, counting down.
GCCCCTGCTCCATGGCGGCAAGGGACGTGAGGAAGCCGTCAAATACCTCAACGGCCTCCGCAGACGGCACCGACTTGTCGTAGACATCCCCGGCAATCACGATCACGTCCGGCTTCCTCTGCTCCGCCTCTTTTAAAATCCGTCCAAGGATATACGTCTGATCTTCGATCAGGCTGAATCCATGGAGCTGTTTTCCGATATGCAAATCCGATAAATGAAACAGCTTCATTTACATCTCCCTTTTCCTATTCGTCAAATTCCACGGTCACGTAGTAGCCGCGCTCGTTCTCCACAATCTCCTTCACGATCCCCTTCCGGCTCTTTAACCGCTCCGTGAACTTAAAAAGTCCCGACATGGCTACGGCCGGCTCAATCATGTAGTTGACGTTCACCGGCGTCACCGACTCGCTGACCTCTACCTCCTGGCCCACCGTCACGAGGCCCGGACGTTCCATTTTAAATACAATTTCTCTCATGTTCTTCTGCCTTTCCGGCCCGTTTCCTCACAGGCCCTCTTCTGTCTCCATCACCCAACGGCATTCTTCCAGGTAAAAGATCAGCCTCACCGGCCGCCTGCGGCCGCCAAGCGTCATGCGGCACTGGTACTCCACCGCCGGCACGCCGCAGTAATACTTTTTCTCCGCCCAGTCCACCTGAAGATCCCGCACCATGATAAGCTCCCCGTCTTCGTTCGGAAACTTTACCGCCAGAGGCAGTGTCTCGCCGCGGCTCGTGAACCAGCATTCACATGCCACCTCCCGCTGTCTTCTCCTGCCTTCCTTCGACTCGAAGCCCTCAAATACCCGGCTCTCTCTTCCACCGATTCCAAATGCCATATTCCGTCAGCTCCTTTTTTCCGTATTTCCTCCTTCTACTGAATTTTCTCCTTTGTATAATCCACCGTGCGCCTTTCCCTGGTGATCCCGCCGGCCATATGGTCGAGGGAGGACTTAAGAAAAGAAGCCCGCATCACCGCATCCTGCCCGTGGCGCTTCCGGATATTGTCGAGGGCTGCGTCCAGCTTTTCCAACTTCTCATAGTCCGTACCGTCAAAAATATTGAGCTGTCTGGCCTCGCCTTCTCCCAGGCGCCCCGTATGGATCCCGAGGTGCCGGATAGGCGCGCCGTCCCAGAGCTCGTCAAACAGGCGGCAGGCCGCCGTATAAATCTCCATGGTAATATCGCTGGCCGCAGGAAGCACCGTCTGGTGGGAAACCGTATGAAGGCCGCTGTCCTTAATGCTCACCGAGACAAGCTCCGCCTTTTTCCCGTGCTTCCTTAACCTGGCCGCCACCGTTTCCGCCAGAGAAAGCAGGACGCGCCTGGCCGTCTCCCGGTCCGTCACATCGAAGGCAATGGTCGTGCTGTTCCCATAGCCCTTGTTCTCCGGCGGCTCCGCCTCCACAAGCCCGGCATCGCGGCCGTTGGCAAAGGCCCAGATCACCTCGCCGTGCTTTTTCAGATGGGCCTTTAGAATCCGCACATCGGTACAGGCTAACTCCCCGATGGTTTCGATCCCGAGATGGTTTAGCTTCCGCTCCGTCGCCGAACCCACCAGGAACAGCTCCCTTACGGGAAGATGCCACATTTTTTCCTGGATTTCCTCTGGAAACAGCGTGTGCACCTTATCCGGCTTTTCAAAATCCGAAGCCATTTTCGCCAAAAGCTTATTGGAGGACACTCCGATATTCACGGTAAATCCCAGCTCCTCCCGGATCCTGTCCTTTAAGGCCGCGGCCGCCTCCCTCGGTTCCCCGAACAGCCGCTCCATTCCCGTCATATCCAGAAAAGCCTCGTCCACACTGAACTGCTCCACCTGGGGCGAATATTCCTTTAAAATTTTTATCAGCGCGGCCGACGACCGTTCATAAAGGCCGTAATGAGGCGCAACCAGCATAAGCTCCGGGCATTTTTTCTTCGCTTCCACCACGGTTTCTCCTGTCCGGACGCCGTACTTTTTGGCCGGAAGGGATTTGGCGAGAATAATTCCGCGGCGCTTTGCCATATCGCCTCCCACCGCCGACGGAATTGTCCGGAGATCCAGTGTGCCGCCAAGATGCTTTAAGCGGTACACCGCCTCCCAGGAAAGGAACGCGCTGTTTACATCCACATGAAAGACAACTCGTTTCATGTCTCTATTATAACCGAACGTATGTTCTTTGTAAAGTGGAAAATTTCGGTTTTTTGATTGGGACTTCTGACAAAATCGGCCGGCAGCGCAGAAATATTTCCTTTTCTGCGGCTGCCGGCCTGTTTTTCGTTCAGACGGCGGTTCCCGGTACATGTCTCCTCTTCCCGGCGTCCGTCTTATTTTCCCTCATAGACGATGGCCGATTCCACCTGATAACCGGCCAGCTTCTCCCGTCCCTTAAGGCCGGCAAGCTCCATGACGAAGCAGATTTTAACCACTTCTCCGCCCAGGGACTCCACCAGCTTTATGATGGCTTCTGTCGTCCCGCCTGTGGCGATCAAATCATCGACAATGACAACCTTCTGGCCAGGCCGGATGGCATCCTTATGGATCTCGATTTTCGATGTCCCGTATTCCAGGTCATACTCGGCGGACACCGTTTCCCGCGGCAGCTTCCCCGCCTTCCGAACCGGGATGAAGCCCTTATGGAGCATGTAGGCCACCGGCACGCCGAAAATAAAGCCTCTCGACTCCGGCCCGACCACCAGGTCAAACTCCGTGCCCTCCACCATTCCAAGGAGCTTATCCACGGCCAGATGAAGCCCGTCTGCCTCCTGAAGGATGGATGTCACGTCCCGGAAAATGATTCCCTCCTCGGGAAAGTCCGGTATGCTGATTACATACTCTTCCAGTTTTTTCATATTTCTTTTCCTCCAAACCATTTGATCGTAACAGTTCAGCCATGCAGACACATATGGCAAAATGCTGCGTGGGAGCTTGCTCACAGAGCAGCATTTTGTCATATGTGGATATAGGGCGGACGCCCGACATGAATCATTTGACGGCCAATATCATTTTTCATTGGTCTATACAATAAAATCCGTCAAATTATGAATGGTATGGCTGAACTGTTGCATTTCATCTCATAACTGCCCTGCCGGGTCATATTCCCCGGCATGTCCGCATATAATTTTCAGAAAAAAGTATTCCTGCGGGACGTCCTTTCGTCTCCGCAAAAATCCGGATACGTCCAGGAGAGTGTATGCTATGAATCCATCGAACATCCCAAAATCCACTGTCATCATAGCCGTCCAGCTTTTCATCCTCTTTCTTCTCACCGGCTCCCTCTGCATCAAGAGCCGGGAGGCTGCCTCCGAGGACTATTTTCTGGCCCGGGAGGACTCCGAAAGCGAAAGCGGCGAAACAGGAGAAGCTGACTACATCCGCTGGGTGGACTTTACCGTTCCCGCCGACGTCTTAAAAAAAGCCTTCCGACTGGACGTGGAAACATGCCAGGCAGACATCCATCTAAACTGGATCGATCTTCTTGCCTGGCTCGCAGCCAAATACGGCGGGGATTTTTCCCGCTTCTCTGATGCAGACTTAAATTCTCTGGCCGAAAAGCTGAAATCCGGCGCTTCCATGGAAGAGCTGGCCGCAGACCTTCCTTATTATGCCTATTATAAGGAAGCCTACACCGCCGTTTTAGGCGGCATGGTCGGATACTTCGACGAGGAAATCGACGCCTCTGCCCAAAATCCTGCGGCCGAGACATCGCCGGCAGCCGGTGATGACGGCTCTCAGACTGCCCAGGAAAAGACCTGGGTCACAAAATACGGCCTCAAGGCTTTCTCTCCCATTGCCAGGGATTTCCCGTACAGCGACTACGACGATTTCGGCACTTCCCGTTCCTACGGCTACACCAGAAAGCACCTGGGCCATGACATGATGGGGCAGGTGGGCACGCCTGTCATCGCCGTGGAGTCGGGAACCGTCGAAGCCCTGGGCTGGAACCAGTACGGCGGCTGGCGCATCGGCATCCGGAGCTTTGACAAAAAGCGGTATTACTATTACGCCCATCTCAGGAAAAATTATCCCTACCAAAGCGACCTTGAAATCGGCAGCACCGTCACAGCCGGGGACGTCATCGGCTATCTCGGGCGCACCGGATACAGTGCGACGGAAAACACCAACAACATTTCCACGCCCCACCTGCACTTCGGCCTCCAGCTTATTTTTGACGAATCCCAGAAAGAGGGAAACGGCGAAATCTGGATCGACTGCTATGAACTGATAAAATTCCTTCAGATGAACAAAAGCCGGGTCTATAAGGTAGAAGGCACGAAGGAATGGGAGCGGGTCTACGGATTAAAAGATCCCGCCGTCCCCGTGCCGGAATCTTAGGATTTCCCGGGCTCCCCGGGGCAGCCGCCCATACTGGATCTGCCTTCCAAGGTCGGCTTTTCCCGGGCCCGTATCTGTCCCGGCCTGCGTCTCCGCTGCCCCTTTTCCCCGGCTTCCTGCCCTCATAGCCCCTACTCGTCCCGGAGTCTGGCCACCTCTTCCACGGCCAGCCGCACGTACTCCCCGAGCGGCAGCTCCTTAAGGCCCACAACAAAATGCTGGCAGCGGTTTACCGGGAGCAGCACCTTCTTTGCACGGCTTCTCCCGATGGCCGCCGCCATGGCCGGCGTGATCTCCCCGAGAAGGGAATCGGCAATCACGATGCCCAGGGGCCCTACGATCACGTCCGCTGTCCCGCTTCCCACAATCGCCGGATTCTCCCCTGTCGCGCCCTCGTCGGCTCCTGCCTTTAACATGGCCGCCGTCGCGGTGCTGTTCGTCCCTATGGCCAGGATCTCATCCTGGGGAAACGCCTTTTTCATCTGCTCGACGATGCTTTTCCCCATCTTGCCGCCCTGGCCGTCTATCACCATAATCTTCATGCTGCTATTTCATCCCTTCCTCAAGCTCCTGCAGCTTCTCATATAAAAAATCATTGACCGGCACCGAAATCCCGTGCTCCGCCGCCAGACGCCGGATCGTTCCCGAAAACAGCTCCTTTTCTGTCCTGCGGCCGGCCATGATATCCTGGCACATGGACGTCCGCCCGTCGGGATCCAGATGATCCAGAAGGTCAAGCCACGAAGCGATGTCCGCCTCCGTCAGCTCCACCTCCTCGAAAGCAGCCGTCCGCATCACCTCGCGCATGGCCTCCACCATCATGGTTCTGGCCTCGCCTTCCTTCTGCACAAGCCGGTACGGCGCCTTGTAAATGGCCGTCACCTGATTAACGCCGTCATTGAGCATCAGCTTGCTCCACATCTGCCGTCTGATGTCCGCCGGAACCTCATAGGAAAGCCCGGTTCTGTCAAACAGCTCTGTCACGGCCGCAAGCTTCTCATCCCTGCTCCCGTCCGGATTTCCCACGGAAATATATCCCATGTTCCGGTACGTCACCGCATTCCCGTCTTTCCCGGCATCCATGCCCTGAACGCAGCAGTAAACCACGTGCCCGGCGCCGAACTCCTTTTCCAGCATCTGCTCGCTCAATACGCCGTTTAACACGGAAAGGAGAACCGTCTTCTCCCCGACAAACGGCCGCGCCGTTTCAATAGCCGCCTCCATCCCAAGGAACTTCACGGCAAAAATAATCAGATCCACCGGCTCCGCCTCTGCCGGCGTCCGGTACTGGAAACCGCAGGGCTCTCCGTTTGAGTATGTCTCCGACGCCCGGTATGCCTCTGCCCGCGCCTCATCTGCCAGGAAAAACACCTGGCTGTTTCCCAGACGGCCGGCCAGCCATTTCCCGTACATCACGCCCAGGGCTCCCTTTCCAATAATTCCGATCTTTTCTATTTTCATCTCTGATATCCCTCTCTTCGTTTCCGCGCCCTAAAATTTCCGGCTCCCGCCGCCATGGATGCGGCCGCCCGTCCTGTGAACCGTAGAACGTCCGCCGCCGGAAAGACCTCTCCCGGAGAAGCCGCCGGATCGCCCGCCGGGCCCGCCGCCGCGGTTCTGGGCCGAGCGGATCACCTGCTGGGTAATATAGCTTCCAAGGAGCACCTCGCCAAGGCCGGAGCCAAGCCGGAACGCGCTGTCCTTCCGGTAAGACAGCCGGAAATTGGCCGCCATGCGGTCGTCTTTCCTGCCCTTTTTATAACTCTTGGACACGGACAGCACGGCCGCGCCCCCGCAGACAGCCGCCAGAAGAAGCGCCGTCAGGAACTCAAACACGGTAATCCGGCGGTAAACGCTCACCCTGCCAGTCTCCTGGTCGTAGGTGAACTGATCGCCTGCAATCCCGTTTTCATAGCAGACTTCCACATCCGAAAGGAACACGGAGGCCGCCTCATAATACTCTTCGTCCACCATCCTTTCATACACGTCGTCCAGGATGGTCTCCACCCGCACATCCGTGAGATATCGGATCATCTTTCCCGAGGTGGACACGGCAATCTCACGGTTGTCCATATCCAAAAGAAGCAGGACACCGCTTTTGTCCGAGCCCTCTCCCAGCCCGTTGTCATCATAAAAATAGTCGGCAAATTCCTGACCGCCGTAGCCCATGGCGTCGCCGGCCGTCACAATGGCCAGATCCATGTCCATATCCGTCCGCTGGCTTTCGATGGCCGCAGAAAGAGCTGCTTCCTCCTCGTCGGAAAAAATCCCCGCCATGTCATAGACCCTGTCATAGGTGCTCTCAGCTCCGGCCAGCGAAACCCTTGCAAGCGCAGGCCCGGCAGGAAGAATCAGAACGGCCGAAAAAAGGCAGGCCGCGATCCCTTTTCTCCATTTTCTCAAATCAGCCACCCCCCTGCCAAAAGAAACAGGAAGACAGGCACAAACACAGCGCCGAACAGCGCCGCCAGCTTTCCTTTATCCACAGGGAGCTCGCCGTTTATTTTCCCCGTCTGTCCATTCATTGCAAAATAGTAAAGCTTATCCTTTTTCCGGTCGCGGTATGTCATGACCCACACAGGAAGGAGGGCATATTTCCATGAAGCGTTCCGGATCTCAACGCTCTGATCCTTTACCCGCACTGAATCATAGCCGCCCATGCTCCCCCGCAGGTTCTCCTCCGCGTAGGCGCGCACCTCCGCCTCCACCTCGTTTGTATATGTATGGCTGTCCATGTCGCGCTTTTCCGCCTGGAAGCCGGATAAGTATTCCATGCGGAACGGTTCCAGCTTCTCCATGTCAAAGGGCAGGACGCCTTCCACCAGCTCATGGTCGGCTCTGGAGAGGGCATTCCTGGCCATGTTTTTCACGTCCAGCTCCCCGGCCCGCTCCACCTGGTATTTTTTATGCTCCGTATAGCGGATGTTTCCGGCCGTCCAGCTCCGCAGCTTTTCCGCCTCCGCCGTCATCTTCCCTTCTGCCTGGCAGCTATACATCAGATACGGGAAATAGACGCCTGTAAATTTCTCGATCTGGCTTTCCGAAAAAAAGGCCCGCGGAAGGAATTTCTTCTTCCCAATCCAGCCGGAAAAAATTTCCAGCGCCCGCTTCCGGTCCAGCGCAAAGGGGATCACATAATCCGGCAGGAATTCCCCGGAAAGCCGGCCTGAAACGATGACCGGGCTGTGGCAGTAATAACAGAAGGCCGCGGCCGTCGTCTCCTCCGCCACCAGCTCTGCGCCGCAGTTGGGGCAGGTACAGACAACCGCCGGCGAAGCTCCTGCCTTCTCCTCCGCCTTTTTCGCCAGCTCCTCCATCTCCTGCTCTGTGAACGAGGAGAGGCAGTATTCGCACTCAAAGGACTGGGTGGCCGGATCAAATTTCAGGCCTCCGCCGCAGTTGGGACATTTATAGTTTACAAGTGCCATAGGCTCCTCCTCTTACGGGATTATGGTCTTGGCTTCCCGCACTCCGAGCAGAATTTTCCGCTGTTCACAGTTCCGCAGGAGCACGTCCATGTCCCCGACACCGCCGGTCTCGGGCTTCCGCATTCCGAACAGAATTTCCCGCTGTTGATCGTCCCGCAGGAACACGTCCACGTCCCGGCCGCTCCGGCACCAGGGCTTTGCATGCCGGCCATTCCCGCCGCCGGATTTGCCATGCCAGCTCCGGCCTGCGTTCCCATGGCGCCAGCGCCCATTCCGTTTCCGGCCTGTGTCCCCATGGCGCCGGCGCCCATTCCGTTTCCGGCCATTCTTCTCTGGTTCTCCATCTGCATCTGCTGCATATTGGCCGCCGATGCCGCCCCCATGAAGCCTCCGCCGGTCTGCATTCCCATGCCGATCCCCATGAAGCCGGCCATGGCGCCGCCTGCATTGGAGCCTGCCTCGCCGATTCCCTCTGCGATCCGGCCCTGCACATAGCCCTCCCGGATGGAGGCGTCGCTTAACATGGCGCCGCGGTTTCTCAAGTTGATGAGCTCCTGGGACTCCTCGTCGTAGGAAATGCTTGCAATTCCCACCGACTGAATCTCCATTCCGCGCATCTTCCGCCAGTCCTCATCCAGCACATTTGCCATGTATTTTCCAAGCTCGCGCCCTCTGGACGTCACGAAGGAAATCCGCGTCCCGTCGGCAGACATCTGGTTGATGGCCGTCTGGAAGGCCTCCAAAAATTCGCTTAAATACTGCTCGTTGATGTCCTCCACGTTGACATATTCGCGGTTCTTCGGAATCACCTCCGCATAAAAACGGAGCGGATCCGTAATTTTGATGGAATACGTGCCGTGGGCCCTGAGAAACAGCTCTGCGTTGTAAAAATTGTCAAAATAGTTGACCGGCGTCCTGGTGCCGAACTTGATTCCCTTGATTTCCTGAAGGTTGATAAAATAGACCTTCTGCTCAAAGGGCGATTCGCCGCCGAACCGGATCCGGTTAAAGGACTCCTTTAAGGTTTCCCCGAATTCCCCGTTAAAAAGCGACGGCATGGAGGAATTGTTCACCGTATAATAGCCCTCCTCAGCCGTGTAGTCCACGACTTTTCCGCCGTCCACCAGCATCATAAACTGGTTCGGATACACCCGGATCATGGAGCCGTTGGACACCGTTCCGGCTGTCCCCTTCACATTTTCTCCTCTTCTCGTGAGGACGCCGGGCGCAAACACGGTAGAATCGCTCATTCCGCCGGCCTCAATCACCTCGAGCCACTGATCTGCCAGACCGCCTGAAATGGATCTGACTGCTGCTTTTATAATTCCCATATTCCGGAAACCTCCTTACAATTTTCTCTGTTTTTACGGTTCCACACGCTTTGATTTTAAAAGCGCAATCTCCCTCGCATAGCCGTCCAGCTCGTTGGGCGTCTCGAGGCAGAACGGCAGGTCTTTCAGGGCCGGATGGTTGATGATCCTCACCATGGCGTCTAACCCGATATGTCCCTCCCCGATCCGCGCATGACGGTCTTTCCTGGCGCCGAGCGGGTTCTGGCTGTCGTTTAAATGGATGGCCTTCAGCCTGGAAAGGCCCACCACCCGGTCAAACTCAGAAAGCACGCCGTCCAGGTCATGTACAATATCGTACCCGCCGTCCCAGACATGGCAGGTATCCAGGCAGACGCCCATTTTTTCCTTAAGCTCCACCCGGTCTAAAATCTCCTTAAGCTCCTCGAACCGTCCGCCGACTTCACTGCCCTTTCCGCACATGGTTTCTAAGAGCACCGTCGTCGTCTGTTCTTTCTTTAAAAGCCCGTTTAACTGATCCGCAATCAGGCGGATTCCTGTCTCCATTCCCTGCTTTACGTGGCTTCCGGGATGGAAATTATAGAGGTTCCCCGGCAGATATTCCATCCGCTTTAAGTCATCCTCCATGGTATTTCTCGCAAATTCCCGGATCCGCTCCTCCGCGGCACAGGCATTCAGCGTATAGGGCGCATGAGCCACCAGCGTCCCGATCCCGGCTTCCTCCTTTATTTTGAGGAACGCCGCCACATCGTCTTCGTCGATGGCCTTCGCGCTTCCGCCGCGTGGGTTCCTGGTGAAAAACTGGAAAGCCGTCGCATGTATTTTCAAGGCATCTTTTCCCATGGCCGCAAAGCCCTTTGCACAGGAAAGATGGCATCCAATCTGAAACATTGTTTTTCCTCCGTTATCGTTTGTCTCTCCCTGCAGGATTCAGGAAATATACGGCAGCACTCACAAAAATGGCAGCCAGCACAAGCTGGACGGCGAGGCTGAAAAGCGTCCAGTGCTCCGTCACGAGATTTTCCGGCCTGGAGCCGAGAAACTGCCCCAGAGACAGGATGCTTTCGGAGCCGGACACCTGATTCTCCATGATCTCAGAAAACGTCACCACCGGGTTTAACAAAAGCAGATACACGGCGGCGCCGGAATCCGCCTTCGGAAGCATCTCCCCTGGCTCCGGCGTCAGCCCGTTGATCTTTAGCTGTGACATATGGAGCGCAAACTGGTTGAGCATATACGTCCCGACTACGACGGTCAGAAGAATCCCATACGTGCAGACATTGGAAAAATTCGACCGCTTCATAAAGGACGACGACAAAATCCCGACGCCTCCCGTGAACATGGCAACCGTCACAAAGCACACTAGAAGAAGGGCCAGATCCGCAAAATCTACGCCTCCATAGACGAAAGTCAGAAGCAGCACCGGGAAGCTGGATACCACAAGGAGAAGAAGCTGGCTGAATGCCGATATCAGCTTTCCCATGATAATCTGCCAGGACGTCATCTGCGTCGTAAAGAGCAGATCCAGCGTCTGACGCTCCCGCTCTCCGCTGATTCCGGCCGACGTAAGCGCCGGCATGATAAACATTAAAAGCAGAAATTCCAGCGTCGCCACAAAAACGTACAGTTTAAGAAAGCTGGCATACTGGATATTGGCTGAAATCCGGATCTGGGCCACAACAGAAAACATGTTTAACATGGCCGCAGCCGCAAGAATCCCGTTGAACACGAAAACAATGAGCGGGAAGCGGAAGCTTCTGCTCCGCACAATCAGTTCCCGCAAAAGTACAGGATTATCCTTCACCGGCGATCACCTCCGTCTCCAGGTCATGATTGGTAAGCTGCATGAAAATCGTCTCCAGATCCCCGTGCTCCCTCAAGAAGCCGCTCACGGGAATCCCGCCGTCCACCAGCGTCTTTAAAAGCTCCGCCTCCTCTTCCTTCTGGCCGGAAAAGCTGACGACAATGTCTTCGCCGCGGATGGAAATGGTCTGGACGCGTGGATCCTGCCTGAGAAGCCTTACGGCCTGCTCCTGCCCGCCGCAGACGGAAATCAGAAGCGGGTTGGAGGCGTTGACTTTTCTTAAGATTTCCGCCATGTTCCCGCTTAAGACAATTTTTCCCGCATCGATGATCCCGATATCCGTGCACATCTGCGAAAGCTCCGACAGGATGTGGGAGCTGACTAAAATGGTTTTCCCCTCGGCGCAGAGCTCCTTTAAAAGCTCTTTAAACTCCATCCTGGTCCGCGGGTCCATGCCGGAGGTCGGCTCGTCCAGGACGAGAAGCCGCGGATCATGGATCAGGGCCCGCGCCAAGCAGAGTCTCTGCTTCATTCCCCTGGACAGGCTGTCCACATAGAAATCCGCTTTTTCCTCCAGCTTCACCTGCTCTAAAAGCTCTCCGCAGCGTTTTCTCGCCACAAGCCCCGTAATTCCATAGCAGGCTGCAAAAAATTCCATATATTCTGCAACCCGCAGGTTGTCATACATGCCGAACTCATCCGGCACATAGCCGAATTCCTTATTGATCTCACGGCCGGCCCGCAGGGCATCCTTTCCTGCAATCTGCACCGTACCTTCATCCGGCCGGAGAAGGCCTGTAATAATCTTGATGGCCGTCGTCTTTCCGGCTCCGTTCGGCCCCACAAAACCATAGAGGGCGCCTTCCTCAATGTCCATGTCAAGGCCGTCCAACGCCGGGAAGTTTTTAAATTTCTTTTTCAGTCCCCGGATCTTAAGCATCAGCGTTCCCTCCCTGTCACCATCAGAAGCGGAAGCGATGCGTTGGCGCCGTTCTCACTCTCGCCGTTGATGTATTTTACTGTCAGGCTGTTGCTCGGAGAAAGGTATTCTTTCAATTCCTCATAGGAGAAATCCACCTGCTCCAGATCCACCTGGTCATAATTTTTCGTGCTGTAATTGTAAAAATAAGCCTCCCCTTTAAACTGTTCCAAATAGTAATATTTCAGATTTTCCAGGAACACTTCGGACACCGGAAGAAAAGATAGCTTCTCCACCCGGATATCGCTTCCCAGATAATATTCCAAAATCACCTGCTCGCTTCCGTACATGGTCGAATAGCTGGAATAATAGTTCCCGCTTCCCGTCGTCACCTTCGGCGTTTTCATAAGGCCGCTGCGGTAGACAAGACCGTCCTGTTCTGTGACAAGATCCACCGTGCACGTATAGAGCGTCATGCCATCAGCAGAGTCTTCGTCAGCCAGGAATGCCCCAAAGGCATCTTCGTCCGGCCCAAAAGCCGCGATCCGCGCCTCTGGAGTAAAACCACCGTAATAATTGGAGAGATAGAAAGAATACAGGCTTGTTCTCTCCTGTGCCATCAGATATTCCTCGTTGCTGATGTCCACATCAAAATAGACATCGCCCCCGCTCAGCTTGTCTGCCAGAATGTAGGTCATGTCAGCCGGATACGTGAGCACCTCGCTGCCGTCCAGCACCTTTGTCTCTCCCGGCCCCAGCTCCCCGATCATGACTGCCTGGCCGTAGAGGATCAGCGCCGCATTTTTTAACGGGAACGAAAAATGGTTTGTTACGGTTCCGGAAATCCTGCCGTCAAAGTAGAGAAGCTCTGCTCCGATGCCCTGTCCCGTTTCGTTTTCCGAGCGCTTTTTCAGCTTGAAAAATTTCGGAGAAAATGCCTGGGATTTCCGCACGGTAATTTTCGTTTCCTCAGGCTCGTATTCCATTGTCAGGTTTCCCGTCTCTTTCCCCTGCATGGTCCCAAGCGGCTCGTCGTCGTATCTCGCCAACCTTGTGACGGGCGTCACCGAATATTCCGGCTTCAGCCTGACCGTATAAGGGCGGCTGTCCGGCGTTCTGGCATTGAGGTAAGCCGTCTCATAGATCTCCTCTTCCGACACATCCCGGATCGCCGCATACGTGAAAAATTCCGAGCGGAACCTGGTTTTTTCTCCGATCAGGTACACCGACGCAGACGCCAGGAACGAAAACACAACCAGTGACACCCCGTAATATCTCCGCAGCCCCTTTTTCCGCAGAAACAGGTAGAGTCCAGGCCCTGCCGCGAGAATATAGACAAAAATCACGATCCCGTAAAGCGCCATATTGGGAAGCCGGTCAGGACTCCCCGTATTGACAAGACTCTGGGCATTCCAGTATGCCATATCATACCCATAGGCGCCGTAAAAATACAGGTTCTGGAGCTCGCTCTCTCCCACAACCGTGACAAAGAAATTTTCCGCATAATTTGGATTTCTTCCCGCAAAATCCGAAAGATCCCCGAGATCCAGCGAAAAAATCCCAGCCTTCCCGCTTCCCTTTTTCACGGTCGTGAGAATCGGAAGCTCATCGCTCGCCATGACCTCATCCCCGCCCGGGATAGAAAGCTCTGCACAGACGGCGCGGATCACAGCATCCTCCTGCGAATTTTCACCATACTGGGCACCCATGTTTAAGACGGCAGGCTTCGGCGCCTCATAGGGCACTTCCACCAGCTTTTCCGTAAACGGGCCGAGGGTATCAGACACCCGCTCCCCCGTTCCAAAGATCAGGATTCCGCCTGATTCCATCCACTGCCAGACGGCCTTCTGCTGCTTTTCTGACAGGGAGGACGTGTCAAAATTATTGATGATGAGCACATCCAGCAGATCCAGACCGCGCACATCCGACGGGAGTGTGGACGCGTCGAGGGGAATCAGTTCCGACCGCAGCATCCCGTAATTCAGACTCACCCGGTTCAGATATCCGATTTCTTCCACCTGATCGTCCAGCGCGCCAATGTAAAGATTTCCGGTGTCCTTGGGAATCTGAAACTCCAGCATCTCCTCCCGCAGCATATCCCCGCTTTTGTCTTCCAAGCGCACAAGGATTTCGCCGCTCTTCTGACCCAGAAGCACATAAAACGGAAGCATCACCGTCTCTCCCGGTGCTGCGGATACGGGATACCTGTATTCAAAAACCTCCGATTCCTGCTGCTGTTCCGTGGATTCCAGCGTGCAGAAGCTTATGGTTCCCTCAAAAGGCGCCGGCGACTGGCAGTACAGCTCCACCGTAACCGGCACATGACTCCCGATCCGCCCGACATTTCCGTAAACCGGCGTCACTTCCATATAAATGTCATCTGCCGCTCCTGTATCCCCATAGCTCACGATTCCAAAAGCCAGTATCCACAAAACAGCCAGGAGGAGACACATGATTCGTTTTTTTATCGTTATCTTCTTCCCTTTACTCATCCTATTGTCCCGAAATTTTCTCTCCGAATGTCAAAATTTACCTTCAGTTTCACCGTAAAAACCGTCCCGTTTAAATCGCTGGCCACGGAAATCGTGCCTCCGTGCATGTCCACAATGTTTTTCGCAATGGCAAGCCCAAGCCCGGTTCCGCCTGTATAGATGGAGCGGGACTGTTCCACCCTGTAAAATTTATTGAAAATAAGAGGCAGCTCTTCCGCCGGGATCACATAGCCGTAATTCGTCACGGAAACCGTCACGATCTCCCCGTCGGAATGGATTTTCACGAGAATCTTTTTCCCCTCCGCCCCGTATTTGATTGCATTGTTAATCAGGTTGTCAAACAGACGGGCCAGAAGGTTCCCGTCGGCAGTGATCACCTGCGCCGGCACATTGCTTTTCAGCTCATAGGTCAGATCTTTGTCTGCAAAGCTCGGGTAAAACTCTTCAAGGAGCTGGCTTAACAGCTTTACTATATCCAATTTCCCCACATTCATGGAAATTTTACCATAATTCAGCTTCGTAAAACCGAACAGATCCTCAATGAGCTTCTCCAGGCGTTTTGATTTCGTATAGGCAATATCAATGTATTTCTTCTGCATTTCCGGCGAAAGCCTGTCGCCGCTTTTGGACAGCAGCTCCAGATAGCCGATGATCGAGGTCAGAGGCGTCCTGAGATCATGGGCCACATTGGTAATCAGCTCATTTTTTGTCCGTTCTGCTTCCCGCTCCTTCTCCATCAGATTCTGGATGTCGGCTTCCATCTTATTCAGGTTGGCGGCCATGGCCGAAAATTCATCGTCTCCAAGGATTTCCACATGGGTATTCAAATCGCCCTCGGAAATATTCCGGATTGCCGCCGAAATCTTTCCGATGTACCGCACCGTCTTTCGCTGGAGCAGGAGAAAGGACACGGAAAAGACTCCGATTCCCACCAGCACGTAAAAAATTGATGCGATAGTCTGCACGCGGAAAATGCGTACCAGAAACAGGCCTGCATACTCGGTCTTTTCCAGATAGTCCACGAGCATGCTGACATTGGTTATCAGAAAGACTTCCACCAGGCATGCGATAACCGTACTGTACAGAATATTTAAAATCAGCCGGGCATAGAAGCTTCTGCTCATATCATTTTTCAATTTTATAGCCTACCCCCCAAACCGTTGTGATGATCTTATTCTGGCGGGTGTCCTCCTTCATTTTTCCGCGGAGGCGGCGGATATGTACCATAACGGTATTGTTGGCCTCGTAGACCTTTTCATTCCACACCTTTTCAAAGATCTCATCCGTGCTGAACACACGTCCGGGATTGGAGGCGAGCAGGTACAGGATATCGAATTCAATCGGCGTCAGCTTGATTTCTTCGCCGTAAACGACTACCCTGTGATTGTCCTTGTTGATGGTAAGGCCGCGGATTGCGATCTCGTTCTTCACATTCTGCCCCGTGTTGCTGTTGGGGTTTAGCTGTGTGTAGCGTCTGAGCTGTGACTTGACCCTGGCCGTCAGCTCCAGCGGATTAAACGGCTTTACCACGTAGTCGTCCGCGCCCGTTCCCAGGCCCAGGATTTTGTCGAGATCCGTGGATTTTGCGCTTAGCATGATGATCGGGATGTTGTTGGTTTCGCGGATTTTCCGGCACATCTCCAGGCCGTCCATTCCCGGCATCATGATATCGAGGAGCACGAGATGGATCTCCTCTTTTTCCAAAAGCTCCAGCCCGTCCTGGGCGTTGTTGGCCTTAAATACTTTATATCCGTCGCTGACAAGATAAATTTCCACCAGATCTGCAATTTCCTTTTCGTCGTCCACCACAAGAATGTTAATCTGTTCCATGAAACGCCCTCCTATGTTCCAATCCTTTGTTATCCGTTTTATGCGGCTTTAACGCCGCATCGTTATCAATGGCTCACCGGCTCTTTTCCGGCATGCGCCGGTAAAATGAACGCTTTGCGTCCATTTTGTCCCGCCCTTCGCGGCCGGACAGCCTCCGGCGGATTTCAGTGCCCGGTCTTCTGCGGTGAACGCAGAATCCGGTATGCGCCGGTAAAATGAACGCTTTGCGTCCATTTTACCATATATCCTCAAAATTTGCCTTACATTTTTATAAATTTGTGGTGGGAAGTTCTGTCATGGAGGGCACAGGCGCAGACATACGCCGGACTTCCCTTTTAAAACGTCTTCAAAGGGGCACCGGCCCGCACCCTTTTCGTGCGGGCCAGATGCCCCTTTTGGTATTTATCGTCTGTATGTTCTGTTTTTAGTCCACATAAACGACGGCATTCTCGAACTGATGCGCGCCGATCATGCTCAGCTCAAGCCCTTCCAGGTTCTTCGTGGCGCCTAAAATCTTCACCTCGTTGTAAAGCGGGATCACCGGAGTCTCGTCGTTCTGGATCTCATACATGGTCGTCAGAAGCTCATCGCGTTCCGCCTCATCGACCGTCACCAGCCACTTGTAGTATGCCTCGTCGTATTCCGCACTGCTGAATCTGGAATCGTTCCTCGTCATTCCGGTCGGAAGGATGTTGGATAAGGTGTACTCTGCATGGCCGCTGTTGCAGGAATAGAAGTGCAGGGACATGCCGTACTCGTCGCCTGCGTCGATTCTCGCGTCGATGGTGTTGGCATCCTGGACAAGAATCTCCGCATCAATATTGATGGCTGCAAGCTGTTCCTGGATAACCTGGCAGATCTCCGTATTGGTCTGCGTCGAGCTTGTCCAGATTTCCATGGAGAAGCCGTCCGCACAGCCGGCCTCCGCCATCAGGGCCTTGGCCTTTTCCAGATCGTAGACGTGCGGTTCCTTTACTGCTTTATACTCGGTTACGCTCTCCGGCACAATCGCGTAGGCAACGGTTCCGTATCCGTAGCAGACTGCCTGCACAATGGCTTCCTTGTCAATGGCATACTCAATGGCCTGGCGCACGCGCTTGTCGCTTAACGGCGTCGCCGACTGGGTGTTCAGATAGAACATAACGATCTTCATGGACGGCGTCGACAAGAACTGGAGGTCATCGTTGTCAATGATCTTGGCGGCATCCACATAGGGAACCTCATAAGCCACGTCGATCTCGCCTGTCTCAAGCATGATCGTCCTCTGGCCTGCCTCCGGAACAATCTTCATCGTCAGATACTGCGTCTTTGCCGGGCCGCCCCAGTAATCCTCAAACCGTTCCAGCGTATAGTAATCGCCGGTCACATATTCCTTTAACTTGTAGGGGCCGCTTCCGATGGGCGCCTTCGCAAAGCCCTCTTCTCCGACCTCCTCGAAATAATTCTTCGGCATGATGCCCCAGGCCGGGTCCGTAAGCTGGTAGATAAAGGACGGATGCGGCGTCATGAAATGCATAATCACCGTGTGGTCGTCCTTTGCCTCCAGGTTGTCCACGTCCACATATTCTTTGTAGGCGTTGCCGCTCTCGGCCCTCTGCTTAAAAGTGAAGATTACGTCCTCGGCGGTCAAAGGATCGCCGTTATGGAACGTGACGCCCTCCCTGATGTTTAGCTGTAAGGTCAGGTCATCCACCCATTCATAGCTCTCTGCCAGACTGTTTTCCAGATTCATCTCACTGTCATACGAAAGAAGCGTATCGTACATATGGTTCGTCAGGGAATAGGCTCTCTCCTGCGTTCCGATACACGGGTTCATGGTCGTTAAGTCAGAGCTCTGGGCAAAGACGATTTCGTCTTTAATCTTCCGCTCCCCGGAGGCCTCTGCCTGCGCCCCTGCCGTATCGGCTGTGCCGCCGGCATCGGATTTCTCCTGGGAACATCCTGCCAGGGAGAATACCATGGCTGCCGCTAAAATCAGTGCCGTCATTTTCTTCATACCGTTTTTCCTCCTTTATCATGGTTCTATTGTGCAAAAGACGTGCCGCCTGAGGAAACGCTGATTCCATCGCCGTTTCCCTGATGCCTCAAACGGAAGTGCATGGAAAACGATTTTATCCGCGCTTTCCCAGCTCTCCGCAGAGATGGCAGGCCACAAAATGGCCGGGCTCCGCCTCACGCATTTCTACTTTTTTCGTCTCACAATCCGGCCTCGCATAAATACAGCGTTTCGCAAACCGGCAGCCTTCCGGCACATTGATCGGGGATGTCAGCTCCCCTTTTAGCACGACGCAGTCCATTTTCTGATCCGGGTCCGGCGTCGGGATCGCCGAAAGCAGGGCCTTCGTATATGGATGCATCGGATTTGCAAACAGGGCCTTCGGCTCTGCCAGCTCCACCATCTGCCCCAGGTACATGACCATGATCCGGTTGGACAGATGCTTGACAACGCTTAAATTATGCGTGATAAACAGGTAGGTAAGCCCCAGCTTTTCCTGAAGATCCTGCATCAGGTTCAGTACCTGTGCCTGAATCGAGACATCAAGGGCCGATACCGGTTCATCGCAGACGATGAATTTCGGGTTCAGGGACAGCGCCCTCGCAATGCCGATCCTCTGGCGCCGGCCGCCGTCCAGCTCATGCGGATAGGAATTGGCAAACCGCTTGGCAAGCCCCACCAGTTCCATCATCTCGTCGACCCGCTTCTGGATCTTATCCTTTTCCTTTGCCTGATAAATCCCCTGGATGATGAGCGGAGCCGCAATGGACTGGCTCACGGTCATCCTGGGATTCAGGGATGAATACGGATCCTGGAAAATGATCTGCATATCCGATCTCGTCTGCTTCATCTTTTTCTTGTCGTATTCCAGGATATTCTCCCCGTTAAAAATCACTTTCCCGTCCGTCGGCTCATGAAGCCGCAGGATTGCGCGGCCCAGAGTGGACTTCCCGCAGCCGGATTCCCCGACGACGCCCAGGGTTTCTCCAGCCTTTAAGGAAAACGAAATGTCGTCCACGGCCAGAAGCATTCCGCGGGGAGTGGAAAAGTATTTTTTCAGGTGTTCCACCCGAAGCAGTTCTTTCGCTTCGCTCATGTTGCGCTACCTCCCCTCAGATTTTCCTTCGCCCGGAAGCACCTTGCCGCATGCTCTCCCCCGAGCGGCTCCATCGGCGGTTTTTCCGTCCGGCACCGCTTCAGGGCGAACTGGCACCTGTCACAGAAGCAGCAGCCCGGCGGCAGCGCCATGGGATCCGGCATCAGCCCTTCGATTGGGTGCAGCCGCCTTTCATCCACGTGAATTTTCGGGATGGAATTCATAAGCCCGATGGTGTACGGATGGCTCATATCCTTAAACACTTCATGGACCGTTCCGTACTCCACCACCTCGCCGGCGTAGATGATCGCCGCCTTCTCGCAGGTCTGCGCCACAACGCCAAGATCGTGTGTGATTAAGATCGTTGCCGTATGGAACTGCCGCTTTAAATTCTGCATCATTTCCAAAACCTGCGCCTGGATTGTCACATCCAGTGCCGTAGTCGGTTCATCGGCGATCAGGATCTTCGGGTTGCAGGCCAGCGCAATCGCAATCACCACCCGCTGCTTCATCCCGCCGGAAAACTGGTGCGGGTAATCGCCGGCGCGGTCTGCCTTGATGCCCACCAGCTCCAGCATCTCGCATGCCCGCTTCGTCGCTTCCGCAGACGATATTTTTTCATGGGTCTTAATCGTCTCGGCGATCTGCTCGCCCACCGTCATGACAGGATTTAAAGAAGTCATCGGATCCTGGAAAATCATGGAGATGTGCTCTCCGCGGATTTTCCGGATCTCGTTTTTATCCATTTTCAGGATATCGTTTCCGTCGTACAGGATTTCTCCCGACAGGATCCGGCCGGGCGGCTGCGGGATGATCCGCATGATGCTTTTTGCAAGCGTCGTTTTCCCGGCTCCCGTCTCACCCACAAGACCCAGGGTCATCCCCTCTTCCAGGCTGATGTCGATGCCGTTTAACGCCTGTACAATGCCGTCGCCGGTTTCATACTGGACTCTCAGGTCTTTGATTTCAAGTAATTTCCCCATCTGCCTTTCCTCCCGCTATCGCTTCAGTTTCGGATCCAGGGCGTCACGAAGCCCGTCCCCAAACAGGTTGAATGCAACGACTGTGATGACCAGGCAGAGGCCAGGGAAAACCGAAATATGCCATGCATCACGCATATAGACCTTGGCCGCCGTCAGAATCGCGCCCCACTCGGGAAGCGGCGGCTGGACGCCAAGACCGATGTAGGAAAGGCCGGCCACGTTGAGAATGGAGGAACCGATTCTTAAGGTAAGCTGAACCAGGATCGGCGCCATGGAGTTGGGAAGAATGTACTTTATGAGAATCACAAAGTCATTGGCCCCGACGGCCCGCGCCGCCTCCACAAATTCCTTGTCCTTCACGGACATCACAGCCGCCCTTGTTATTCTGGAAAAGGAAGCCATGCCGGAAACGCCAAGGGCAATCAGAAGATTGACCGTGCTGGCTCCGAGGGCCGCCACAATCGCCATGGCCAGAAGAATGAACGGGCATGCCATGAAAACATCCATGATACGCATGATGATATTGTCTGTTTTTCCGCCGTAAAAGCCTGCAATCATCCCAAGGGGGCCTCCGATTAAGAGGGAAAGCGTTACGGCGCAGAAGCCCAAGAGAAGGGAATACTTTGTCCCCCATAAAAGGCGGAACAGCATATCCCGTCCGAATTCATCACAGCCAAGCGGGTGTGCTAGGCTCGGCCCCTGAAGCTTCAGATAGAGATTCTGCTTCACGACGTAATTGTTGTAAACTGAGCTGTCCGTAACCAGGTCAATCACCATGGTTGCAAACACAATGGCGAGAAGAAGACCGATGATGGCAAGGCCCAGCATGGCCCTCCGGTTGTACTTAAACTGGATCCATGCCTGCTGGAACAGGGTTCTGTCCCGGCTCACAGCGCCTGCCGTGTCAATTTCCGCCTTTCTTGTCCTTATCACCTGGAACATCCTCTCACCTCCTCTTTACCTGATACTGGGATTTGATCCGCGGATCCACAAACGCATACAGAAGATCCACGAACAGGTTGACGAAGGTGGAGAAGACCGACAGCATCACCACGGAGGCCAGGACGGACGGCGTGTCCTTAAAGTTGATGGACTCCACCACGAACCGCCCGACGCCAGGCCATGCAAAAATGGACTCCGTAACCACGGATCCGCCGAGCAGGCCGCCGAAGCTCAAGCCGATCATCGTAACGATGGGAATCAGCGCGTTTTTCAGCATGTGCCGGACGGTAATGGTCGATTCCTTTAAGCCCTTCGATCTGGCCGTATCAATGTAGTCCTGGCGTACAACCTCCAGCATGGAGGAGCGCGTCGTCCTCGCAATCGTCGCCATGGTGTTGCTGGACAACGTAAAAGCAGGCAGCACCAGGCTGATTAAAAGATCCGGGAATCCGCTTTTCATGCCGGCCGCCGGGAAAATCCCCAGATTCAGCGCAAAGATGATCACCAGCATCAGGCCCATCCAGAAAACAGGCGATGCCGCAAGGAACAGCGTTACCATCATAACCAGATTGTCGAAGATCGTATATTGCTTGATTGCCGAGATGATTCCCACCGGGATGCCGATGACAACGGCAATGAAAACCGCGGCTCCCGCCAGGATCATGGTATTTTTAAGCCTCTGGAGAATCTGCTCCGACACCTCCAGATTGTTCCGGTAGGAGATCCCCAGATCCCCGTGCAGCATGTCCGCAACAAAGCGGACGTACCGGACGGCAAACGGATCGTTTAACCCCATCTCCTCACGGAGCTCCATGACCTCCTCATCCGACGCCTCGTCGCCGAGAATCAGCCTGGCCGGATCGCCCGGCGTAAACTCCATGATCGTATAGACTAACAGCGTAGCACCTAAAAGCACCGGGATCACCAGAAGGAACCTCTTCAATATGTATCTAAGCATAAAAGACTCCTTTCCCGAAAAAGTCTATGTCGTATCGTTTCCGTATTAAAGCTCGCCGTTTTTCCAGCGGTACAGCAGGTTTTCGCAGACTTCCAGCACAGCCGAAAGCTGGCCCTCCAGGCGGTTTCTCTGGCGGATAAAATTCGTCTGCACAGCCAGATAGTATGCCGCCTCCGTGTTGTCTGCTGTGAGCCCTGCCGCCCTGGAAAGTGCCGGGAACAAGCCGTATTCCACGGCCGGATCCTGATGATAGGGGCTGGCTTCCGTATAGACAAGACGTACCAGCTCGCCGGAAATCTTTATGACAGCGTCGTCGGTGTCCTCCCTGCACGCTTCCTTCTCGGCCAGGATCTCTTCTACTTCCTTCAAAACGCCCTCCAGCCGGTCAAGATGCGGATAGACCGGTTTCAGGCAGAATTCCGCAGAAAGCTCCTCCTCTAACACCATGAGCCGTTTTCGCATGATCGCCAGAAAGCCCGTCATGTCCGCAGGCAGCCTTGGGATATTGGCAAAAATGGCCGACAGCTTTGCAACCACCTTCGCGTCCCTTAAAACAATCTGCGGATCCACCTTGTCCAGGGTGTCCTCTACCGAATGCCACCAGAAAAACGGCGTCTTTCCCGGATTCTTTTTGCTGAATTTCGGCATGATGGCAAAGGGGATATCGGCTCCCCAGAAGGTCTGATCGGCAAACCTCGCCATCGGGACAGGCGCAATCGGTTCTTCATCGTTGAATTCCAGAAGGAATTCCCGGTCGAACGCCGCGCCTTCTAACATGGAGGTGTTGAAGCCCACAAGATCTGAGCCCTTGCAGCCGCAGATATCCATGTTGATGTGCGCCACACAGTTTTTCTTAAGCTCCATCCAGTGGTTGTCATAATACCAGGCCGAGCCGGAATAGCGCCCGTCGGAATGGCCTGACCACCAGGCGAAAACCACGGTTCTCCCAAGCTTTTCCTGGTTCTCTTTAAAGACGCGCGCCATCTCCATCATCGCGGCGTTGGCAACCCCGTTATCTGTAACGCCCTCATACCAGGAATCGTAATGGCCCGATACAAGGACAAATTTTTCACTTTTCCCTTCCACCCTGGCAACGGGCATCATCGACGGCAAAATTCCGTCCTCCATTTCCACGTCGAGGCATACGGTCACAGGCTCTTTGCTGTTTTGGCACAATACCTTCAGTTCCTCCCCGCCGTCATGGCAGATTTCCGCAAACGGGATTCTCGGATAGCGGTAAAAAAGGTCATCCGGCTCGGGCGTTCCCCATACGCCGCCCAGCGTGCCGTGATGGGCCAGGTTTGCATGCCAGATCGTAAGGACGGCTAACGCCCCCGCGGCCTTCGCCCCGCACGCAAAGGAATAGCCGGATTCATGGGTCAGGACAATTTTCCCTTTAAATGCGGCAAGCCTCTCCGCCATTTCTTTCTGCGTACACGGCCCTTCGCTTTTTTCGTCGTAAACCAGCTCCGCAGTCAGCCCTTTTGCAGTCCCGCTGTAAACATAAGGCGTCAGCGCGTATGCTTTCTCTCCTGCCGCTCCCGTCACGCGGACCGAAGCATTCCCCGGCAGGCTCCGGTAAATCCGGTAGGTCTCCCTTGAAACAGGTATCCCAAGGCTTTCCATCCGGCCGGCAATAAACTCCGCCGCCCGTTCGCCTTCCTCCGACCCTGTATAGCGGTTCAGATGGCTGAACACCTCAATATCTGCCATCATGCGCTCCAGATCCAGGGCTCGTGAAATTGTTTCAGAAAATTCCTGAAACTGTTTCGTTTCATCCATGTTGTCATCCCCTTTCCATTTTTTTGAAGAACTGCACCTTCATTATAGTCTTATATTTTCTATTAGTCAATAAAATATTTTCTTATAGTAAAATTTGATATTATGCTGCCCCTCACCTTGTTCTCTTTCAAAAATGCCCCGTATATTTTTACATTTAGTAAATAAAAATATTTCTATAAGAAATTATTTTGTGAATTCTAAATGTTATGATTTATTTGTAGCATTACTGTTGAAACGCAAGAGGATTTTCATTTATGGACATGCATTCTGTCAATTTGGAAGCTATGGGCAAGCGGATCCGAGGGCTGCGGGCCACCCAGAAGAAAACACAGGAAGTGTTTGCTGAAATGATTCATATCTCTACATCCTATCTGGCACTCATCGAGCAGGGGAAGAGGACGGCCAGCCTGGATATCGTCGCGCAAATTGCAAAAAGCTGCCATGTTACCACAGATTATCTCCTGTTTGGCGAGGTGATGGAGCTGCCTGACATCAATCGGGAAAAGTTTGAATCCCTCTGCCGCCAGTATTCTCCCCAGGAAATTTCCCATGCACTTGATCTTTCCGAATACTACTTAAATATTGATAAAAAGAAATAGAAATTCAAGAATATCCGATATGATTTTGAAGTCCCGAACGGGAAAAACGGATATGCATTTAAAATACCACAGGGCGCAGGAAAATGCAAGTCTTTTCCTGCGGCTGTGGTTTTGTCCGCCCATTTTTACTGGCAGCAGCCTCCCTGTCTCGGCTGCATTGCCGGCCCTTTGTCGAAGCTCGGGTTGAACGCGTAGAAATTCCTGCTGTCAAGCCGGTCCTGAAGTCCGCGGAGTGCTTCACCGAAACGCTGGAAATGGATGATTTCCCGTTTCCTCAAGAAGCGGATCGGGTCGCAGACGTCGGGATCTTTTACGACACGCAGGATGTTGTCGTATGTCGTGCGGGCTTTCTGCTCGGCCGCCAAATCCTCAAACAGATCCGTGATGGGATCCCCCTTCGACTGGAACTGGTTTGCGTTAAAGGGAACGCCGCCCGCCGCCTGCGGCCAGATTCCTACCGTATGGTCAATATAATAGTCACCGAAGCCCTGGGCATCCAGCTCCTCGGCGGATAAATTGCGAGTAAGCTGATGGACGATGGCTGCCACGATTTCCAGGTGCGCCAGCTCCTCGGTTCCGATGTCCGTAAGCACCGCCTTCTGCTCGCCGTAGGGCATCGCGTAGCGCTGGGAGAGGTAGCGCATGGAGGCGCCGATCTCGCCGTCGGGCCCGCCGTACTGGCTCATAATATACTTCGCAATCTTCGCATTCGGCTCCTTAATATTTACCGGATACTGCAGCCGCTTTTCATATCTCCACATATCAGCATCCTCCTTCCCACGGCCATTTTTCTGTCACCCAGTCCCAGGTGCTGCCCGTCACACTGTCCACCATCAGCGGCCCGAACTGGCTCTGGTAGGCATCCATGGCGTCTTTTCTCATGGCCGTGACCGTCTTATAATACTGGAGCGCCTCTGCATTATCCGGATGCGTATCGAGGAACAGGAGAACGTCGTCCATCGCAAAGCTGGCTTCATTGATCTGCTTCATAAGCTGCGCTTTTGTAAGCGGCGGCGCACTGCACTGCCCGGAATTCATGTTCTGATTCATGCCGCCCATCATGCCCTGCACCTCGCTCTCATAAACGGATAATCAAGGGACGGGAAAATTGTCCCCCTGGAAAAAGCGGTTGCCAGAGGATACGGTGTTTCCCAATTCTGCATCGGGACGTACCCCATTCCAACCGGAAAACGGCTGTAAGAACCAGGCATCTGTGACCCCTGCTGGCCTGCGGGCGAACCGCCGGGCACAACTGGCCCCGGCCCTCCGGCCGGCCGGCAGAGCCCCGGCTGCATGACCATTCTTCTCACATCACTGCCGGAATTGCTGCAACAATTCATTGTCATATACTCCTTTCAATTTTCTAATAATAAGGTATGCATAAGACAAACCGGCGGCGCGTCATTTCCCCCAAATTATTTTCCTGACCTCCGGCCGGCTGCCAAATGGCCGGCGCCTGCATTCCGCCGCAGCCGCCCGGGCTGCCGGGAAAATGCCATTTCATGCAGGCATGATGCCGCCTGCCGGGCATGTGCAATAAAAAAAGTCCCTGGACTCACATCCAGAGACTCTCATGGAGACAACAGGACTCGAACCTGCGACCCCCTGCGTGTGATGCAGGTGCTCTCCCAGCTGAGCTATGCCTCCGTAAATTATCTTACCACTTTTCCAAAAAAATGCAAGTATTTTTAAAATATTTTTCTATTCCGACTTTTTTCATTCCTATTGCATTTCGGAAATCCTGTGGTACAATACATTCATGAAACCAATTTTCTTTCGCATTTTTTCCGGGGTCCTGCTCTTCGCCTTTGCAGGTTCTGCCCTGGCTCTCTGGAATCAGTTTCTCGATTCCAGACGCTCCGCTTTACAATTCGATAAATTAAAGGAAGAATTTTCATATTGTGAGGAACGCTCTGCGTCCGCCGGGCCTGTTTTCCGCGGAAGGATTTCCCGCCCCGGTCTTTTTCCGTCCGGCGCCATGGAAGACTTCCCCTTTCTTGCCGCCTGGATCAAAATTCCCGGCACTTCTGTGGACTATCCGGTCATGCAGACGCCAAAAGATCCGGATTACTACCTCCGCCGCGGGCTTGACGGCCGCGAAAACCGCCACGGTGTCCCATATCTGGACGCCGCCTCGTCACTGGAAAGCCGCAGCCTTCCATGGATCGTCTACGGGCACCATATGAAGGATGGCACCATGTTTGCCGACCTTCTTTCCTATGAAAAAGAAGAAGTTTTCCGAAGCTGCCGCACCGTCTGGTTCGACACGGAAAGCGGGCCGGGCGAATACGAAATTTTCGGCGCCTTCTATCTGCCGGGCGATGCGGACGGGGCTGATTTTTTATATGAAGACCTTTCTGACGAAGAACGATTTCGTGAAAAAGTAAAGGAAATCCGGCGCCTCTCCCTCTGGGAAGCAGATGCACTTCCAAAATTCGGAAGCCGCCTCCTCTATCTCGTCACCTGCGAGTATTCCCACGGGAACGGGCGCTTCCTGGTAGCGGCATACGAAAAAAGCCGCGAATAACTTTTCCGAAATGGTTGTAAAATATTGTTAAATATAATACAATATAGACGTTCAAAAGGTTTTGTGCCTGTGTCTTTCACGGGCTCACATAAAGGAGAGAAAAGCAATGAGCAAAAGACCTGTTGTTTTAATGATTCTTGACGGATACGGCCTCAACGAAAAACAGGAAGGAAATGCCGTATATGAAGCGAAAAAGCCGGTCATGGACAGGCTTATGAAGGAATGCCCCTTTGTAAGGGGAAACGCCAGCGGCCTCGCCGTAGGCCTTCCTGACGGCCAGATGGGAAATTCCGAGGTCGGCCATCTCAACATGGGCGCCGGGCGCATCGTGTACCAGGAGCTCACACGGATCACGAAATCCATTGAAGACGGCGACTTTTTTGAGAATGCGGAGTTTTTGGCCGCAGTGGAAAACTGCAAAAAGAAGGATTCTGCCCTGCATCTGTTCGGCCTCGTCTCCGACGGCGGCGTCCACAGCCATATTACCCATATTTTCGGCCTTTTGGAACTTGCTAAGAGAAACGGGCTGAAGAAAGTATTCGTACACTGCTTCTTAGACGGCCGCGATACGCCTCCGTCCTCCGGCAAAGACTTTGTTATGCAGCTTGAAGAAAAAATGAACGAGCTTGGCGTAGGCAAGGTTGCCTCCGTCATGGGACGCTATTATGCCATGGACCGGGACAACCGCTGGGACCGCGTCGAGCTGGCTTACCGTGCCCTGACTGACGGCGAGGGCAATCAGAATGAATCGGCTCCGGCAGCAATCCAGGCTTCCTATGATGATGGAAAAACGGATGAATTCGTGGTTCCCTGCGTCATTACGGAAAACGGCCAGCCGCGCGGACGCATCTGCGACGGCGATTCCGTCATTTTCTTCAACTTCCGCCCCGACCGCGCGAGGGAAATTACGAGAGCCTTCTGTGACGATGCGTTCCAGGGCTTTGCACGTCCCAAAAAACTGGATCTCGTCTATGTATGCTTTACCGACTATGATGAGACAATACCAAATAAGCTGGTGGCTTTCCGGAAAGAGACCATCACGAATACCTTTGGAGAATTCCTGGCTGCCCATGGAAAGACCCAGGCAAGAATTGCCGAGACCGAAAAATACGCCCATGTAACCTTCTTCTTCAACGGCGGCGTAGAGGAGCCAAACCCGGGCGAAGACCGCATTCTCGTGAAATCCCCGAAGGTTCCTACCTATGATATGCAGCCGGAAATGAGCGCACCGGAGGTCTGCGATAAGCTGGTGGAAGCCATCCGCTCCGGAAAATATGACGTCATCATCATCAATTTTGCGAACCCGGACATGGTCGGCCACACAGGCGTGGAAGCGGCGGCCATCAGGGCCATCGAAGCGGTGGATGCCTGCGTCGGAAAAGCTGTGGAGGCCGTCTGCGATGTGGATGGAGCCATGTTCATCTGCGCCGATCACGGAAATGCAGAACAGCTTATCGACTATGAAACCGGCGATCCGTTTACGGCTCACACCACCAACCAGGTTCCGTTTATTCTTGTCAATGCCGGCGACGGCATCGGGCTGAGGGAAGGCGGCTGCCTGGCAGACATCGCGCCGACGTTAATCGAGCTCATGGGCATGGAACAGCCGAAAGAAATGACCGGAAAGTCCCTCCTCGTCAGAAAGTAACCTGAGTCCCGACACCCGGAAACGGAAAGGAGGAATTTTATGGAGTACATGAAAGAATGGAAACAAAGGAGCCAAACACTTTTTGAGTTCGCGGACGGATTTATAAAGGAGCTTCGCGTGTCTGATATGGCGGTGTTGAAATTCTGCCTGATTTCCCTTGGAATCATGGTGGGAATCTGCCTGCCCAAAAAGGCAAAGCGTCCCTTCCTCTTCCTGTCGCTGCTTCTGTTCCTGGTATCCTTTTTATTCCTCGCCGCCAAATGGGGAATTTATATTGGAAAGGCCTGCCGTGAGCGGGGAGAAAGCCCGTGCCTTTGATCTGTCCGGCGGCCAGGCTTGTTCAGAAAAAGCAACGAAGCATTGCTTGTTCCCGGAGGGAATCTCCGCTATACTAAGCCTGTGAAGGAAAGGAGGCGGAGATATGGACACAAAAGACGTGCTGAAAAAAATCCGTACCCAAAACGGCCTGACACAGGATGAGATGGCCGGGAAGCTGGCTGTGACGCGTCAGGCGGTTTCCCGTTGGGAAAACGGCGATGCCACACCGAACATCGAAACGCTGAAACAGATTTCCTCTGCTTTTAACGTTTCCATCAACACCCTGCTTGGAAGCCCCAGACAGCTCATCTGCCAGTGCTGCGGCATGCCGTTAGACGACGATGCAGTAATCAGCCGCGAGCCCGACAAAAGCTTTAATGAGGACTACTGCAAATGGTGTTATGCAGACGGCCGGTTCGTGTATCAAAACATGGATGAGCTCCTGGAATTTCTTGCGGGCCACATGTCAAATGAAAATTTTTCGCCGGAACAGGCGAGGGCTTATTTTTCCGAACTGCTTCCAAAGCTGAAGCACTGGAAATAGGCGCCTTTCACTGGCCGGTATGGAGAAAGGGCAGGAAATCTGAAAACAGATCGCCTGCCCTTTTTCGTGCCGGAAAACCGGCGTATGTTCCATTTCTAATTCCCTAATATCCAAAAAAGCTGTTGATTCCGCTGATAAGCCCGTCTGCCAGGCGGCCGAGCACAGCCTCCGAATGATCCGATGCCTTGTCTCCAAGCTCAATGTCCACGCTTGGCACGGTGGAGTAGGACGTCTGAGTCAGATCCATTTCCATGCTGCCGGAGGAAAAGATTTTGTTTCCGGCTCCGCGCAGGCCTTCGATCAGGCAGTTCCCCAGCTGGTTGTGGGACTGCCAGTGGGAAGCGACCGGCTCCATGGCACGGTAGCTGCTGTTGTTTGGCACGCTCATATAAAAGCAGCCCTTGTCGCTTGAGGTGGAATCCCAGTGGAGCGCGATGTGGCAGTCGGCGTACTCATTTGCAAGGACGGTCCGCGCCACGTTGTCAAGCTGGACGTCCTCCCCCTCGCGGATCATCAGCACATCATAGCCCTCTGCCAGAAGCTTGTCCCGCAGAATCTTTGCCATGGCAAGCGTCACCTGGCTTTCCGGCGTCCCGTCTGAAAAAGTCATGCCGGAAGAGACGGCCACGGCCGTTGTGGCGCCGGCTCCCGTCGTGCCTCCCGTTACTTTAGGAGAACCGTCCGGATGGCACAGCGTCTTTACGGAGCTTCCGCCCTTTGTGCCATGCCCGGCGTTGACACAGACCGTTTTGTCCTTCCTGTTTTCGCTGCCGTTATGGTAATAAATGGCCTTCCCGCTGTTGATTTTTGAAAAAGACGCGTAGGGCGCATCGCTTTTCAGCTCTGCCTCCCAGGTTTCATCCACGTAAGGGCTCTCCGCCGGCGTCTGGGACACTCCCGCCGCCAGGCTTTTCGGTGCCTCTGCCGAAAGGTACCGGCTCGCCGCGTAGAAGCTGTTTTCTCCCACCAGGATCCGGCTCCACTCGCCTTCGTTTACCTCCCGCTCCACCTTCGTCCCGCGGGCAAGATTTCCCACAACGGGGCTCTCCATGGACGGGCCGCTCCTGTAATTTAAGCTGCTGGCATCCACGTAAACCGTATCTGCCATGGCTGTCTGTACAAAGCAGGCGGCCAGGAGAAGGCTGGCTCCCAGGACTCGCCCGGTTATATTGTTCCGCTTCCTCATATGTATTCCCTTCCTTTTCTGTCATACCGCAGTCCGGCCGCAAAATTCTTCCGGTGTCTGGATTGGATTGATGCGGCCATGGTGCCTCCGGCGGATTTTAGCGCCCGGCTTTCCGCGGTGAACGCGGAAACCGGTATGCGCAGGTATAATGTCCGCTATGCGGCCATTATACCACACTCACCTCCAAAAAACACCGGAAGAATCTTTACATTTCCCTTACACCGCAGCCTGTTCCACCATGTTCCGCAGCTCGTTCACAGAAAGGTTTTTCTCCTTCATCATCGCCGAGAGCTCCGCAATCTCGAGCTGTTCCATCTCCGCCTCCAGCTCTTTTTTCTCATTTTTAAGCTGTTCCAGGCACTGACTGTACTGGGCGATGGCCTCCTCCACGGAGTTCAGCTTTTCTGTCAGTTTTTCCTTCGGACTCTTTCTTACGCCTCTTGCCATGTTCATCTCCCATTTCTTTTTCCGCTGCCCGCGGAAATTACTGTCGGCCGCCGTCCCGTTTGCGGGCAGGCTTTGCCTTTTGCTTACATATGCAACAGTTCAGCCATGCCATTCATAATTGACCGAGCAAAGCGAGGAATACTTCTTGAACGTCCGTTCAAGAAGGTGCAAACTCTGGCCGTCAAATTATTCATGTTGGGCGCTCACCATATAGAACCATTTAGCAAAATACTGCTTAGTGAGCAAGCTCCCACGCAGCATTTTGCCAAATGGTTCTGCATGGCTGAACTGTTACTACAATATATGGAGATTGTCCGTAAAATATAACAGAAAATTAAATTTTTTCCAAAAGTGCCTGCCACTCTGCCGCTTCCATGGGCTCTGTCCCGGCTAAGGGGAAGGGAATCCCGAGGCGCTCATACTTTTCCACGCACATATTATGGAAAGGAAGAAACTCCAGCCGCTCAAGGTTCGGCAGGGAGCCGGCAAACTCTTTCACAGCCCGAAGATATGCCTCGTTTGCCGTAAGCCCCGGCACTGCCACGTGACGGATCCACAGAGGGATTCCAAGCTCCGCCGTCAGCGAAAGAAACGCCTTCGTCTTTTCAAAGCTTCCATGGCAGAAGCTTTTATACTCCCCCTCCGACAGGAATTTCACATCCGCCAGGACAAGGTCCGTCTCCTTTAAAACCTCACGCGCCGCCAGAAGATCCCCGGCCCCCGACGTATCAAGGGCCGTATGGATCCCGCGTTCATGGAGCATGGAAAACAGGGCCTTCACAAACTCCGGCTGGGAGAGCGGCTCCCCGCCGGACACGGTCACGCCGCCGCCCCGCTTCCAGTATGGGGCAAACCGCAGAAGCCGCGAAAAAACCTCGCCGGCCTCCGTCCTCGTGCCCTCCGAAAATTCCCAGGTATCGGGATTATGGCAGTAGGCGCACCGGAGCGGGCAGCCCTGAAGGAACACGACGCTTCTCATTCCCGGCCCGTCCACGGCCCCCAGGCTCTGCACCGAGTGGACGCGCCCGCAAACCTTCGCCGCTTCCATTATACGCCGGTATGGAAGGTTCTGCGGATGACCTCCCGCTGCTGCTCCCTGGAAAGCTTATAAAAATTCACGGCATAGCCCGAAACGCGGATCGTCAGGTTCGGGTACTTGTCGGGATTCTCATAGGCATCAAGAAGCGTCTCCCGGTTCATCACATTGACATTTAAGTGGTGGGCGCCCTGTCCGAAATACCCTTCTAAAATCTGCACCAGGTTGGAAAGCCGCTCTTTTTCGGATTTCCCAAGAGCATCCGGCACAATGGAGAACGTGTTGGAGATCCCGTCCCGGCACGTATCATAAGACAGCTTTGCCACCGAATTTAAGGAAGCAAGGGCGCCGCTCCGATCCCGCCCCGACATGGGGTTTGCGCCCGGCGCTAACGGCTCGCCCTTCTTTCTTCCGTCCGGCGTGCTTCCGGTCTTTTTCCCGTACATAACATTGGAAGTAATCGTCAGTACCGACAGCGTATGGACAGCACCGCGGTACAGCTCATTTTTCTTTAAGGACTCATAGAACTTCTTCATCTGCTCGCAGGCGATGGCATCCACCCGGTCATCATCGTTTCCGAAGGCCGGATATTCGCCCTCGATCTCAAACTCCGTCACAAGCCCCGTCTCCTTGTTCCTGACACAGCGCACCTTCGCATATTTTATGGCCGAAAGCGAATCCGCCATACAGCTCATGCCGGCCACGCCGAAGGCCATGAGCCGTCTCACCTCCGGGTCATGGAGCGCCATCTGGCATTTTTCGTATGCGTATTTGTCATGCATGTAGTGGATGATGTTCATCGTGTCCGCGTAAGTGGCCGCCAGCCAGTCCCGGTAGACATCCATCCGCTCCATGAGCCGGTCATAGTCCAGGTATTCGTCCTCCCAGACAGGCATTTCAGGCCCCACCTGGATGTTTTTATTCTCATCACGTCCGCCGTTGATGGAAAGGAGCACCAGCTTTGCAAGGTTCGCCCTGGCGCCGAAAAACTGCATGTCCTTCCCTACCCGCATGGCGGAAACGCAGCAGGCGATGGCGTAGTCGTCGCCATAATGGGGCCGCATGACATCGTCGTTTTCATACTGGATGGAATCTGTGTCGCAGGACACCTTCGCCACGTACTGCTTCCAACTCTCCGGGAGCTTATCCGACCAGAGCACCGTCAGATTCGGCTCTGCCGACGGCTTTAAGTTATAAAGCGTATGCAGGATCCGGAACGAGGTCTTCGTCACCATGTGGCGGCCGTCCTCGCCGACGCCGCCGATGGCTTCGGTAATCCACATGGGGTCGCCGCCGAACAGCTCGTTGTACTGGGGCGTCCGAAGGTGCCTTGCAAGGCGGAGCTTTAAAACGAAATCATCCATGATCTCCTGGGCTTCCTCCTCCGTGAGCCGGCCGGCCTTTAAATCCCGCTCAAAATAGATATCTAAGAAAGTGCTGGTGCGCCCCAGGCTCATGGCCGCGCCGTTCTGCTCCTTGATGGCCGCAAGATACCCGAAATAAAGCCACTGCACGGCCTCCTTGGCCGTCTCTGCCGGCCCGGAAATGTCATAGCCGTAGAGGGCTGCCATCTCCTTCATCGACTTTAACGCCTCGATCTGATCGTGAAGCTCCTCCAAAAGCCGGATCGTCTCCTCGCTCATGCGCCGTTTTCCAATGGCAAGACGGTCCTTTTCCCGTTCCTCAATCAGCCGGTCCATGCCGTAAAGGGCCACGCGCCTGTAATCGCCGATGATCCGGCCGCGCCCGTAGGCGTCCGGAAGGCCCGTAATCATCCCGGCGCTCCTTGCCGCCCGGATTTCCGGCGTATAAACAGAAAAAACGCCGTCGTTGTGGGTCTTATGGTACCGGAACTCGGTCTCCAGCTCTTCATCCACCTGGTATCCGTACTCTTCACATGCCTCCCGCACCATCCGCATGCCGCCGAAGGGATTGCAGGCTCTCTTTAAGGGCTCATCAGTCTGGAGGCCCACGATGATGTCGCGTTCCCTGTCCAGATAGCCGGGGCCGAACGCCGTCGGAGTGATGACGGTTTTCGTATCAGCCTTTAAAACGCCGCCGTTTTCCCGCTCTTTCTTTAAGAGGGCTTCAAAGGTGTCCAGCACCTTTTTCGTCCTCTCCGTCGGGCCTGCGAGGAATTCCTCCCCGCCGTCATACGGCGTATAGTTTTTCTGGATAAAATCGCGGACGTCGATGGCCTCCATCCAATGGCCGGCCTTAAAGTTTTCCCATGCTTTCATGATATGGTTCTCCTTTCAGTGAAAAGCACCGCGCTTCTGCCTGCTGCCCTTCCAAAACGTGACGGCCAAAAATGGGACATCGGCCGCACAGACAATAAAAGAAGGGCAGCACCGCAGCGTTTGCGGTACTGCCCAGACGGTCGGCATATTATGGATTCCTGCTCCCTGGTGGTTTTTGCCCACCTTCCCGTCAGTCACAGGAACCTTCTCGTTATGCTACATACCATACACGATTTCCTGACAAAAATCAATCCCTTTTTTAAAAAATCTGCAAGCGCGCTCCCGCACACCGAGCCGGGCGCGGCTGTTATAAAAGCCGTTTCCCTAAGCGCAGCCTGATTTTTCTTCATCACCCGCAGGTGCCGCAGCCTCCGGAGATGACAGCAGTTCCGGCGGCCGAGCAGTTCTGACAGCCAACCTGATAGCCGACACCGTAGCCGGCATTGTAGCCGCCGCTGTAACCGCTGTTGTAGCCGGCACTGCTTCCTGCCCGAAAGCCCCTGTTGTACGCCGTGTTCCACCAGGAATTCCCGCAGGAACAGTTATTCCAGTTCCAGCCCCAGCCCCAGTTCCCGCACCGGCAGCAGCGGTTTCCCCATGTGCCGCAGGAATTGCAGCCGTTCGGCCAGCAGGAATTCCACCGGGAGGAATTACAGCCGCATCTTGAGGAACCGCAGCCCGACTGGGAAGAGCCGCAGCCGCAGCCGCTTCCCGACGCCTGAGAAACACTGTTTCCCGAACCGCAGGGATCGCACCCGTTCCCGCAGGCAGCGGACGTATCCGCCAGAGAAGTACAGCAGGAATTATTGTTATTGTTCCGGCAGCAGCCACATCTGTTAAAACACCAATTATTACGACAGCAGATACCCATACTGATTGCTCCTTTTTCATACAAAATTAAGTTTGTACTATATCATATGGGACAACGGCCAAAACGTGCAAACAGGCTCTGCCGGAAGCGGCAGAGCCTGTCTTTTTTAGTCACCTAACACATTGACGATCTTCACTGGGCTTCTGTAATTCCATGTGGAAATCTTAATTCCTGTCTTCGCACTGGACGCGTGGCATACCTGCCCGTTTCCGATATAGAGGGCAACGTGGTTGATGGAACCGCTGCTGCCGCCGTAGAAGATCAGGTCGCCCGGCCTCATCTCACTGGAGGAGATACTCCGTCCGCAGTTGGCCTGCGCCGCCGAGTTATGCGGCAGGGAGATGCCAAAGTGCGCCATGACGGACATGGTAAATCCGGAGCAGTCCGCACCGTTTGTCAGGCTGGTTCCGCCCCATACATACGGGTTGCCCACGAACTGTACGGCATAGTTGGCAATCTGGGCACGCGTCGAGGACACGCTTCCTGCGCTGGAGCCTGCGCTCTGTCCGGAGGAGGAAGAGCCGCCGCTCGTCTTTCCGCCGGAGGAGCTGCTGCCGCCGCTTGAGGAAGAGCTGCCCTTGCTGCCCGACGAACCGGAGCTTCCGCCCGTGCTCTTTGTCTGCTCAACCACCGGCGTATAGGGGATCGCCTCGTTTAACGCATACTGCACATCCACGTAATCCGAGGAGATAAATGCATTGCTGTCATCGATCTCGATTTCCACCCATCCGTCCATCTGGCTCACTACCAGGAACTTCTCGGTATTGGAGATCTGCGTCCAGATACTGGACTCCGTATTCGGTTCGGAACGGACGTTGACGCCGTCGGTGTTGGCGATGGCCATCAGCTCTGCCACCTCAAGAGCCTTGTCCTTTGCGGCCTGGCCGGTCAGGATGTACTCCGACTTCACGTACCCGGTGATCTTCCCGGAACGGATCTTGTACCAGCCGTCCTCGGAAGTCTCCAGAATATCGCAGCCTGCATTGCTCGGGAGCTTTCCGATAATCTTTCCGTCCGACTCGCTCGGCTTGTTCCGGATATTCAGGTAATTCGTCACGTTGGACACGCCGAGATTATCATAAAGATTGAAGACGGTCGTCCTCATATCCTGTTTCTGCGCTTCGTTTAAGGCATAGCGGATTTCCACGTAATCCGAGGAGATATAGCCGTCCGCAATCTGGATCCAGCCTTCCTCTTCCCCGCGGATCTCGTACCGCTCGTTTTTTAAAACCTGGCCGACGATTTCGGCCTCCTGGCTCGGTTCCGAACGGACATTTAACTTGTCCACCTCCACGATGGCCCGCTCCTTCACATCTTCGGCCGCCTTTTCCTTCGCCTGGTCTCCCGTGTAAATATACTGGGAGCTGACATAGCCGGTAACGCCGCCGGAAGAAATTTTGTACCAGCCCTCCGTCGACGTGTCGATGATCTCACATGCACCGCCAGCCGGCAGCTTCCCGATCACCTCGCCGAAGGCCTCCGGCGTCTTCCGCACATTCAGGTAGCCGGACACGCCGGCGATACCCAGATTGGCATATCCGTCCAGGACGGACTTCACGGCTGCCTCCTGCTCCTTCTCCTGGATCTCTTCCTCCGAAAGGGTCGTCTCCAGCACGATGGTCTGTGGCTCTGAGGGCTCCGTCTCCACCGGCGCCGTCGTCTCAAGGGACGCGGCCACGGTTTCTACCTTTATTGTCCCGGCCCCGCCGGCGCTTTTTCCGATTAGCGTCCCGATCACGGCCACAGCCGAAACCACCACAATAGCGGCTCCTGCCGCTGCCAGATACTTGGGATAATTTCCGAGCTCTTTTTTCTTCTTTATCTTTTTCAGCCTTTCGATATTGTCCTCGGGCTGAGCCTTTGTCTTTTTTTCCTTTACGTTCTCTTCATCCGCCATACTGTCTGTCTCCATTGCCCGCCGGGGGCGTATGATTTCTGTTCCTTTGCGTATCAGTAATTATTTTATCAAATCATGGTACTCCCTGTCAAATTATTTCCCCGGCTCCCGGCTCGTTATTTCTTTCAATTTTATTAACAAGTTCTGAAATTCCCGTCCTGCATGGAGACAGTTTCGCATGCGGGGCGGGAAACTTTCTACCAGCTCACCACATGGTCAACGATGGCCTGCTGTTCCGTACTCGTCCGTCTCAGATAGATCCGCGTCGTCTCGATGCTCTCATGCCCCATGAGATCCGCGAGCAGCGCGATGTCATTAAACCGCTCCAGAAAACTCTTTGCAAACCGATGTCTAAAGGAGTGGGGATAAATCACGGCCGTATCCAGGCCGTACCGCTGTGCCAGAACCTTTAACTGCCCGGCAATCCCCCTGGTGGTAATCCGCTTGCCCTGCTTATTCAAAAAGAGGAAACCGCTTGTCTGGCCTTTCTCCTCCAGCCAGGCAAGGGCCTCCTCCCTCAGCGCCTGCGGTATGTAGATCCTTCGGAGCTTGCCCCCTTTGGAATACAGATCCACATAGCCTGTATTCACATGCTCCGCCTTGATCTGTATCAGCTCGCTGACCCGCACGCCCGTAGCCGCCATGAAACGGACAACGAAATACCAGAACTGCTCTCCGTCCTGCCACAGACACGTTTTGAAGTATTCATAGTCCGCTTCGCTGATGACATTCTCCAGAAACGCCTTCTGCTGTACTTTCACAAACTGCATTTTCCACTCATCTCTCCCAATACTTTCCAGATAACAGTTCAATGCACGAAGCCGCAGGTTTACAGTTTTTGGCTTGTAATTCTCGATGAGCCAAACCTTGTATTCCCGCAGCTTCCTTTTTGTAACCGTATCGTACTGGCGATAATACTGCTTCACTGCAAAGCTGTATGAAGCAATCGTGTTCTCCGAGAGATTCGTCCCCCTTAGATACTGCTCAAACTTGTCCATATTCATTTTTGAAGTACCTCCTTTCAACACGATTTTAACAGACTTTTCAGCGTTTACCAGTCTTTTTTATTGTTTTTCGACATTTTACATCATTTTTGTATAATATTTACAGTTATCCGTAAAAATCAAACAATTGTGTCAGACAGCTCATTTTACGCAAAAAAATTGTGCATCTGGTGCACACTCAGGCCAGGGCACAGCCCCTCACGCAGGAAAGGGCAGCAGACATTGTCCCGTCTGCTGCCCATATGCGAACCTTTTGTCTTATTCTGCTTTCTTTCCAAGTGTCTGGAAATGTCCCATGGAGCCGTAAAGCGCCTGGATCCGTCCATACTCCTCTTCGTCGTAGAACTTTAATGCGCCTCTTCCAAATTCCTTTGCCGCCTCCAGCATGAACCTGGCCGCGTCCTCCAGATCCTCCAGATGGATGGCGCCCGTCGCACAGCCGGCCACCGCCGTCTCCGTGGTGATCGCCACGCCTACCACCGGCGCTTTCGTCGCCGTCGCCGGCTGAAGGATGCTGTTTAAGTGGTAAAGCCCGTTGCCGTATGGCGTGATGTCCTGCTGGGTCAGGGCAAAAACATGGGGAAGCTTTCCCGTGGTCGACTGCATGACGTCGAGAAGATCCTCGCTGACCCTTAAAATATAGCCCTCCTTCACCGTCGGGGAAATGGCAAAGCCCCTGTGGTTGATGATCCGGTTCCCTTTTGTGGTATCCACCACCAGGACGGCATCCAGGGAATCCGTCACTTCTTCCTGATTCACCTGCCACGTCTCCACCGGCGAATTCATGAACGGCACCGGCTCGTGGGGCGTCGTCGGCGCATCAGGGCACACATGGGTGGAAATGAACACATCGCCCTCCAGGAAGTCGCCTTTGTTCTGCATATCGAGAAGCTTTGCCGCAATGGCAAGGGCCGTGATGGCCCCGTCGCCGTCCGACACAAAGCCAATCTTTTCCGGTCTCGCGCCGAGTCCGCCGAGACGGCCTAAAATACCGATGGTACCTGCCGTGCCGCCGGAAGACTTCCCGTTTTTCCCTGGGATCAGGACGCGCACCATGTCCGTGTGGCCCTTCGGCCCTTCAAGCGGATACGTCTCCACTCTGCACTCCGGACGGATGCCCTCCAGATACGCCTTCACCTGGGCGCCGGACGCCTCCGCGCTGTCTAAGATGTCAAACAACTCAATAAACTGCTTGTACAACATAACGAACCCCTCCTAATACATGATTTATTTTAAATATCCGGTTTCCCGATAATATGCCTCCGCGCCCTCATGGAGCGGAATGGGAAGCTCCTTGCACAGGGCCTCCTTATCGGCCGCCGCCCAAAGCCAGGGCTCCGCGGCCGCAATGGCATCTCCCTTTATGTCCAGCGCCATGGCCGTCTGGTACGCCAGCTCATCTTCCATGTCTGCGCGCACGCATAAGAGAACCTTCATACCGAAGGTCTGTACGTCCTCTTTCTGGCCCGCATACGTCCCGGCCGGAAGATGCGCGCCGCAGTACCATGGATACGCTCCCACAAGCTCCTGGACGGTTTCCGCCTCATAAGGCAAAATCCGAACGGTTCCGTCCGCAACGGCCGCCTCTTGCCCGGCCATGGGCGCCAGGTCAAAGCCGTGGGCCGCATCTGCGCTTCCCTCTGCCGCCGCAGCCGTCCCTTTTCCGATTCCGGCCGCCCAAAGCTCCGTATTTTCCCCGTCGATTCCCAGGACAGAAAACAGGCAGGCCGATGCCTCCGCCGTCATGGACGCCTCGTCCCCGACAGCCAGGCACTTCCCCGGAAGGTCAGAAACCGCCTCTATTCCCGTCTCCTCGCCTGCCGTCCACACCGACACATACATGCCGACGGCGCCGATGGCCCGTAATTCCTCCATGGGCGCGCCCTCGTAAGCGCCAAGGCCGTAAAAGGCGTCGTAGGCCGTCTTTCCGGAGACTAGCCCCATGGAGAGGGTTCGTTCCTTAAGCCCCAAAATCTGGAGCGGGTCGCCCTTCGTCTCCTCTGCGGCCGCCCTGGCCCCGGCAATCGTCCCATTCACCGCGTCTGCCACGGCCATTCCCGTCCGGTACATGCGGCTCCCCTCTTCGGAAGCCCCGATGGCAAGGGGGATGGTTTCTTCTTCTCCCGGCCGCTCACATGCCGAAAGGCAGAGCGAAAGGGCAGCCGCCAGGAAAAGGCCTCTTAAAAATTGCATCCTCACGGCTTAATATACCCGTCCACGCAGACGGCGCCGTAAGGCCGGATGCTCATCCGGTACGCGCTTCCCTCGCCCATGGCATGTTCGATGTAGGAAATGTACTCGTCCGCAATCCCGTTCGGCACAATCGCCATGATAACGCCGGCAAAGCCGCCGCCGTGGACGCGGCAGGCGCCGCAGCCCTTCTTTGCAAGGAACAGCTCCGTCAGAGCAAGGGCCGTCGTGATGCCCTGTTCCTCGCTTCCGCTCACATAACAGTTCTGGAGCCACTTCCAGGAGGAATTGCCGGAGGCGGTGATCTCCTTTAAGAAGTCGCCAAACCGGTTCTCCTTCAGGGCGGCCACCTCAGCCTCGACCCGCTTATTCTCCTCAAAGAAATGGAGGGCGCGGAGCACGGCCCGGTCGCCGGCAGCCTTTCGGACTTCCTTGATACTTCCGAGGACGTCTTCCTCGGAAATCTCGGCACACACCTCTTTTCCGAAGAAAGCGGCCACCTTTTTCATCTCGTTGGGGATCGAGGAATACTCTTCGCTCAAATCCGCATGCCCCTTTCCCGTCTGGACGATAATCAGGCTGTGATCCTGGGCGCCGAAATCATAGTCAATCTTTTCCACAACCGGCTTTAAGGGATCCTTAAAATCAATGGTAATCATGCCGCCCACGGCACAGGCCATCTGATCGAGAAGGCCGGAGCCCTTGTTCCAGAACTTGTTTTCCGCATATTTCCCCACATGGGCATAGGTGACGACGTCGATGGCGCCGCCGTTGAAAAAGGCGTTCACCATGGAACAGATTAACATCTCATAGGCTGCCGAAGAGCTGACACCGGCCGCGCTGATGACATTGCTCGTTATGTAGGCGTCGAAGCCGCCGACCGCATATCCCATCTCTTTAAAACCGGCCAGCATGCCCTTCGTCAGGTCGATGGTTCCGGCCATCTTCTCGCTGGGCGAAAGGTCGCTTAAACGGATCGTAAATCTCTGGTTGTAGGTCTCGCTGACAATGTTTACCTCGTCCGTGCCGTTTGCAGCCGCAGCGCCGACGCAGTCTAAGTTGATGCTGCCGGCTAACACCTTTCCGTGGTTGTGATCCGTGTGGTTCCCGCTGATCTCCGTCCGCCCCGCCGATGTGAACAGGCTGATATCCGTTTCGTCAAAGGTCTCCGTAAACTTTTCCAGCACATGAACGTACCGCTCCCTGTTGGCCTCCGCTCCCTGGGCGCCGTACATCTTTTCAAAAAAGGCCGATGCCTTCCCGCCATTCAGGCATTCCAAAAGCTCTCTCTTCTCCATTTTGATTCTCCTTTATATTTCAGGCACTTGAAAACTAATCTTTTTTCATTATATAATACCTTTTATCGGCCAGCAATACAAACTTTCTCTGAGAAGGTGGGAAAATCAATGAAACAGACCTGGAACGGGAAGCCGTATCATTCCCTGGATTTCCATTTGAAAGAGACCTTCGGAAAAAAAGTCTATAAGCTCTCCTTAGACGGCGGCATGACCTGCCCCAACCGGGACGGGACAGCCGGAAGCGGCGGCTGCATTTTTTGCAGCGCAGGCGGCTCCGGCGACTTTGCCGCGCCCCGCACTGCGTCCGTAAAGGAGCAGGCAAAAGCGGCCAAAGCGCTCGTGGCAGGCAAAATAAAAGGCGATGCCTCCTACATCGCCTACTTCCAGTCCTACACCAATACCTACGCCCCGCTTCCGTACCTTCGCGCCCTCTTTACCGAGGCCATGGCGCTTCCCGACGTCTGTGCCCTCTCCGTCGCCACCAGGCCCGACTGCCTGCCGCCGGAAACCATTGCACTCCTTAATGAGCTGTCTCAGAAAAAGCCGGTCTGGATCGAGCTGGGCCTCCAGACCATCCATGAAAAAACGGCGGAATTCATCCGCCGCGGCTATTCCTTAGACGTCTTCGAGGACGCATACGGGCGGTTAAAAGCGGCCGGAATCCCGGTCATCATCCATGTGATCCTCGGCCTTCCGGGCGAAACCCGGGAGGACATGCTAAAAACCGTCCGTTATCTGGCCGGGAAACGGGTCGACGGCATCAAGCTCCAGCTTCTTCACGTATTAAAGGGGACAGATCTCTTCCCCCTCTATGAGTCCGGCGCCTTCCGAACACTGGAAATGGACGAATACTTCGCCCTGGCCGGGGACTGCTTAAAGCTCCTTCCGCCGGAAACCGTCGTCCACCGGCTCACCGGCGACGGG
Organism: Eubacteriaceae bacterium Marseille-Q4139; assembly: GCA_018223415.1. Lineage (NCBI taxonomy): Bacteria > Bacillati > Bacillota > Clostridia > Eubacteriales > Eubacteriaceae > Eubacteriaceae bacterium Marseille-Q4139. The sequence continues at coordinate 2,555,332 of JAGTTQ010000001.1, read as the reverse complement.
CCCAAGCGCCTTCTGGCCGCCCCTTTATGGAGCGCCGACAAAAAGAAGGTTTTAAACGGGCTCCACCGGTATCTGAAGGAAAACGGGATTTTTCAGGGCATGGAATATGATGAGGCATAACGGGTGTGTTCCGATGCCCGAGCGCGGCTGGCTGGGAACGCGCGCACCCTGGCGCCGCCATGAAAAAGCAGACGTCCGAAAACGTCTGCCTTTTTTTACAACACCACAATTACGCCGCCGTCATTTGCATACACTGTCGCAAGGCCGCCTGTCTCCGTAATCAGCACTTCGCGGAATTTCGCCATGGAACAGAGCTTTTCTTTCACATACTCCGCCCGCTCCGGCGCGTTGCAATGGGAAATCACCAGCCGCTTGGAGGCCGTGTCCCCGCCGTTTTTTATCATGATCTCCGCCATCTTCTGAAGGGCCTTCTGGATGCCGCGGGCCTGATCTAACTTGATGATGACGCCCTTTTCGGCGCTCATGACCGGCTTGATATTTAACTTCGTCGCAAAAAACGCCTGAAGCCCCGTCAAACGTCCGTTCTTTCTCAGGGTATCCAGCGTCTCCAGAACAAAGTATGTTTTCATCTCATCCCGGTACGCCAGTGCCCGCTTCTCCACTTCCTCGAAGGGGAGTCCCTGCTCACAGAGCTCTTTAATTAAGAGGGCAATGCTCATCTGCCCGCTGGAAGCCGACTCGGAATTGATGACGGCGATGTTCTTCTTCCCGTATTCCTCCTCGTAGAGGGTTTTCGCAAGGACGGCGCTGTTGTAGCTTCCGCTTAAGGGGCCGGAAATCGTGATGACGAAGACGTTTTCCTCCTCACAGTGGTACGCCTCCTTAAACATCTCCGGCGACGGACACGCCGTCTTCGGGCATTCCGGGCATTCTTTTACGATCTTTAAAAATTCCTTCTGGTTGAAGCTCTCGTCGTCGATAAACTGCTTATCCCCCACCATCAGGGTAAACGGAATCATCTCAAAATGACTGTCCTTTTTCAGATCTTCGGTCAAATCCAGACAACTGTCGCCAATAATCTTATACCGCATCTTCTTCCTCCAGCACTTCTATTCTGTCACATTGAAAATCTTGTGACATAGTATCAATTACCATATATTATAGAGTGCAGGAAAGTGAAAGTCAATACTTAATACAGAAGATATAACATCATTTGGAACAGTCCGAAAGCCAGATAAAGCAGGAAGCCCACATTGAGCCACGCATACTTCCGCCAGGAGGGCGGCGCGGCTTCCGTCATGCCCATCCGCATGATGGCCTCCCGCCCGTAAAGCCAGATGCAGGTGACGGCGCCGCAGATCAAAAGGACGACGGACAGCAGTATCATAAGCCCATAGCCCACGAGCGGAATCACCAGGCCAGTCGATAAAAGAAGCTCTTCCCCGGCTAAAAGGATCACGGAATACGTATTCACCATCATATGAAGCATCACCGTATAACGGATCCGCCCTGTATAAACGGCCACGTAGCCGAACACGATGCCGATGGCGGCCGCATACAGAAACTGATTGAGGTTCCCATGCATCAGGCCGAAAAGAACTGCCGTAAACAGCACGGCCGTCCTGTCGCCGAACTTTCTGGCCCGCGAAAGAAGGACGCCGCGGAACAGAAGCTCCTCCATGAACGGGCCCAGAAGGCAGGTGTAAATCACCATGGACGGCGTGAGGACGCTCATCATGTCAGTCACTGGGTTCATCTCATCTGCCGGCTTTCCCGTAAAGAGCGACACGCCGCTGTTTATAAAGACCCCGGTGAGATTGAGAAGATAGCCAAGGCCAAGGGACATGACGAGGGCCGCCACAAAAATCCCCGGCGGCAGGCTGTCCTTCCACCGTTCCGCCTTCGGCATGCGCTTTAAAAGCGCCATGATAAGCAGGTAGGGAACCCCAAGCACGAACACATACTGCACCAGGGTATCCGTCCAGGGGGAAGCAAAAAGCCAGGAGAGCAGGCCGGATACGCCTGTTTCCTGGTTCCAGACCCGGTTCAGGACATACTCATAGAGGAGGCTCCCAAAAACCCTCAGAACCTCCAGAAGGCAGAGCGCCAATCCCAATCCGGCAAATGTTCTTCTGTACTCTTTTTTCGTAAATTCCATATGTTTTCCTTATCCAAAGACCCCGGGACGGCCGCCTGCCGCCCCGGGATCCCGAAACCATTTACTGTTCTCCAGCCATTTTGAGCATCAGCTCATTGCTTCTTGCGATGAATCCCGTCATCCGCTCTGGGGACAGGCTTCCGTGGGCTAACTTCGCCAGGTCATAAAGCTGTTCGCAGATTTTTCCTGTCAGCTCGCCGTCCTTATGTTCCAGGACGTATTTTACCAGGCTGTTGTTAGCATTTAAAACGAGTGTCTCCGCCGCCGGAAACATGTCGGCCCCGCCGCCGTACATGCTGTACATTTTCATCATTTCCTGCATCCTGCGGCTTTCCTCGGACACGGTAATCATCGAAGAGAGGGATGCATTTTTAAGCTTCTCCACCTTCACTTCCAGCTTGTCGTTTCCGAGCGCTTTCCGGAAAATTTCCGTCAGGGACTCCGTCTCCTTCTTCTCCTGCTCCTTGGCTTCCTCTGTCTCCTCGGACTTCTCCTTAAAGGTCTCATTCACGTCGGCGTCGATCCGCATGAATTTCACGCCCTCGTTCTTCTGCTCCAGATGGGTGATAAACGGCGAGTCGATGGCGTGAGGCAGGATGATGGCGTCAAGGTTTGCCTCCTTAAACATGTTGATGTACTGGCTCTGCTCTTTTTCGTCCGTCACATAGAAAATCTGGTTCTCATGGCCTTTTTCCTTGTTGGCCTCCAGGCAGTCCTTCAAGGTCAGGTACTTGCCCTCCAGGTTCTTAAAGATGACGTAGTCATTCATCTTCTCGGCGAATTTCTCATCCTTTAAGCAGCCGAATTTGATGAACGGGTTGATATCGTCCCAGTATTTCTCATAGGTCTCCCGGTCGGTCTTGCACATGCCGGTCAGCTTGTCGGCCACCTTCTTCGTGATGTAGTCGGAAATCTTCTTCACGAAGCCGTCGTTCTGAAGGGCGCTTCTCGACACGTTAAGCGGCAGATCCGGGCAGTCGATGACGCCCTTTAAGAGCATTAAGAACTCCGGAATAACCTCTTTGATGTTGTCGGCGATGAACACCTGGCTGTTGTAGAGCTTGATCTTTCCCTCGATGCTCTCATATTCCATGTTGATCTTCGGGAAATACAGGATGCCTTTTAAGTTGAACGGATAATCCATGTTCAGGTGGATCCAGAATAACGGCTCCTTGAAGTCTAAAAATACCTTCCGGTAGAACTCCTTATACTCCTCCTCGGTGCACTCGTTGGGGTGCTTGTTCCAGAGCGGATGAATGTCGTTTAAGGGCTCCGGGCGTTTTAAAATCTTATATTTTTCCGTAGCCGGGGAGATCTCCACCGTCTCCTTCGTCCCGTCCTCGTTTTCCTTTTCCTCGGTCTTCGCTTCTTCCACGATGGTCTCGACGATGGTGTCCTTCTCCGTCAGCTCGTCCTTTTCGATGGTCTCATACTCCGGCTCCGCCGTCTCGTCGTTTAAATAGATTTCCACCGGCATGAAGGCACAGTATTTCTCGATGACCTCGCGGGCGCGGTACAGGTTGGAGAACTCGGTGCTGTCGTCGTTTAAGTACAGGGTGATGGTGGTTCCGACGGTGTCCTTGTCCCCGTCCGTCATCTCATACTCGCTTCCGCCTTCGGACTCCCAGTGAACGGCTTTCGCATCCGGGCGGCAGGAAAGGGTGTCGATGGTTACGCGGTCAGCCACCATGAACGCCGAATAGAAGCCGAGGCCGAAGTGGCCGATAATCTGGTCTTCATTGGCTTTGTCCTTATACTTGTTTAAGAAATCCTGGGCGCCGGAAAAGGCGATCTGGTTGATGTACTCGTCAACCTCCTCCTCAGTCATTCCAAGGCCGTTGTCCGTCACCTTGATGGTCTTGTCCGTAGGGTTCACCGTCACCTGGATCTTGTACTCCGTCTGTTCCGGCTCCTCGTACTCTCCGATTAACGCCAGTTTCTTTAACTTCGTGATGGCATCACAGCCGTTGCTGATTAACTCACGGTAGAAAATATCGTGGTCGGAATACAGCCACTTTTTGATAATCGGAAAAATGTTCTCACTGTTGATGGAAAGGCTTCCCGTCTTTGCCATGGTAAATCACTCCTTCTATATATAAAGTATAAACAGAAATATTCCTCTGATTCCGCAGAAAACTCCCAAACCATCTGCGACATGGAATATTGTAATACCCTGGAAGGAAAATGTCAACAGAAATTTAGCACTCAGATTGGATGAGTGCTAATAAATCAGGCGGATGCGATCAATTTTTCTGTTCTGGCTTTTCAAATGAGGTTTACACCTGATGCCGGATTCGATACAATAGATGTAATCCCATGCAGGAAAATTTTTACCATGCGAGGTGTCCCATATGCCAATTTCCATCGGAATTTTTACGGCCAGGCAGTCCCTGGAAAATATCCGCACCGTCGATCAGGAGATGCGCCGCCGCTGCACTGTCACCTATTTTCCTTACGAATCCATGGCGGAGCTTGGAAAGCTCTATGAAAAAAACAGCCGGAAATTCGACGGGATCCTTTTCAGCGGGCCGATCCCGCGGGAGTATGTCCAGGAAAACATCGGCCCCATCCCGAAGCCGTCCCGCTGCATCGACCTGGAAAACCGGGATTTTTATCTGGCCGCGGCCCGGCTTTTTGCAGCAAATCCGGGGCTCGACTTCTCCCGCGTCTATTTTGACACCATCGTGGATCCCGCTGTTTTCCGCAATATTTTTGATTACGGCAATTACCCCCCCCCATTCACCAATCGGCCACACTCCGCTGGAACACCGGCGCTTCCTGCGCTCGCCCATCTATGAGCGTTCCATGGACATTTACCGGGCCCTCTGGAAGGAAAAGGTCTTTGATATCCTCGTGACCCGCTTTACCAACCTGGCCGAACAGCTTGAAAAGGAAGGGATTCCCCACGTCCTTCTGATGCCGTCCTCAGAGACCATCCTGGAACATTTCCATGCGCTCCTTGCCGACATCAAGGAATCCTTGCTCCAGAATTCCCTGGTGGCCTGCTGTATCGTAAAGGTTCCCGCAGAAAACCAGAGCCAGGAAACCTATGACCGGCTGAGAAAGGCCTTAGACGCCTTCTCCATGAAACACAGCCAGAACATCCTGATCCGGAAAAACGGCCCCTGCTTCGAGGTCACCACCTCCAGCATGGAAGTCAAAAGCCTCACCCAAAACTATACCCAATGCCTGCTTTCCAGCGAGCTTCACAAGGCTCTCCCGTTTCCTCCGGAACTGGGGTGGGGAATCGGCTTTGACATTGTGGCCGCCTACAAAAACGCAAAAAGAGCCCTGGCCGAATGCAGCCGGGACAAGCACCATTATACCTACCTCGTTACGGAATCTCAGGAGATGGTAGGGCCGTTAAACAGCAACCGCTCCATAAGCTACGGTCTCCAGCCGGATGCCCATGTATTTTCCCTGGCAAAATCCCTGGGAATCGCCGCCGTCAACTTAGAAAAGCTCATGTCCCTTCAAAAAACCAGGAACATGTACGAATTCACTTCCGGCGACCTGGTGTATTTTCTGGAAATCACCCCGCGCAGCGCCGCGCGCATTCTTTTAAAGCTGGCGGACGGCGGCCTGGCCCGCCCGGTCAGAACCGTCAACTTAAACGGCGCCGGGCGGCCTTCCACCGTCTATGAGATTGATTTTGGCCCGTTCCTTTCATGACGGAAGCTTTTTGACCTTCGCTTTTTCTGACAATCTCTCTTTTTGCCGTTCTTCTCTGTATTCGGCCTCCTGCGCCTGATCGCTTGTCAGATAAAAGCCCTTTTTTAGCCATCCTTTCGCCAGACAGACAAAGAAGGCTGTAAGCATCATAACGATCCAGATTTTTTCACAAAGCGCCGCAAATAGTTCCATATGAAATCTCCTTTCTGCCGCCATTTTTTTGGCGGCACTGTTTTTATGCCCGGAGATGAACCCCCGGTCACTTTTGGCAGATACGGCTGACTGCAAGGAGACTGGCCGTTGAAACCACGGACAGCACGAAACAGACGGCCCAGGCGGCAAAATAATTTCCACTGGCCTCATAGATGGCCGATAAAAGCGGAGTGCTCACCGCACTGACGACCATGGTAACGGTCGTCAGCTTCGCATAGATTTCGCTGTAATTTTTAACGCCGAAAACTCCCGACACCAGCGATGGCGCAGTGATGCTCTGGCAGGTGTTCCCGATTCCGTAGAACAGGGCGATAACGATCAGAAACGGTGCGCTGGACTTAAAAATGGAGATTGCCATAAGGAAATAAGAGCCGGCAATTCCAAGTGCACCGAACAAAATCCCGGCTCTCAAACCTCTTCTGTCAAAAAGCCGGCCCATGATCATCTTTGAAAAAATGCAGGCAAAATTATATAAGGAAATAATGAAGGCGCCGAACTGAGCATCGTATCCAAGTGACTGCACGTAAGAGGAAATATGGTACAGGGAACAGCCAATGAAGGAAATGCAGCCCATGCCCACGCAGATAAGCAGGAAGCGCACGTCTTTGAACAGTGACAAAAAATCCGCCTTCCCGCCGGCGGCTTCTGGTTCCTCCGCCCGAATCATCTCTTCATAGTGATCGGGATAATCGCGGATCAAAAGCAATGTCAGCGGAGCAAGCACCGCCACGGCAGTCAGGCCATAATAGCGGTAAGTCAGCCGCCAGCCAATGCTTTCGATCAGCGCTGCCAGGGGATTCGATAAAAGTACACCGCCAAGGCTGATTCCCACAAAAACGATGCTGGCTGCGAATGAACGGTTCTCTTTCGTGAACCACCTTGCCGTCAGAGCGGCAAAAGGCATCATTAACGCAAACGGGTTGAGCGCTGTCCGGATCAGTATGATCAGATAATAAATATGCACAGACGTCATGTAACTCTGCGCCACCATGGTTAGGCCAGTCCCCAGGACACCCATGAACATCAGCTTCCGGATGCTTTTCCGATCCATCAGTTTTCCGGCCAGAGGTGTGACGATCAGGCTTACAACTGTGCCATATGTAGATGCGAGGGTCAGCGTTGTTGTGCTGACCCCCATATCTTCTGTAATCGGTAATAAAAATATGGCCTGACTGCCTATGGTGCCGTAATGAAGAACCAGCATGCACAGCACTCCGTAGGCAACGATGATCCAGCCATAATTGACTTTCTTCTCAGCCATGAATTTATCTCCCTGAAAATCCGATTTTTTGCCCTATGTACAGACGCCTGTTTAATAGGGCGGGAACATCAGGCCGCACCACAAAATATTGGCGACGGAAATCACCAGGGCCGGCAATAATCCCATCCGGATCAGATCCTTCTGTTTATAGCCGCCGACCGCCATACAAAGCGGAATTGCCACGGTCGAAAGCGGAGTCAGATAGGAAGTGAAGGTTGCCTTCCACAGCATGTTGTAAAGGCCTGTCGGATTCCATCCGTAAGTCGCGCACATCAGCAGGACAACCGGCTGCAATGCGGAATATAAAGCCATGTTGGACATGAACTGGGTAACAATGAATCCTGCCAGCCAGAACATGATGATGACGACCCATTTGGAAGGGTTGTCGCCCAGGATACTCTGAATGCCTTCTGCGATGAAGGTACCGGCACCGGAAGCAACCAGGGCATTTCCTACGGCAAGGGAGCCGATGTATAAAAAGATCGGCGGCATCGTCAATGCTTCCATTGCCTCTTTCTCAGACAAAACACCGGTAAGGATTGTTAAAACGGCGCCGATAAAACAGATCATCCAGGTCGGGATCGTGGCCGGAAGGTAGTTGGAAAACAGGATGGCGATAACAACTGCCACGAAGATTCCATACCCCATGAATTCACGGAACGGATCCAGAGGTTTCTGTTCCTTGAGCTGTTTCAGCTGAACATCCGTGTATAAAGGGCCATAGTCCGGCGCGACCTTCGGACAATAGAACATGGCAAACAGAACGGACAGGATCAATGTCGGCATGTAAACCAGCATCGGGTCGAACATTCCCTCTTTTGCGGTGAGGCCATAGGTTTCCCACAGGGAATTTGCGGTAATATAGCTGGTTGCACCGGAACCAATCGGAAGGGAAGTTACGGTACAGATACAGATTAAAACGATGGAGAACATCGCCTTGGACGGGCTTTCGTTGTTCTTTCGGCAGAAATCAGCTACCAGCGGATAGCAGATCGAAAAGATCAAAATCGCAGAAGGTGCAACCTGTGCGATGGCCAGAGTGACCAGGCAGTACAGGATCAATCCCTTATAGAAATTGCCGCCCGATACTTTATAGGCCAGATCCGTCACTTTATGTACCATCTGGGTGCGGTTCAGTCCGCCGGCCACAATGAACATGGAACCCATGATGATGACAGAAGAGTTTGAGAAACAGCTCAGTGCTGAGGATGGTTCCAGACATCCGGTTATTACGTAAATGCCCATGGCCGTCATGGAGACTAACGGCAGCGGGAATTTATTGGACATATATAACGCCAGAGTGGCGACGAACACGACCAGGCAGATAATTGTCTGTGTTGACATAAGATATCTCCTTTCTCTCGCTATTTCTTATTGGAAATGATTCTCGGTTTTACTCCTTTTGGAATGGGGCACACATATTTCCCGCCCTTCAGGCGTTTGTTATGTTCCTCTTTTGCCGCCTTAAGAAGCTCCGGCTTTTCAAGGATGTCGATTGCAATACCGGCCATGGCCTGTCCGGCTGCCAGCGTCCCTTTGTGCGCCAGCGTGCTTTTTCCTACGGAAACTGCCTGCCAGGAATGTGCGGCTGTGCCGACGGGCCAGGTTGGCGTACTGATGGAAATGGTCGGGGCGACCCAGCTTACATCGCCCACATCGGAGGATGCCGGGAATACGGAATCCGTGGGCTTAAAATCCGGGATTTCTTCGGAAACAGGGTGTTCGGCGTCGCCGTCTTTGTTCGTTGCGGAAATCCGGGAATAAAATTCCATATCTTCTTTCGAGTATTCAGGCCGTTCCAAAAGCCGCAGATTTTCCACGGCCGCAAAGCCCAGTGCATTATTTGGAACCACGTTAGAGCATGCCTTCACAAAATCAATTTCCAGTTCTGTGCCGGTCATCAGCGCAGCGCCCCTTGCAATGTCTTCCACACGGGCGCGGACATCGGAAAGAATCTCATTGTCCGGAGCGCGTAAAAGACACAGAACCTCTGCTGTGGGCTGTACCACATTCGGGGAGAACCCGCCGGTGTCGGTTACGGCGTAATGCATTCTGACGGACGGAAGGACATGCTCGCGCAAAAACTGAATCCCTACATTGAACAGCGTAACCGCATCCAGCGCGCTGCGCCCCAGGTGCGGAGAAATTCCCGCATGGGAGCTGACGCCTTTATAGCGGAAGTAAATCTGGCAGTTCGCCAGCATCCCGCCTCCGGACGCATTGTAAGTGCTTCCCGGATGCCATGCAATCGCCGCATCCAGCATATCAAAGCAGCCCTCCCGCGCCATGAACGCTTTTCCGGAACCGCCCTCTTCTGCCGGGCAGCCATAGAAAATAACCGTGCCTTCGCATCCTGTCTCTTCCAGATATTTTTTCATACCCATGGCGCCTGCGAGGCACCCGGCTCCCAACAGGTTATGACCGCAGCCATGGCCGTTCCCGCCGGGAATGAGCGGGCATTTTTCGGCAGAACCGGCCACCTGGCTCAGGCCGGACAGGGCATCAAATTCGCCGAGGAAACCAATGACAGGTTTTCCATGTCCATACGTTCCCGTGAAAGCCGTGGCAATATCCGCCACGCCGCGTTCCACCGTGAAACCGGCCTCCTCTAGGGCCTTACAGAGCGTTTCCGCAGACGCGGACTCTTCAAAACATGTTTCCGGGGTGTCCCAGATTGCGTCACTGACCTGCGCCAGAAATTCCTGCTGGCTGGCCAGATAGGAGAATACCTCCTGCTTTTTCATACCTTACCTCCTCTTCTTCAAGTCCAAAACAAGACTTGTATTCTTTTGTGAATAGAGTAATTTTTTTGTATAATTTTGTCAATATTCTTTTATTTTTTCTCTTATTTTCGTTTATTCTTCATAAATACAGAAATTTTTTTTCTCTTCATAAAAGTCTTCCGAAATGTTTCTACGTCCGAAATTCCATTCAAGTCCTTATTAAGTCTGAAATTGACATGGCGTCCACGCAGGAGGGCCGGTCAGAGTGGGGGTATCTCATGCAGGCATGATGCCGCTTGCCGGGCTTTGTGCAGCAAAAAAGGGAACACAAAACATCTGATTTGGATGTCGTGTGTTCCCTTTTTAGGGATAAACGTCTTTATGGGGCATTTATTTTCCCTGTCGAAAAAAGATTGAAATATTTCTCTGACTCTCATATGATAATAGAAAGAGACAGGCAACGGCGTGTGCCTGTTTAAGCGCTGAAGTAAGAAGGTGCGCCGGTATGCATCATCTTACAGAGCTTTCAGGAGGGGTTGTGCAGTGAAACCTCAAACCGGCGTAGGCCGCCTGGCGGCCGAAAGAAAATGCTCGGGCCGTCCTCATATTCTTCAATCCCTTTTACAACTTTACACCCCCAACTCCGCCAACACTCCCGCAAGCGCCTCCCTCACAGCGCCCTCTTCCAGCACATTATGGAGCTTCGCCTCCGCAAGCAGCTCAAAATACCCCTTCGATCCGCCGGCCTTGCAGAGGTTATAATAATCCTCCCATGCCGCCGTCCGGTTCTCTTTCATCTTCGTATAGAACTCAAAAGCTCCGATCTGCGCCATGGCATAGTCCACATAATAGAACGGATACAGGAAAATATGCTGTTTCTGCATCCAGAAGCCGCCGTTCTCCAAGAATTCGTTGCCGTCGTAATCCCGCCACGGCATATAGACTTTCTCAAGCTCTCTCCAGACTTTCCGCCTCTCCATGGCCGTCATGTCCGGCTTCTCATACACCCGGTGCTGGTATTCATCCACACATACCATATACGGTATCTTCTTTAAAGCATCCGCCAGATGCTCCCTTCGGTACTGATCTGCCTGCTCCCCGAAAAACAGCTCCATCCACGGATACGTCCAAAGCTCCATGCCCATGGAGTGAATCTCGTTGATTTCGCTGGTGCTGTGGCAGAGCTCCGGGATTTTCTGGAACTTCGCGGCCGTAAACCCGGCAAACGCATGGCCGGCCTCATGGGTCAGCACGTTCACATCGGCCTCGGTGCCGTTGAAATTGGAGAAAATGAACGGCGCATGGTAAAGCGGCAGAGTCGTGCAGTAGCCGCCGACACGTTTTCCCTTTTTTGCCTCCAAATCAAACAAATCGTATTGTACCATGAAATCAAAAAATTCCCCGCTCTCCGGCGAAAGCTCCCGATACATCTTCTGCGCCTGGGCCACAAGGTAATCCCTGCCGCCCACCGGCACAGGATTCCCCTCGGGGCTCCCGACGGATTCGTCATAGTAATGGAGCTTATCAAGGCCGAGAGCCTCCCGCTGCCGCTCAAAAAGCGCTTCGCAGGCCGGGACGATGACCTCCCTCACCTGCTTCCGAAAGACAGAAAGCTCCTTTGCCGTATAGTCATAGCGGCGGCGTGCCAGATAGCCCATGGGGACAAAATTCTCAAAGCCCAGCTTTTCTGCCATGCCGGCACGCAGCTTCACAAGGCCGTCATAAATCCGGTCGATCTCCGGCGCGATGCTCTCAAAAAGCCCGGCCCATGCCAAAAACGCCTCCCGGCGCTCCGTTCGGTCGGTGCTCTGCATATGCTTTAAAAGCCCGTAGGTGTTTAACTTTTCGCCATGAAAATCCGCTGATGCCGCGGCCACGGTTTTGGAATACAGAGACGCCAGATCGGCCTCCCTCACCTTGTCCTCCACAACAGCCTCGCAGGAAAGAAGCTGGCCGGCCTCCAAATTCTGAATCAGGATCCTGCCAAACTCCGCCTCCATGTCCTTCTTAAAGGGCGATTCAAGGATCACCGTCCCCATTTCCTTCACAAGAAGCTGATATTTCGGCATTTCAGCGTTAAAATATGCCATTTCCTTTTCATAATATTCGTCCATCAAATTGACCGTGTTCCGGATATGGGCGATGCTTTTTGCCGTTGCAAGCTCCGTGTCCAGCTTCACATACTCCATGTAGGCATCCCTGAATTCCGCATATGAGGCGGCCGTTTTCATGGCCTTCACACACGCCTTCACCGCCTCCCCGGCCTTTTCCATGTCCGGTCTCACATATTCAAGTTCTGAAAACTTTTTCATTCCTTAACCCCTTTCCTCAAACGCAATCCCATGCTTTTTCAAAAACTGCCTGACACTTTCGTCCCACTCCCGCTCCAGGCTCTTATCCATGGTGAACACCTGAAGGGAGGTTCCCGTTATGCAGTACATTTCCCCATTTTCATACTGGATATTCAGATACAGGCCGCCCACCTGCTCCGGCAGGAGCCCGGATCCCCTGGCCTTCACGAACCGCTCCCGCGCTTCCGGCGCCAGAAGAAGCACAATCCGAAAGCTCTCCGGCAGGCGGTTCCCCTTAATCAGGGAAAAACAAAAGGGCTTTAAAACGCCCCAGGAAGAAAATTCCTCGATCCGCTTTTCCTCCAGCTCCTCATCTGAATAATATCCCTGCCGCACGCGCCCGTCCACCGTAAAGCTGTTGAAGGTGACGATATTCGCTTCCCTCACGAGAAAACCGTCAAACAGCTCCCCGAGAAAAAGCCCGGCCGTAAACGTCTTCTGTTCCGCAATTCTCAGTGCAACCATCCGTCTCCTACCTCCCATCATATTCTACAATAACCGTAGAAAATATGCAACGAATATGCTATACTTAATCTATATGCAACACCTGCCGCGGCACGGGTTCCCTGCCTGCGGACGAACAAAAATCGGAGGAAAACTGCAATGAAAGATGCCAAAAAAGCCATCCGTTCCCTGGAAGACCTTCTCCAGGCCGGAGTCTCCCCCTACCATGCCATCGAAAAGAGCGTGGAGCGCCTCTCTGCTCAGGGCTTTGAGGAGCTGAAGGCCCATAAAGCATGGGAGATCAAACCGGGAAAATCATATTATGTCAATCTCTACGGTTCCAGCCTTCTTGCCTTTACCGTCGGCGGAAACGTAAAAAAAGGCGGCAGCGCGCCAAAAATCCGCATGGCTGCCTCTCACACCGACTGGCCCTGCCTTCGTGTAAAGCCCACACCGGAAATGGCAAAGGGCGGCTACGGGCTCTTAAACGTGGAAGCCTACGGCGGCCAGATCCTTCAGACCTGGTTTGACCGGCCCCTTTCCATGGCTGGCCGTGTCTGCCTGCGCGGAAAGGATGCCTTCCATCCGGAAGAAAAGCTGGTGGATTTCAAACGCCCGCTTTTAATGGTTCCTAACCTGGCAAACCACATCAAGCGCGACAATGAAAAATATGTGGAACCCAACAAGCAGATTGACATGCTGCCCGTACTTACAATCCTCACGGAAAAGCTGAATAAAGACAGCTTCTTCCTGGATCTTCTGGCGAAAGAGCTGGATGCGAAAAAGGAAGAGATCCTGGATTATGAGTTCTATCTCTACAACTGGGAGAAAGGCACGCTCTGGGGCATGAACGAAGAATTCTACTCCGCTCCGCGTCTCGACAACCTGACTTCTGTTGAGGCATGCCTGACAGGCCTGCTCACAGCAGCTCAGAGCGGAAAGAACGATGACACCATCTCCTTAATCGCCCTCTACGACAACGAGGAAGTCGGAAGCCGCACGAAGCAGGGCGCAGCCTCCACCGCCGCCGACCGGCTCATGGAGAAGCTCTTCCTCTCCCTTGGCTTCGACAGGGAACAGTATTTAAGCGCCATGTTTAAGAGCTTCCTTCTGTCCATGGACGTGGGACATGCCTACCATCCGTCCAAGCCGGACAATTACGACCCGAAGAACCACACGCTCTTAAACGACGGCGTCGTCATCAAGATGTCCTCGACCCAGTCCTACGCCACCGACGCTACGGCCGTCAGCGTGATCGAAGAACTCTGCAAAAAGGACGGCATTCCGTATAAGAAATTCTCCAACCGTTCCGACATCCGCGGCGGTTCCACGCTGGGCAGCATCTCGTCCTGCCAGTTAGCCGTAAAAGCCGTCGACGCCGGCGTCGGACTCTGGGCCATGCACTCCACCATGGAAACCATGGGTGCAGAAGACCAGCATGCCCTCAACAGCCTTGTAAAGGCCTTCTTTGAGAATTAAACAAACATAAAAATGTGCGGCCGGCAGGACCTTCTGCCGCGCCGCCAAAAAAGAATATTCAGGAGGAATTGAAACACATGAAAGCATATGATGTCCAGGCAAAACAGGAAATCGAAGTAACGGAGGCAGATTTAGTCAAATTCCTTGACAACAACCGCCAGGTTGACCTTGTCTTCTCCGAAACCAAGTCCGATGAGGACGGCTACATGAAGTGGGATCGGGAAAACTGGCTCCTCGTAAAGGAAGGAAAGTACCAGAGAAACTACTTCCTCGGCGACAGAGCGCTCCGCGACTTCACCCATCACAACATCTACGACCTGAAAAACTCCTTTACGCCGGAAGAGGCTGTGAAGATTGAGATTAACTAATTTGGATGTGAAAAGCAGAAAGCCCGGGAGTTTGCGTCTCCCGGGCTTTCGCTGTGTATCATGTGGATACTATTATCTTTCTTTGCCTACCGGCATTATAGCACATGCATATTTTTTGCAAGATATATAGAAAATCGAATTGCGGTGTATCAAAGGCCATGATATAATTTTTATGTTACCGCCTCCTAGATTGGTACGGAAGGGAGGTGTCTGGCTTGGAGATAACCACTTCTCTTATTGTCGCTGTTGCGGCTGGTGTAATTTGCCATTACATCATCAAATGGTTGGATGGCGACAAATAGTCGGTAATCAGCCTATGGTTTAAGCCACCATACCAAAACGGAATAGAAAACCCCGGAGTCGCACTGAACTGCTTCCCGTCAAGTAGACAATCAAAAAAATATAATTTTTTTCTGCCAGTAGGTATCACCTGCTGGCAGATTTTTACGCTGCCTGTAAATATTTTTCGTGTTTCTCCATTGGTGTTACTATACCAAGCTTCCTCTGCAAACGTCTGTTGTTATAGTAATTGATATATTTCTCTATCATGACCACCAGTGATTCTCTGTCCATAAATCGTTTACCATAATAACGCTCCCGTTTTAGAATTCCCCAGAATCCTTCCATTGGTCCATTATCGATACACTTTGCTACTCTGGACATGCTCTGCATCATCCCTGCTGCTTCAAGTTTTGCATGAAAGGCTCTATTGGTGTATTGAAAGCCTCTGTCACTGTGAAACATCGGATGTGCATCAGGATTATCTTTGACTGCATCATCAAAGGTATCAAACACTAATGCATTACTATTACTGTCTCCAATACGGTAGGATACGATTCTTCGGTCATACAGGTCAAGAATTGCACTTAAATATACCTTGTGCTTTTCATTTCCGATATAGTAATGAAATTCCGTTACATCGGTCAACCACTTTTCATTCGGAGCTTCTGCCGTAAATTCACGATTCAGGATATTTTCGGCTATGTACTGTGGATTTGCAGCCTGTCTTGTACAGCTATCGTTTGCATATTTAATGGTGGATTTGATACCAAGTTTCCGGCAGATGCGCAAAACACGTTTATCATTTACATCAATGTCATGGTAACGCTCCAACTCATCACGGATTCTGCGATAACCCTTATCAGGTGATTCTATGTGGATTTTTTCTATCAGTTCCGCAATTTTTCGGTTTTCCTGTTCATTCTCTGACATTTCATGGTTCAGCCATTTGTAATAAGCCGCCCTTGAAACACCGCCAATCTTACAAAGCGCCTGTATCGGATAATCGTGTTCTTTCTGTTCTTCTTTGACAGCCTGATAGATATGCTCGTGGCGGATCAGGCTCAGCCCCGCCTCCTTTCGATTTCCTCTAATTTTTTTAAGAATGATAACTCCATTTCTGCACGTTGCCGTTTGGCTTTTTCCAGTTTCAACTCCGCTTGAAGCTTTTCCACCTCTGTAAGAGAATCTTCCGATTTTCTTTTGCCGCGGTTATCCTGTAATGCAGGAACTCCGCCTGTTTCGTATTTGATAGTGTAATTTCGTGCCTGCTGATAGGACACCTTAAAGTTTTCTGATGTTTCAGCATAGTTATGGCCATGGGAAATGCAGTAGGATGCAATTTCCACTCTTTCTTCAAACGTTGTTTTTCTTCCTTTGGTCATAAGACTACATCCTCCTGTTCTGGAAGCCTTCAGTTCCTTATGACCATTATACAGCGCAATCCATTGCCTGAGTGTACGAGTACTGGAAATTTTATATTTTTTACAAATATCACGTAGTGAACCAAGACCAGAAAGATACTCTTGTACGGCAATCTCTTTCTCGGCAGAAGTTCTTTTGGTCCATCCTTTGTTGTAAAAGGTTTCTGAACCCATAGACTGATAATTACGAATCCATTCTTCTAAAGTAGTAGGATGAATTCCTTCGCCTGTTGATACAGATGTAATACTATGTTTAGCTTCCAAAATAAGCTTTACCATTCGTAATTTATCTTCAGCAGAATATTTACGCATAAGAAATGCTCCCTCCTTGATAAACAGTTTTATTATTTCAACTGTCTACCTAGAAGGGAGCATATCACACCTCCGGGGTTTTCGTCATCTGACATGGAAATAATATCACTTCTCTTTGCCTACCGGCATTATAACATATGCAGATTCTTTTTGCAATATTCAAAATCCCCTCTGCATGTTCCTGCTGCACAATAAAAACAGGGATTCTGCCGCCCATCAGCTCCCCATCTCGCCGCCCTCGCAGATCTCTTCAAACACCTCAAAGAAATCCGCCGGCGTCGCAGGGCTCTGGGAAATCGTGATCCCCTCCCAGGTCTCCGGCTCCTCGGTCAGGGTCACTCCCGCCTTAAAGGCCTGATACGCCGCGTAAAACGCCTGATCCTTCCTGTCCTGGATCATCGTCTCCTTATGAAGCCGCGTGGCCTCCTCGTCGTAGTCGTTTTCGCACCGGATAATGTAAAACTGCCCGTCCCCGGCCACCACATCGCTGATTTCCCCGGCCTCCAGCCCGAAAGCCGCTTCCTCATAGGCGCTTCCCGCCTCGCCGCGGCCAAGCTGCACCTTGATTTCCTCACTTACAGAAGTTTCCTTTGCGATGGCATAAAAGTCTGCGCCCTCGGCCTGCACCTGGGAAAGCACATTGGCCGCCGTCTCCGCGTCCTCTAACACAATCTGGGATACGGTAATGACCCTGGCCTCGCTGTCGCTGACCTCCAGATCCATGCTCCCAGTCAGATGTTCCGCCAGCTTCTCTGCCAGCCAATAATCGGAAAACAGACCTTTCATGGCTGTCTCATCGAGGCCAAGCTCCTCCGCCGCCGGCTCGCCAAGCGTCTCCATGTACCGGGAAGCTGCCTCGCTCACCAGCTCTTCCTCCTGCCCCGACAAACGGATTTCCTGCTCCTTGGCCATCAGGCTCATGATTTTTAACTCCCGCATGAAATCATGGATCTGATCCAGAAGAGAGGCCTCAAAGGTCGTCCCACGGTTGTCCACCGTCACATGCCAGATCTGATCCGTGTAAAGCTCCTCATACCGGTGCCGCTCCGTCGTCACAATGGCCATGGCCTCCGCTCTCCCGTACTCCTTTTCCCCCTTGCTGCCGGAAAATAACGGCACCTCCGCCTGACAGCCGCAAAGAACCGCGGCGGCCAGAAATGCTGCTGCCGCCTTCCCAAGTTTCGTCCATCTTCCCATCGTTTCACTCCATTCTGCCTCAAAACCAGATGTCTCTTTTTCCTACAAAAGGAGACGCAGCACCTTTAAAACCCCGTCATCCTCATTGGAATCTGCCAGAAACCTGGCGGTCTCTTTCACCTCCGGTCTGGCATTCTCCACGGCATAGCTGTAATACGCCTGCTTTAGCATCTCCACATCGTTTAACTGGTCGCCGAAGGCCATGGTCTCCTCCGGGCGGATAAACAGGCTCTCCTGGAGAAGCTTCACGGCGTTTCCCTTGCTGACGCTTAAGTGCATGCCGTCGACCCACTGGCTTCCGGACGGCGTCAGCTTAAGGCGCCTTCTGTACTTTTTCATGAGCCCATCCGCCTTGTTTCCAATCCCGTCCATACAGCAGGCGGAAACCTTGATGATCGGCCCTTTCACCCACCTGACGTCCCGCACGCGCCTCATCTTAAACTGGTACCCCTCCATGAGCCACCGGACATACTCTTCATTTTTGGAATCCACATAGACATATTCGGCGCCGCCAAGCATGACCTCCAGCCCGGCCTCGCGGATGTCTTTGATAAAATCCACGGCCGTCTTCCGCCGGATTTCCGTCAAAAACAGGTTCCGCCCATAACAGCCCACGTAAGCGCCGTTGTCGCCCACATAAAAAATCTGGTCGCGGATAGGTTCAAACAAGGTTTCCAGGCTCGCCGCCTGCCTGCCGCTGACCGCCGCAAAATGGATCCCTTTTTCCTTTAACTTCATAATTACCGAAAACAGCTCCGGGTTCAGCTTGTTCCCGCCGTCCTTCGTCAGCGTCCCGTCGATGTCCGACACAATTAACTTAATCATACTCCGCCTCCTCAGAAAGCCGCCGGTACTCCTCCCATACACGGCACACGGGAAGTCCCATCACATTGGCATAGGAACCGTGAAGGCACCTTATGTATCTGGCAAAAAATCCCTGCACCGCATAAGCCCCGGCCTTGTCCATGGGTTCCTCGGACTCCGCATACTCCCGAAGCTCTGCCTCGGTCATGGGCACCACCTCCACCTCGGTTTCATCGGAAAACGTCACGCCGTGTTCCCCGGACTCCCCTTTAAGAATCATGGTGACGCCGGTATAGACCTGGTGCTTCCTGCCGGCCAGGCTTTTTACCATCTCATAAGCCTCCTCGTGGCTCGCCGGCTTCCCAAGAATTTTTCCGTCGGCAGCCACCACCGTATCCGACCCGATCACAAGGGTTCCTGCCCCGCAGCCGGCAGCCACATCCTCGGCCTTCTGTCTGGAAAGCTCCTCCACCGCCTGCGCCGGCACGTCGGTTGTCACACGTTCCTCCACATGGCTCGGAACCACCTCCGGCACAAGACCGATCTGCAAAAGCAGCTCCTTTCTCCGCGGCGACGCCGAAGCCAGGACAATTCTCTCAATTTTCACGAAAGTTCCTCCTATACAGACAGAAAGAGGCTGGCGCCGTATCCGCCGGCACAGGCCCCCTTCTGTCACGTTTTTTCTATATTAGAATGCAAGCTTCTCGTCAAAGTATGCTTTCAGCTCCGAAATCGGGATCCGCACCTGCTCCATACTGTCGCGGTCGCGGACCGTAACGGCTCCGTCCTCCTCGGAATCGAAGTCATACGTCACGCAGAACGGCGTACCGATCTCATCCTGTCTTCTGTAACGCTTTCCGATGTTTCCTCTGTCGTCAAACTCACAGTTGTAATACTTGCAGAGCTCTGCATACACCTTCTCCGCACCCTCGTTGAGCTTCTTGGAAAGCGGCAGCACGCCGATTTTCACAGGCGCGATGGCCGGATGGAAGTGAAGGACGGTTCTCACGTCGCCCTCGCCGATCTCCTCCTCGTCGTAAGCCGAGCAGAGGAACGCAAGCGTCACACGGTCTGCGCCGAGAGACGGCTCGATTACATACGGAATGTATTTTTCATTGACCTCGTCGTCAAAGTAGGACATATCCTGGCCGGACACGTTCTGGTGCTGCGTCAGGTCGTAGTCGGTACGGTCTGCGATGCCCCAGAGCTCGCCCCATCCGAACGGGAACAGGAATTCCAGATCTGTCGTAGCCTTGCTGTAAAAGCACAGCTCCTCCGGGGAATGGTCGCGGGCGCGAAGCTCCTCGTCCTTGATTCCCAGGTCATGAAGCCAGTCGATACAGAACTTCTTCCAGTAAGCGAACCACTCCAGATCCGTTCCCGGCTTGCAGAAGAACTCTAACTCCATCTGCTCAAACTCTCTGGTACGGAAGGTAAAGTTGCCCGGCGTAATCTCGTTTCTAAAGGACTTTCCGATCTGGCCGATGCCGAAGGGCACCTTCTTCCTCGACGTCCTCTGGACATTCTTAAAGTTTACGAAAATACCCTGGGCCGTCTCCGGGCGCAGATATACGGTGTTCTTCGCGTCCTCGGTCACGCCCTGGAAGGTCTTAAACATCAGGTTAAACTGACGGATATCGGTGAAATCATGCTTTCCGCAGCTCGGGCAGCAGATGTTGTTGTCGTCGATGTACTGCTTCATCTGCTCCTGGCTCCAGCCGTCCACGGAGCCCTCTGCCGTGATGCCATGCTCCTCCATATAATCCTCGATTAACTTATCGGCGCGGAACCGCTCTTTACAGGAACGGCAGTCCATAAGCGGGTCGGAGAAGCCGCCGAGATGGCCGGAGGCCACCCATGTCTGGGAATTCATGAGAATCGCACAGTCAACGCCGACGTTGTAGGGGCTCTCCTGGATGAATTTCTTCCACCATGCGCGCTTTACGTTGTTCTTGAGCTCCACGCCGAGATTTCCGTAATCCCATGTATTGGCAAGGCCGCCGTAAATCTCAGAACCCGGGTACACGAACCCTCTGGATTTGGCTAACGCCACGATTTTTTCCATTGTCTTTTCCATCTCCAAACTCCTCCTTTTACTTGAACACAATATAGGCCGTTCCCTCTTTTGGCGTGCGGACGCCGTTTTCCGTGATCTCCGTCACGTTGTCAGAAACATAGACGATCTCTCCGTCCGTGCGGATCAGGGCCGCCCCCTCGACGGCAGCCACATACATCTTGCTTTCCCGCGTCACCTTCGAGGTCTCCACAGCTTCCCGCTTTCCGTCCGCCTTCACGAACCCGGCGCCGGTCAGATACCCTTTGGAAAGCCCGTCTGCTACGGTCGTCACATCCAGGCTTTTTATCTGCCCGTTTTCCTCATCGGGATAGGCGTCAAGGTACTGAAAATACGTGCCGATGTCTTTAAAATCAATTAAAAGCGTCGCCACGCCGTCCTTCATCGTGCATTCCCGGATGGACGCAGGCGCCCCGGACTCTTCCCCTTCGCCAAGAGGCCCGGTCACGGCCTCCAGATCCTCGGTGACAGACGCCAAAAGCCCGGCTTCGTCGTCCTCAAAGGCCTCCGTATCGTATTCCTCCACGGTGACGCTGGTCACGGCGCCCTCCCTGGTGACATATACGGACGTCACATCCGATGCCGGCCCGGAGCTTTCCGCCCCATTCCCGCAGCCGGCCGTCATGACCGTTACTGCTGCGGCAAGCAGAATCAATTTCTTAAGCTTCATGTTTTTCTTTCCTCCTGCAAACAGGATGCTGCCCCTTTAAGCCGCGGCGGCTGCCGGAAGCATAGATATTTCTAATTATCCACAAGAACCTGCAAAATGTCAAGGGAATGGAAGGTTTTATCAACAAATCTCCGCTTATTTTCCTCCACACACCTGGAAAACTCCAAAAGCACCTGGTCGGAGAGGGCAAACGTATAGAGCTTTTCCACCGGCGACGCCAGAACAAACTCCCAGGCGTACCGCGTAGACGGATCCAGGTTCCCGGACAGCTCCTCAAAATACTCGCCGTTGATCTCCATGAGCTTTAGCTCAAACACCGCCTTCACCAGCCGGTTCGGGAGCTTTTCATTTAAAAGCGCCCGCATGGACTGGTAAAGGAGCTTTAAGGTCTCCTCCGCCTCGATCCCCTCCCTGCCGTAGTAATCGGCAAACTCCAGGAAATACGAGCCATAGCAGGCCGCCTCCACGTCCCCGGCAATCTCGATGAAGTAATTCTTCACCTCCGCGCCGGCAAGCGTGTAGGCGTCGCGCCCCTCATAGAGCAGGAACTTCCCGAACACAAACGGGTTCGAGACGGCCATCAGGCTGTTCCCCGGCCGCCTGGCCCCTCTGGCAAAAGCCGTGATCTTCCCGAATTCCCGCGTCAGGATCACAAGCCGCCTGTCATATTCCCCCACCGGCGATGCCTTTAAAACCATGCCGGCGGCGCTTACCTGTTCCCTCATGAATCATCCCTCTGTCAGATGTCCCTCTTGTCGTAGCCATAATTCTTGATATATAACTCGCTGTCCCGCCATTCCTTCCGAACCTTGACCCAGAGCTTTAAGTTCACCTTCGCATCCATCAGGTTCTCAATCTCAATCCTGGCGGCCGTGCCGATCTTCTTCAACATGGCGCCGCCCTTTCCGATGATGATGCCCTTGTGGGAATCCCGCTCGCAGACAATGGTGGCCTCGATGTCAAAAATCCCGTTGTCCCGCTCGGACATCTTCTCAATGACGACGGCGATGCCGTGGGGGATCTCATCCGACAAAAGCCTAAGCGCCTTCTCCCTGATTAACTCCGCGGCAATCTGGCGCATGGGCTGGTCCGTCACCGTGTCCTCGTCGTAATACTGCGGCCCTTCCGGCAGGTACTGGAAAATCGTGTGGATCAAGGTGTCCGTATTTGTCTTTTTCATGGCCGAAACCGGGATGATTTCAGCGAACCGGTACACATCCTTATAGGCCTCGATGGCCTTAATAATGTCTTCCTTCTTTACCGTGTCAATCTTGTTGATGACAAGGAAAACCGGCGTCTTCACCCGCGATAAAATCTTTAAAATCTGCTGTTCGCCGGCGCCGATATAGGTTCCCGGCTCCACCAGCCATAAAATCACGTCCACCTCTTTAAGCGTATGCTCGGCCACGCTCACCATGTACTCGCCCAGCTTGTTTTTCGCCTTGTGGATGCCCGGCGTGTCCAAGAAAATGATCTGTCCCTTTTCATCGGTGTAAACCGTCTGGATCCGGTTCCTGGTGGTCTGGGGCTTTTCCGACGTGATGGCGATTTTCTGCCCGATCAGGTGGTTCATTAACGTGGACTTCCCCACGTTGGGCCGGCCGATTAACGTCACAAAGCCGGATTTATATTTCTGCTTCATGCTTTCTCCTTTGTCTTACTCTGCGTCTGCGGCGCCCGAGAATAACGGCCGGACGGTCTTAAACATGTTTCCGGCATTTTGGATTTTCTCCTCGCTTCCGATGGCGCAGACGGCTCCCGTATTTAAAATCTCCCGGACAAGCCCGCCTAACGCGCGGATATCTTCTGCCGTCACCGAAAGGATTTCATCCCGCTCCTTCTGGAGCATCTCCTTCGTCACGCCGGAATACCAGGCCGAAAGGCCCCTGGCCCCCCGCAGGGACGGCGTCAGCGGCGTATCCAGCTCGCTGATGGTTCCGATGACAAACTTCGTCATGTCCCGCTCATCGGCATCAAACTGCTCGAGATATTCCGGGATTCCTTCATAAATCTCGTTGCTCTCCTTTACGTTGGGGTCGCGGTAGGAGACAAAATACCCCTCTCCCGTGCGGCCGACGCTGCTCATGCAGCCGTATGCGCCGCCCTTTACGCGGATGTTGAGCCAGAGATAGTCATAGCTTAACATGATCTTTAAGATCCGGAGCGCCCCGGTATAGGCATAGCGGCTCCCGGCGTAGGTACCGCACCTGGCGGCGTAGTTGACCTTGGAGGCCGTCGTAAAGCCCTCGTTCTTATTCTCCCTCGGCGCACGGAACCCATAGACGGTTCCACTTCCTGCCGGAAGGCTGTCAGCCAGCTTTTTCATGGCATCCGGGAGCCTTGCAAAGCCCTTGTTGTCAGCCGTATAGCTCACAACCATGTTTTCTCTCACAAAAAGCTGTCCCATGACGCGGCGGAGCCCGGCGATAATTTCTTCTTTCTTCCCGTCGAAATCCCGGACGCATCCCTCCAGGAATTCATAATAGCCGATCCCGCCTGTCATGTCGTTATAATAGGACGTGTCGGAAAAATAGGAGGTGGCCCTGGCGACGGCAGCCGAATGGCCTCCGTTTAAAAGCTTCATCTGGGCCTTCGACTTCGCCTCATCTAAAATTTCCTTAAGCCGCTTCTGATCGTCGAGAATGGACTCGGTAAAAATCTCAGACAGGATCTCAAAGCCAAAGTCCAGCTTTTCATAAAGCACCCGCACGCTGGCAGCGAACACGCCGGTAAAGCCGCCGGTGCGAAGATCGGGATAGGACGTCACGCCGAAGGTCACGCCGCCGCTGTTTAAGAAAATCTCTGTCGTCAGATCGGCGTAGCTGTGACGCCCGGTGCTAACATAGCCGAGGACGGACTTCAAAAGCCCCACATAGGGGAGATCCTCCTGGCACACCCGGTTCGTATTGAACAAGACCTTCAGATAACCGATGCCGCCCGAAAACATCGAATGGCGGATCACCGGGATCTCTTCGATTTTAAGCTCCTCAAAAACAGGCTCTTCCGCCTCCTTCCGGATGTCCTCCCGCTTTAACATCGGGATTTTCTCCAGATCCTCTTTGGGCGACGGTTCCTCCTGATACTTCTTTAATTCCTTTGTCTTCTGTACAAGGGCCTCAATCTCTTCTTTGCTCAGGCTCTTTTTGTATTCTGCAAGGCGCCCGGCTGTCTCCGCCTCCATCTTTGCCGTCAGGTTCCGCTCGGGGCTCACCGTCACAACGGCCTCGAATGGATTGTCGAGAAGGTGCATCCTGATTAACTCCTCAAAATACCCGTTTTCCGCGCCTTCCTTTAACGCCTGAAAGGTCTCCTCGTACTCTAAGTGCATCATCGGGTCGCCGCCGTAAAGCCAGCTGTCCAGGCACTGAAGCCCGTACATAAGCCCCTTGGGCGCCGAACCGAAGTCCGCCTCCCGGTACTGGAATTCATAGTAGTTGATGCCGGCCAGGACGCTCCTTTTATCAAGCCCCTGATAAATTAACTTCCTCAAAGCGCCTTTGACGACGGCCAGGAATTCACTCTTCTGCTCCCTGTCGGCATTCTTTGCGATGATGGAAAAATACGGCTGGAGAATCCCGTTTTCGTAGCCGCCCATGATGTCGTTTCCAATGCCGGCATCGAGAAGCGCCTGCTTAAGCGGCGCACCCGGCGCATCCAAAAGCACATACTCGAGAACCTGGAACGCGATATACTCCTTCGGCGAAAGCTCGTTTCCGGCCGCCGTGTTCACGGAAAGGTAGGCGGCATGTTCCGTCGGCTCCGAATCGGTGACGGAGTAGAAAAATTCCTGCTCCACCGGCCTTTCAAAGGGCTTCTGGAGACGGATCTCCGAATCAATCTCTTTTTTCTCGTATTTGCTCAGGTATTCCCGATCCAAATACCGGAGCTTTTCCGCCATATCCATGTTCCCGTAGAGGTAGATATAGCTGTTGGACGGATGGTAATACTTTTTATAAAAATCCAGATACGCCTCGTAGGAGAGCTTCACGATCTCCTCCGGGTCGCCGCCGGACTCATAGCCATAGCAGGTATCGGGAAACAGCACATGGCGCGTGTACCGATCCAGGACGCTTTCCGGCGAGGAAAAGACGCCCTTCATCTCATTGTAGACGACGCCGTTGTATGTCAGATCCGCCTCCGGCGACTCCAGCTCATAGTGCCAGCCCTCCTGCATGAAGATCTTCTCTTCCTTCCCGATCCTGGGATTTAAGACGGCATCCATGTACACGTCCATCAGGTTCTGGAAATCCGCGTCGTTGCAGCTCGCAATGGGGTACACCGTCTTGTCGGGATACGTCATCGCATTTAAGAAGGTATTTAAAGACCCCTTCACCAGCTCCACAAACGGATCCTTCACCGGGAATTTATCCGAACCGCAGAGGACGGTATGCTCCAGAATATGCGGCACGCCGGTGCTGTCGGCCGGCGGTGTCCGAAAGCCGATGAAAAACACCTTGTTGTCATCGTCCGTATCCATCAAAAACACTTTTGCGCCGCACTTTTTATGCTCAAGAATATACCCGACGGCATTTAACTCCCTGATTTCCCTGGTTTCCAAGAGCCGGTACTCCATCAGCTCTTCCAGTTCCCTCTGTCTGCTTTCCATAAACCTGAATCCTTTCTTGCTGTAATGTTCTGCCGCAGCCCGCAGCCAAAGCGGCCGTCCGGGCCGGCGCCGCGCCTTTTCCGGCGCAGCTTTCCTTCTATCCTACATGTTGCCCACAAATTTATCTTTTAAAATTGCAAAGCACTCCCGCACGCACAGATGCAGGAACAAAACGGGATCGGATTTGGCACAGATGCCGTAGGGATCCGAAATCCCCACCTTTTTTGCAATGCCCTTGGCGCGCAGCATGTGGAAATTGCTGGTGATGATCCCCACATGGATCTGCACTTCCTCATCCGGCGGCGAAAGATACCCGGCCGCGCTCATCACGTCGCGGATTGTCGTCCGCCTGTCCTCCTCCCGCTCTGCAATCAAAAGCCGGCTGTACACAAGGTTTTCGTAAGTACTTGTCGACTGTTCTTCCAGGATCATCTGGTATTCGGGGATCCCGTTCGCCTTCATGTACTCGTACATGGCAAAGGCCTCTGACACATCTTCGCCCTTCCCCTTGCCGCCGGAAAGGATGAACACCGTGTTGGGGTGGATCTTCGCGTAGCGGACGGCCGTCTCCATCCGGTATTCCAGAGAACGGCTCAGTGTCTCTCCCTTAACCTGCGTCCCGAGGACAATCACATAGTCCACGCTCCGCTTCCCGCTTGAGAAAAACTGGGTTCCCATGGCCGCCTCCACGATCACAAACACAGCAAAAAACGCCGCTGCCGCCGTGACGGCCGTAACCGTGACGGAAAGGGGGATCCTGTCCTTAAAGCGGCTGTAAAGACGGCAGAGAACAGCCATGACGGCCAAAACGGCCGCGAGGATCAGCCAGATGGACGAAAACGCCGTCCGGATGCCGGAATATGCCGCGATAACCCCGTAATACACCAGGCACATCGCACTGAGACAGCCAAATAATACCGCCATTTCGTCATCTCCCTTCCGCCTTCACGCTTACTCGTCTTTCTTCCTCAGAATATCGTAAACATCTGCCTCCCCGGAAAGATCCACGTAAAGGACCTCCTTCGGATGGGGCGCGCTCTCCCTGGGCTCTCCGTCTTCATTGAAAATACCGCAAACCTGCACTTCGATGTTCCGTCCGTCCGGCTTCATGATTTCAATGGTCTCGCCGACGGAAAACTTGTTTTTCTGCTCGATTTTTGCAAAGCCGCGCCCGTCCTTTTCCTCGACGGTGCCCAGATAGATGTAATTTTTCACATACGTGCTGTTGTTGTAGATCTGCATTTCCTCCGTGGGCTTTCCGAAGTAAAAGCCCGTCGTAAACTCCCGGTAGGTGCACTTGCCGATCTCTTCCTTGTACCACTCCATATTGGCCCGGTACGTTTCCGGGCTTTCCAGATAATCGTCGATGGCCTTTCGGTATGTCCGCGCCACCGTGGCCGCGTAGAGCGCCGTCTTCATGCGCCCCTCGATTTTAAAGCTGTCGATGCCGGCCTCGATCATTTCCGGCACATGCTCGATCATGCAGAGATCCTTGGAGTTGAACAGGAACGTCCCTCTCTCATTCTCGTAGACCGGCATATACTCGCCGGGCCTGGTCTCCTCCACCACCGCGTATTTCCAGCGGCAGGGATGGGTGCAGGCGCCCTGGTTGGCGTCGCGCCCCGTAAAGAAATTGCTTAAAAGGCAGCGTCCCGAATAGGAGATGCACATGGCGCCGTGGATAAAGCTCTCGATTTCCATGTCCTCCGGGATGTTCTCCCGGATCTCCCGAATCTCCTTTAACGAAAGCTCTCTGGCCGTCACCACCCGCTTTGCGCCGAGGCCGTACCAGAAGTTATAGGTACCGTAATTGGTATTATTGGCCTGGGTGCTGATGTGGATTTCCATGTCCGGAAGGACGCGCCTTGCGATCATGAAAACGCCGGGATCGGAAATGATGAGCGCATCCGGCCGGATCTCAGAAAGCTCCTTAAAATACGCCTCCACGCCGGGCAGGTCGCCGTTGTGGGCCAGGATATTGGCCGTGATGTACACCTTGACGCCGCGGGCGTGTGCAAAGGCGATGCCCTCTTTGATCTCCTCATTTGTAAAATTCTTCGCCTTGGCCCTGAGCCCGAAGGCCTCTCCGCCAAGATAAACGGCGTCAGCCCCGTAGATGACCGCCGTCTTTAAAACATCCAGGCTCCCCGCAGGAAGCAGAAGCTCCGTCTTTCTCATTCCGATTCCTTTCTCTTCTGACACTTAGAGCCACGCCGTCCCCGATGGGAACCACGCTCGTCTCAAACTCCTCCATATGGGTCAGCGCATACAGGTATTCCCGCATCCTGGCGTGAATCGTCCTGTCGCGCCGCTCCACCGCGTACCGGGACTCCACAAGGGAGCCTCCCTGGAGCACGTTGTCGGACATCAAAAGCCCGCCCGCAGGCAGAAGCCTCACGATATCCGGCAGCCAGTTCAAATACTGTCCCTTGGCTGCATCCATGAATATAAAATCAAAATTGCCGGAAAGGCCGGCAAGGATCTCCCCGGCATCGCCTTCCAGCAGCGTAATCCTGTCTTCGGCTCCCGCCCGCCGGAAATTCTCCCTGGCGATGGGGATCCGCTTTTCAAATTTTTCAATGGTGGTAATATGGGCAGTCTCCGGCATGACGCGGGCCATCAAAAGGGCAGAATACCCCACGGCCGTCCCCACCTCGAGGATGTTTTTTGGCTGCTTTAACGCCACCATGGCTTTTAAAAGGGCAGCCGTCTCCCTGCGGATAATCGGCACACAGGAGCCGGCTGCCTCTCTCGCTATTTCATCGCAGAGAATCCCGTCCCCGGAATCCAGGGAATGAATATAAGCAGTAATTCGTTCGTCAGTAATCATCCGGCCTCCGTCCCTTCCCCGGAGGTTTCCTCCAGCGCAGAAATAATCTCCTTTGAGGTCATGGAGGTGTTAAGCTTAAACTCCCCCGCCTGAACCTCATATTCGTAGCAGAAGGCCTGGATCGAAAACGCGTTGCTATCCCTGATCAGGCCGGCCTCCTCGAGAAGGCGCCCCACCTCGCGGACGGACTCCTCGCCCGTTAAGCGGAAGGTCTTGTCGGTTCCCGGCGCCGCCTCCATGCCGGGGGAAAAGAAAATGCTGTGGCCGAATTCATAGCCCTTTTCGGCTCCAACCACAAGAAGAACAGCGACAAGCGCGTAAAACACGAGCTTCCCGGAGATGCTGATGACCGTTATGCTGATTTTATTGATTTCACGTGTTACCCTGCTCATATGGTATCCTCTGCCTTCCGTCTGTCCGGGGGCAGATGCCCCCGGGCCTGTCACTTTCCTATACTTCCATGATGATCGGAAGGATCATCGGGTTCCTCTTAATCCGCTTCCAGAGGAAATCGCTTAAGCTGTCGCGGACGATGTTCTTGATCTTGCCCCAGTCGTTTACGTGGCGGTCGAGGCAGTCTGCCACAGCCTGATCCACGATGGCCTGGGCTTCCTCCATCAGATCCTCCGACTCCCTCACATAGACGAAGCCCCTGGAGACGATGTCCGGCCCGGCAAGAAGCTGGTTGCTGTATTTTTCAAGGGTCAGAACGACGATGATAATGCCGTTCTGGGCCAGGTTCTGGCGGTCTCTTAAGACGATGTTCCCCACATCGCCGACGCCTAAGCCGTCCACAAGGACGCCGCCGGCCGGCACGCGGTCAACGACCTCCGCCCCGGATTCTCCGATCTCCAGCACATCGCCGGAGTGGAGCATCACCACATTCTCCTTGGGGATTCCCATGGAGATCGCAACATCCCTCTGGGCCATGCGGTGACGGTACTCGCCGTGAATCGGCAGGGAGAATTTCGGCCGCACAAGAGCGTAGATTAACTTGATCTCCTCCTGGCAGGCATGGCCGGAAACATGGGTATCCTGGGAAATCACCTTCGCCCCCTTCATGGAAAGCTCGTTGATAACCCTGGAAACGGCCTTTTCATTGCCCGGGATCGGCGTGGAGCTTAAAACAACCACGTCCCGCGGCGTGATGGACACCTTGCGGTGCATGGAGGACGCCATCCTGGAGAGGGCCGCCATGGACTCGCCCTGGCTTCCCGTCGTGATGAGAACCGTGTCCTCCTCTTTATAGTTCTTAAGCTGCTCGATGTCGATAAGCGTCCCATCCGGGATACTGATATATCCAAGCTCGGTGGCCGTGCCGATGACGTTCACCATGCTGCGTCCCTCGATGACAACCTTCCTGCCGTACTTGCAGGCCGTGTTGATGACCTGCTGCACCCGGTCCACGTTGGACGCGAAGGTGGCGACGATGATCCGGTTCTGCTTGTGCTCTGCGAAAATCGCGTCAAAGGTCTTTCCGACGGTGCGCTCCGACATGGTAAAGCCGGGGCGGATGGCGTTTGTGGAGTCGCACATCAGCGCCAGAACGCCCTTCTTTCCAAGCTCCGCAAGCCGCTGGAGATCCGTCACGTCCCCGAACACCGGCGTGTAGTCGATCTTAAAGTCACCTGTATTTAAAATGATGCCGGCCGGCGTGAAAACGGCGAGGGCAGCCGCATCCTCGATGCTGTGGTTCATCTTGATGAATTCCACCCGGAAGCACCCGAGGTTGATGGACTGGCCGTGCTTTACCACCTTCCGCTTCACGCTTTTTAACATGTTGTTTTCTTTTAGCTTGTGCTCGATTAAGCCCATGGTAAGCTTCGTCCCGTAAACCGGGGCATTCACCATCTTGAGGACGTAGGGGATGGCCCCGATGTGATCCTCATGTCCATGGGTAATGACAAATCCCTTTACCTTGTCAATGTTGTTCACCAGATACGTCACGTCCGGGATCACAAGATCAATTCCAAGCATGTCGTCGCTCGGAAAGGCCAGGCCGCAGTCCATGACAATGATGCTGTCGTCGTATTCGATGGCAGTCATGTTCATTCCGATCTGCTCCAGGCCCCCAAGGGGGATGATTTTGACCTTACAGTCACTATTCTGTTTTTTCACGTTCTTCACTCTAAAAACCTCCGTCTGTTTTCCGTTCCTTGTTTTCACCATCCCCGTTCGTTTCCCTGCATTCCCTGCAAAGGCCGTAAAGCTTCACCTCATGGTCAGTCACAGAAAAGCCAAGCTTTTCAAACACCTCTTTTTCCAGGCTGTCAAGAAGGTCGGATTCCAGGGAATAGACCTTTCCGCAGCCGGTACAGATGGCGTGATGATGGCGGTGCCCGGAGCCACTTACCTCTCCGCTCAGCTCATAGCGGGCATATCCGTCGTCAAAGGTCACCTTGCTTACGATTTGCAGGTCACAGAGAACCTGAACGGTTCTGTATATGGTAGCAAGCCCGATCTCCGGGCATGTTTCTTTTGCCAGATCATGAATCTCTTCTGCTGTCAGGTGTTCGCCGGGATGGGAAACCATGATCTCCAAAACCAGAAGCCTCTGGGATGTAACCCTGAGTCCCTTTTTTCTCAAAAGCTCCTTTACCTTTTCCTCGTTCATCCGCATCCCCCGGCTTCCCTACTCTCTCTCGAGCTCCACATCATCCAGAAGCTCTGCAAAAATTTTCATCAGGCTGTCCAGTTCCTCTTCGTCCTCGACGAATTCATAGACGGCCTCCTCCTCGTCCTTTCCGGACATGTCCTTTAAAAGATAGCAGTCGCCGTCTTCCTCATCGCCGGCTGCGTCTGTCACCAGAAGGTAGCTCACGCCGCCAAGCTTCGTTTCTTCCACTACAAAAAATTCGATGGTCTGATCTTCATCAACCAGCGTAATTTTTCTCTCATCTTCCATTCTAATTCTCCTGTTCTTCGCCGCATGCGGCTATCCCGGCGCGAAGGCTGTCCAGATATCCCTGCAAAATCAGGCAGGCAGCCACCTTGTCGATGACGGCCTTCCGGTTCTCTCTCCGCACGCCGTTTTCCATTAAAACCTGCTCTGCCGCAACTGTCGTGAGGCGCTCGTCCCATAAAATGACGGGAAGCCCGGTCCGCCGCTTCAGGGTTTCCCCGAATTCCCGCGACTTTTCGGCCCGCTCCCCTTCTGTGCCGTTCATATTCTTCGGAAGTCCCAGTACAATGGACTCTGCGCCGTATTCCTTCACCAGCTCTTCAATCCTCGCGCATGTCTTCCGCAGCTTGTTTTCCTCTTTCCGCTCGATGGTCTCCACACCCTGAGCCGTCAGGCCAAGAGCGTCGCTGACTGCGACCCCCACGGTTTTGGAGCCGAAGTCCAGCCCAAGTATCCTCATAAAATCTGTCTCTCCGTCCTCAGAAATTTACCCACACCAAAAGAAGCTGGCCTTTTTCCAACTGTTTCCTGCCGTTTTCTCTTTCCGGTTCCTCTGTTATTTCAGTCTGGTCTCGATGTAGTTTTCCATCAGCTCTTCCAGAATTTCGTCACGTTCCACCTTCATAATCAGGCTTCTGGCGCTCTTATGGCTTGTGATATACGTCGGGTCTCCGGACATGATATAGCCGACGATCTGGTTAATCGGGTTATACCCTTTCTCGGTCAGTGCCTCATACACACTCTGGAGAACCTGGCTTACTTCCATTTTTTTGTCTTCCTGTACTGCCTTAAAATACTGTGTATTCCTGATATCACCCATAAATGTCCCCACGTCCTTTAGTTGCTTATAGACTATTCTACCCCAATTTCGGATTTTCTGCAAGACAAATGAGTTCATCTGTCAGAAAATTTTTCAGTATTCCGGACACAAGCCGGTTTTTCGACAGCCTTCCGCTTTCTTCGTCCAGGATCGGAAGCGCCGCCTTCACATACTCCTTCGTGTGGCCGAGCATGTACCAGGTTCCGCCGATTTTAACCGGCTCCTCCAAAAGGATTTCCGTCTCTTTCCCGAGAAAGCTCTCCCGGTACCGCCTGGACATCTCCCTCTCCAAAGATAAGAGGACGGCGCTCCGCTCCGTCTTCACCTGTTCCGGCACCTGATCCGGCATTTTGTCGGCCCGCGTCCCGGCCCGCCTGGAATACTTGAACACATGCATCTCATAGAAATTCACTTTTTCAAGGAACTTTCTTGTCTCCTCAAACTCCGCCTCCGTCTCTCCCGGGAAGCCGACGATCACGTCGGTGGTGATGGCCGGGTTGGCAAAATAGTTCCGCAGAAGCTCGCAGCGGGAGAAATATTCCTCACACGTATAATGGCGGTTCATCCGCGAAAGAACGGAGTCGCAGCCGCTCTGAAGGGATAAATGAAAATGGGGGCAGAGCTTCGGAAGCCTGGAAATCGCCTTTACAAACTCCTCCGTGATAATCCGCGGCTCCAGAGAACCCAGACGGATCCGCTCGATGCCTTCGATGGCATGAAGGCGCGTAATCAGGCTTAAAAGGTCTTCTTTTTTTTCCGTGAAGTCCACGCCGTAGGAAGAAAGGTGGATGCCGGTGAGGACAATCTCTTTATAGCCGGCCGCCGAAAGCCCGTAAACCTCCGCCTCCACGTCCTCCGGAAGGCGGCTCCTTACACGGCCCCTCGTATAAGGGATGATGCAGTAGCTGCAAAACTGGTTGCAGCCGTCCTGAACCTTGATAAATGCGCGGGTGTGATCCTCGATTTTACTCACATGCAGCGGCTCATACTCATGGACGGCGGAAATATCGACGACGGACTCCCCGCTGCCCTTTCCGGAAAAATACGCCTCGAGAAGCGGCACCAGCTCCGCCTTCTTGTTGTTTCCGATCACCAGATCGACGGCCGTATCTTCCTTTAACTGTTCTCCCGCCGCCTGCACATAACAGCCGGCCGCCACCACGACGGCCTCCGGGTTCTTCTTTTTCGCCCGGTGCAGCATCTGGCGGGACTTTTTATCGGCCACATTTGTAACGGAGCAGGTGTTGATGATGTAGACATCTGCCTTCTCCTCAAAGTCCACGATCTCGTAGCCGGCCTCCTCCAAAAGCTGCGCCATGGCCTCCGTCTCGTATGAATTTACCTTACAGCCCAGATTATGAAGTGCTGCTCTCCTCATTTTCCCTCTCCTGACTAAAAAACTGAATAATTTTCGGATTTTCATGCAGTCTGACTATTGACTTTTCCCCCGCATCCCTTTAGTATTAAAGCAGATTTTAAAAAAGTATTGGGAGGAATGCGTTTCATGAAAACCGTTAAAATCTCTTTAAACTCCATTGATAAAGTGAAATCCTTTGTAAACGACCTGACGAAATTTGACACAGACTTCGACCTGGTTTCCGGAAGATACGTGATCGACGCGAAATCCATCATGGGTATCTTCAGCCTGGATCTCTCCAAGCCCATCGACTTAAACATCCATGCCGAGGGCGACGCCGAGGACATCCTCACGGTGCTGGCACCCTATATCGTTGACTGATCTTTTTGACGTACACAGCCGGGATTTTTTCCCGGCTGTTTTCATATCTGCGGCCCTCTTACGGGTTGCAGACAATCACTTCCCTGGTCTCAATGGCCGTCTTCATCAGCTCGTCAATCTTTTCCGCAAGCTTCGTCTCAGACATCCGGATTCTCGAAAGGTTCGGCTTCGTCACCGGGTGCTTGGCGACGAAAATCGTACAGCAGTCCTCGTAGGGCAGGACGGACGTCTCATAGGTATCGATTTTTAAGGAAATATCCACAATATCCTGCTTGTCAAAGGCGATGAGCGGCCGCATGACCGGCATCGTGCAGACCTCGTTTGTGACTGCAAGCGACTGCATGGTCTGGGAGGCCACCTGGCCGATGCTCTCGCCCGTCACCAGGGCAAGGCAGCCGGACTCCTTGGCAATCGCCTCAGCAATCCGCATCATGTAGCGGCGCATGATGATCGTCAGCTCATCGTGGGGGCATTCCTCATAGATGTAAAGCTGAATGTCGGTGAAATTCACCACATTTAAGCGGATGGGGCCGGTGTATTTTGCCACCAGCTTCGCAAGATCCACCACCTTTTCCTTGGCGCGCTCGCTGGTATAAGGCGGCGCGTGGAAGTAGGTGGCTTCCATGGTGACGCCGCGCTTTGCCACCATCCAGCCGGCAACAGGGCTGTCGATGCCGCCGGAAAGGAGCAGCATGGCTTTTCCCGCCGTCCCGATGGGCATGCCGCCGGGGCCCGGGATGGTCTCGGAAAAAATGTTGATCTTATGGCGCACTTCCACCCGAAGAAGCACATCCGGGTTGTGGACGTCGACTTTCGTGTTGGGGTAGGCGTTTAAAATCACCTCGCCCAGGTCGCGGTTGATCTGGTCGGAAACTACGGGGTACTGTTTGTTCCCGCGCTTTGCCACCACCTTGAAGGTAAAGGCTTTATCGCCGTAGGCCTCGCCAATGTATTTTACCACCTGCGCCTTTAAGTCCTCGTAGCCGTTGTCCTCCACCTGCACCATGGGGCAGATGCCGACAATGCCGAAAATTTTCTTTAAGGTGTCCACCACCTCGTCAAAATCGAAGTCGGCCCTGGCCTCGGCGTAGATGCGGCCGGCCTCCTTTGTGACGGAAAAGTCTCCGTCCAGCCGTTTTAAGCGGTGGTAGATCTGTTTCACCAGGGCGTCCTCAAACAGGTACCTGTTCTTTCCCTTGACGCCGATTTCCGCGTATTTGATTAAAAATGACTTGTATTTCATCGTTCTAAACTCCTATCTTCCCGCACTATGCCCGCCGGTATTTCCGAAGAACGGGCAAAAGCTCCTGTAACTGGGCGAGGCAGTAGTCCACCTCGTCCTCCGTGTTGAAAAGCCCGAAAGAGAACCGGAGGACGGAATCGAGAAGCTCTGCCTTTAAGCCGATGCCGCGAAGCGTCCCCGAAACGCCCGGATGCGTAGACGAGCATGCCGAGCCGGAGGACACATAAACACCCCGGTCTTCCAGCGCATGCAAAAGCACCTCGGCGCGCACGCCTTCAAAGGCCGCGCTCACAATCTGCGGCGCGCTGTCACGCCCCGTAAGCCCCAGAACCGTCACGCCCTCCATCTTAGAGAGGCCGGACACCAGCCTGTCCTTTAAGGCGTAAAGCTTTTCCACCTTCGCCTCATGTTCCCGGTAAATCTCCTTTACCGCAGCCCCCAGTCCGGCGCAGCCCGGCACGTTTTCCGTCCCGGAGCGCAGGCCTTTCTGCTGGCCGCCGCCGTAGATTAACGGCTTTATTTTCACGCGCTCATCCATGTACAGGAAGCCGACGCCCTTGGGGCCGTGGATCTTGTGGCCGCTGACGGAGAGCAGGTCGATGCCCTGGCGCTTCGGGCGGATCACATATTTTCCGTAGGCCTGGATGGCGTCCACATGGAAATACGCGCCCGGCTTCTTTTCTTTTATGATTTTCCCGATTTCCTCGATGGGTTCCACGGCCCCCATCTCGTTGTTCACATACATGACGGAGACGAGGATCGTATCGTCACAGATGGCCTCCCGCAGGGCGTCCGGAGAGACAATCCCGTTATGATCCACAGGAAGGTACGTCACGCGAAAGCCCTGTTCCTCGAGAAAGCTCATGGTGTTATAGATGGACGCATGCTCGATGCAGGTGGTAATCAGGTGGTTTCCGGCACGCCTGCTGGCAAGGGCCGTCCCGATTAAGGCCATGTTGTTGGACTCGGTGCCGCCGGAGGTGAAAACAATCTCCTTTTCCTTCACACGCAGGGACTTTGCGATCTCTTCTCTCGCTTCTTTAATATAATGCTCCGCCTCCACGCCTTTGATGTGGCGCGCGGCCGTATTCCCGTAGTCCTCGGTCAGCGTCTTTACCATCACGTCCCTTACGCAGTCAAACACCTGCGTCGTGGCGGAATTGTCAAAATATACTTCTCTTCTCTCTCGTTCCATTTATTCCTCCAGAAGAAGCCCCAAAGCCGAAAGCACGAAAAGCCCGGCCGTCTCTGTCCTCAAAATCCGTTTCCCAAGTGTCACAGGCGTCACGCCGTCCTCGCCTGCCATGGCGATTTCCGCCTCGTCAAAGCCGCCCGCCGGGCCGATGAACACGGCTGCGCGCCCGCCGGGCTCCAGACTTTTAAAAAGCGTCCGCGTCTTTTCCATGCTGCCGCCCTCTGCCTCGTAGGGGATGACCTTTAAATCAAAGCCGTCCGCAAACCGGAGCGCGTCTTTAAAGCTCATGACAGGCAGAATTTCAGGGATGTACATCCGCCCTGACTGTTTGGCGGCGCTTTCCGAGATACTGCTCCACCGCTTTCTCTTTGCCTCTTCCTTTTTGGCGTCGAGGCGCACGACGGTACGCATGGTATCCACCGGCACGACGGCATGGACGCCTAACTCCACGGCCTTCTGGATGATGAGCTCCATCTTGTCGCTCTTTGGAAGCCCCTGGAACAGATAGATTCTGGCCGGAAGCTCCGTGTCTTCCACCGGCTCCGGAAGGTTTTTAAGAATCACCTTTTTCTCCTCATATCCGGCAATCTCACAGAGCTTTTGAAGCCCCTTTCCGTCGCTTATCGTAAGCCGCTCGCCGGGCTTCATCCGCAGCACGTTTTTTATATGGTTCACGTCAGGGCCTGCAATGACCGTCACGTCTGCCCCGATGTTTTCGGTTTCCGCAAAAAAATGATACACTATTTCTTCCTCGCTGTCACGGATACCCACTCGCCCATCCGCGTCACTTCCACGATCTCAAAGGCGCTGTTTCCTGCGAAGGCGTCGAGGACGGCCTGTTCCTTCATGTCGATGATGCCGGAAGTGATGAAAAGCCCGCCTTTTTTAATATGGGCGGCGATTTCCGCCTGAAGTAAAATGATGACGTCCGCCAGGATGTTTGCCACGGCGATATCATAGCATTCATAGCCGGACGCATCCTGCACGGCTTTTTCGTCGATGATATTCCCCTTAAGAACGTCAAACTTCTCCTTCGGGATTTCGTTGGCCGCCAGGTTTTCATGGACAGCCGTGATGGCGTTTTCGTCAAGATCCGTGCCGAAGACATGGCCGGCGCCAAGCTTTAAGGCCGTGATGCCTAAAATCCCGCTTCCCGTTCCCACGTCCAGGATATCCATGCCGTCTTTTACATACTTTTTAAGCTGGCGGATGCAGAGCTGTGTCGTCTCATGCTTTCCCGTCCCAAAGGCCGTGCCCGGGTCGATCTGGATTAAAAGCTTTCCCTCCTGTCCCTCGGGAATCTCCTCCCAGGTGGGCTTAATCAGGATATCGTCCACCGTAAACGGCTTAAAATACTGCTTCCAGTTGTTGATCCAGTCCTTGTCCTCGGTCTCCGATGCCGTGATGATTCCTGCGCCGATGTCCACGTAGGTTTTTAACTCCGAAAGCCCCTCTCTGACGGCCGCCAGGATTTCTTCGGCGTTGTCGTCATCGTCCAGATAAAAGCTGACCCTGGCGCTCCCGTCGTCCGGCGGAAGCTCCGGCAGGATGTCGATAAACATGCCCTTCGTCTCCTTTTCGGTCAACGGCACGTTGTCCTCGATTTCCATCCCCTGAATCCCGATGTCGCCAAAGAGGCTTCCTAAGTAATCCACGGCCTCCGTCGTCGTCTCCAGCGTAAATTTCTTCCACTTCATATGATCTCTCCGTTCTTATCCCATCAAAATCTTGATAAACAAAAGCACCAGCACGGTCATGACGACAGGACGCACGATCTTCTGGCCGTTGCCGACCACAAGGCCGGAGCCGATGTAGCTGCCTGCCATGCAGAAAAGCGCCGCCGTGATTCCCAGAATATAGTCCACCTTCCCGTTGGCATAAAAGGTGCCAAGAGCCGAAATATCCGCGGCCAGGTTGATAAATTTCGAGACGCCGGCCGCCTCCTTCAGTTCCATTTTTACGACTCCCGTAAACACCAGGATTAAAAACGTCCCGGTGCCAGGCCCGTAAAAACCGTTGTACATGCCGATGAGAAGGGAGGCAAACAGACCGGCTGCCAACATTTTTCCCCAGGGAAGCTCCGACTCGCCTTCCTTTCTCCCCATCTCTTTGTTCCGCATGACATAAAAGGCCACAACCGGCAGCACGACAATCATGAGCGACTGAATCAGCCGCTCACTGACGCGAAGGGCCAGATTGGCGCCCAAAGCGGCGCCTAAAATCGACGCCGCCGCACACGGCACGGCCAACTTCCAGCGGATCAGCCCCCGCTTTGCAAACCTGGCCGCCGCCACGACGGAACCGGGAAACGAGCTCAATTTCGTCGTTCCCATCGTCACATGCACCGGCACCCCTGCCAGCATATAGGCCGGAAACGAGATAAGCCCGCCGCCTCCGGCAATGGAATCCACAAAGCCTGCCAAAAACACCAGCGGGCATACAATCAGAAATTTTTCCATACCTTCCCCTTTTTCCTATGAAAATCCTGCATTCATCGCAGACAAAGTCACATGATATCATAGCACAGTTTTTTGCGGTTGACAATAAGGGAGTTGGAAACTTTGCCGCCGCATCCCCAGGACGCAGCAAAGGCGGCAGTTTTCACTGCCGCCCTGTCTTCCTGCGTATCGTCTATTTTTCATCCTCATAAATATGCAGGCCGAACTCATAGGCCTCTTTCAGATGCCCGGTTTTTTCAATCTGCGGCCGCCCGTTGGTGCTGCCGCAGCCGCCAGCTAAGAGCATGCCCCTGTCACGGAAGCCGATGTAGTTCACCAGCGCAAACTTATAATAAGAAACCGCCTGCTCAAACGTCCAGAAAAAGTTGTCGGCGGACGTCATAAGGAGCGCACAGTCCCGCACCGGATATTTTTCATACCGGCCGAGCAGCGGGTTTTCGTCTTCCTCTGCGATGCAGTAAAACCGCTCGATAAAGGCCTTGATTTTCGCCGACACCGTCCAGAAATAGAGCGGTGATGCGAAAACAATCAGATCCGTTTCTTTGATCTTCGGGATCAGCTCGTGAAAGCCGTCCTTCTGGACACACGGCTTCCCGTAGCGGCAGACGTTGCAGCCGAGACAACCGTTCACCTGCACCTTATTTAAGGACACCAGCTCCGTCTGATGGCCGGCCGCCTCGGCCCCTCTCATGAATTCCCTGACAAGCTGGGCCGTGTTCCCGTTGGGACGGCCGCCGCCAAGGACGACAAGGATTTTTTTCATTCCTGGTTCTCTCCTATTCCTCAAAGACTTCCATTAAAAATACGACGGGACGCACGCCGTCGTCACAGCAGACGACGATCTTTTTGCTGTCCTTCATCCAGCCCTCCCAGTAGAAGTTGCCGCCCTGGAGCGCGGAATATACCTTCCCTTTCAGAATATCCCAGGCCGAGATGCAGAAATTGTTCTCATACGGGAAACGGTCATACGTCTCCCTGGTGACAAAAAATTCCTGTCCGTCCTCAAACTTCCCGCACTTCCCAACACCGGGCTTTGCGATGTACTTTTCCACCAGATCCCCGTAAAACTCCCGTTTCAGGATTGTGATTTTTACCTTACGCTTCATCTGCTTCCTCCCCGTCGATCCTCTCGATCTTAAAAATCACCGGCCGCGTGCCGTCGTTGCAGCAGGCAATCATCATCTTCTCATCGTTCGTCCAGCCCTTCATGATCGAGCCACCCTGAAGCGCCGCATAGACGTAGCGGCTGATGGCATCCCAGGCCTCGGCGCAGAACTGCCCGTTTAACATCTGCGAATAATTCCTGCCGTCCACAAGAAATTCCTGTCCCACCTCGAACATCGGACAGACGCCGGATTTTGGATCCGCCAGGTACTCCTCCTGAAGATCCGCAAAACATTCCTTCCGCAGCACCGTGATTTTGCATTTGTGTGTCATGTGTTACCGCTCTCCTTTCCCGATTTTATCCGGATTTTCTGCTGGCTCTATTTTACATCATATGGGAGGCGTCTGTCTGCTTCAAATGTTACGAAAAGCGCCCCCAAAGGCCCCGGCCGCAAAAGCCGGTTCCCCTGGGGGCGCTCCTGACGCCGTCCGTTTTCCGGACGCGCGCATTCACACAGATTTCACTTATTTGCTTGCTGCCGCCTTGGCCTCTTTGATCTTCTGGGTCAGAAGCGGAACAATCTTATTCAAGTCACCGACAACGCCGTAGTCAGCCACATCGAAGATCGGTGCGGACTCGTCCTTGTTGATGGCGATGATGATATCGGACTCTTCCATACCGGCAAGGTGCTGGATAGCGCCGGAGATACCGATTGCAAAATATACGTGCGGACGAACGGTCTTTCCGGTCTGTCCTACCTGGAGATCCTTCGGCTTCCAGCCTGCATCCACAACGGCACGGGAACAGCTTACGGTTCCGCCGATGGCCTCAGCCAGCTCATCCAGGATTTTGAAGTTCTCCGGGCTTCCGACTCCGCGGCCGCCGGAAACAAGGATCTTTGCATCCATAATATCGGCAACATTGTTGACAGCCTTTACGATATCAAGGATCTCAACGTATTTCTCGTTCGGAACGAAGCCGGGGTTGAAGCTCTCAACCTCTGCCTTTCTTCCTGCCTCTCTCGGAAGCTTCTGCATAACGCCGGGACGAACCGTAGCCATCTGCGGACGGAATTCCGGGCATGCAATCGTAGCGATGGTGTTGCCGCCGAAAGCCGGACGTGTCATGAGAAGCTGGTTGTGCTTCTGCTCTTTGCCCGGGGTCGGAACAAGCGGAAAGTCTCCGATGTCAAGCTGCGTACAGTCAGCCGTAAGGCCTGTATGGATTCTCGCGCATACACGCGGGCCCAGGTCACGTCCGATGGCCGTAGCGCCGATTAAGAAAACGTCCGGTTTGTACTTCTCGATAACGGAAGCAAGTGCATGGGTGTACGGCTCTGTCCTGTATTCTTTTAACTGCGGGTCATCCACAACGATTACCTTGTCTGCGCCGTACTCGCCAAGCTCGTCTGTAAGTCCCATTACGTCAGAACCAACCAGGACTGCCGTCACGGTCGTTCCAAGATCCTTTGCAAGATCCTTTCCTTTGCCAATCAGCTCCAATGCAATGCTGCTGATTTTATTGTCAACCTGCTGTGCAAAGACATATACTCCCTTGTATTCTTCTAAGTTCATTACATTCACCACACTTTTCTATTATTTTAATTAGATTACATGCTTCTCTTCGAGCTTTCCAACGATGTAGGAAACGGATTCGGTCGGGTCAAGAACGACCTTCTCGCCGGCACCCTTTCTTACCTTATCGGAAGCCTTTGCAATCTGAGTCGGGGATCCCTTAAGACCAAGGTTGGAATCAAGGACATCCTTCAGATCGTTTCTGCCCCAAACGGTGATTTCCTTCTTGTAAGCGTCGAAAATTCCGCCCGGAGTCATGTAACGCGGCTCGTTTAATTCGGAAAGTGCTGTGATTAAGCACGGCATTTTTGCTTTCAGGACATGGTATCTGTCGTCATACTGACGCTGTACGATGACGCTGTCGCCTTCGATCTTGATATCCTGGGCATAGCTGATAACCGGGATTCCGAGATGCTCGGAGATCTGCGGGCCAACCTGTGCCGTATCGCCGTCGATAGCCTGACGGCCTGTGATAATCAGGTCATAGTCCAGGTTGCGGATTGCGCCTGCGATAGTCTGGGATGTTGCCCAGGTATCGGCGCCGCCGAGAACCCTGTCTGTTACCAGGATGCCGTTGTCAGCACCCATGGCCATAGCCTCACGAAGAACCTCTTCTGCCTTCGGAAGACCCATTGTAATAACTGTTACCTCTGCACCATACTGATCTTTTAAGCGGAGAGCTGCCTCCAGACCTGCCTTGTCGTCCGGGTTCATGATGGTGAGCATAGCCGCTCTGTCAAGAGTTCCATCCGGTTTGAACTTAACGCCGCCCTTGGTATCCGGCACCTGTTTAATACAAACAACTACTTTCACTGTATTTCACTCCTATTCTTCGTTATTCTCTTTTCCTGGAATCCCCGATTACTTAAGTAATGCGCCGGAAATTACCATTCTCTGAACTTCGCTTGTACCCTCGTAGATCTCCGTGATCTTAGCATCACGCATCATGCGCTCTACGTCGTACTCTCTCGTGTAACCATAACCACCATGGAGCTGAACAGCCTTTGTTGTTACTTCCATAGCAACTTCTGCTGCATACAGTTTTGCCATAGCTGCTTCCACAGAATAGGACTTCTGGGTAGCCTTTGCCATAGCTGCGCGGTAAACCAGATACTGAGCTGCCTGAACCTTTGTAGCCATGTCGGCAAGCTGGAACTGGGTATTCTGGAACTGGCCGATGGATCTTCCGAACTGCTTTCTTTCCTTTACATACTCGATGGTTCTCTCCAGAGCGCCCTCAGCAAGGCCGAGTGCCTGGGCAGCGATACCGATACGGCCGCCGTCAAGAGTATGCATGGCAATATGGAAGCCCTCGCCCTTCTTTCCAAGCAGGTTTTCCTTCGGGATGCGGCAGTCTGTGAAGATCAGCTCATATGTAGCGGAGCCGCGGATACCCATCTTCTTCTCTTTTGTACCAAAGGAGAAGCCCGGGGTTCCCTTCTCTACGATGAATGCGGAGATTTCTTTTTTCTTTCTGCCCTTCTTGTCCTCAACGATGCCGGTAACAGCGATGATTACATAAACGTCTGCTTCCTTGCCGTTGGTGATGAAGATCTTGGAGCCGTTAAGAACCCACTCGTCTCCCTCCAGGACAGCCTTTGTCTGCTGGCCCTGTGCGTCCGTACCTGCGCCCGGCTCAGTTAAACCGAATGCGCCGAGCTTCTCGCCCTTTGCAAGCGGGATCAGGTATTTCTGCTTCTGCTCTTCCGTACCGTAGGTCTGGATCGGATCGCAGCAGAGGGACGTATGAGCGGAAACGATAACGCCTGTGGTACCGCAGACCTTGGAGAGCTCCTCTACACACATTGCATATGCAAGCGGATCACAGCCCTGTCCGCCGTATTCCTTCGGAACCGGAATGCCAAGGAAACCGATCTTTGCCATTTTCTCAACGGTCTCTCTCGGGAAGCTTTCCGTCTCATCCACCTCTTGAGCAAGAGGTTTTACTTCTTTCTGAGCGAAATCATGAAACAATGTTCTCGCCATCTCATGCTCTTTACTTAATGTAAAATCCATGTGTTAGTTCCTCCTTGTAATTGGTTCATATATGACATGGGGAAACGTGGATGCGGCATCTCCCCTATGTATCAAAGCATAAATTGTCCCGGTGGCCGCACACCGGCCGGGCGGGAACCAAAAAATCCCCTCCCGGCCGGCTCCCCCTGCGGTTCGCCGGAATCCCAATGCCCGCTCTCCGGGCTTTTATTTTGTATAATCGTAGAAGCCTCTGCCGGTCTTCTGTCCGAGACGGCCGCCGCGCACCATTTTCTTAAGGAGCGGATGCGGACGGTACTTGGAATCGCCTGTCTCGCTCTGGAGTACCTCCATGATCGCCAAGACAACGTCCAGGCCAACCAGATCGCCGAGCGCTAACGGGCCCATCGGATGATTGGCTCCGAGCTTCATGGCCTCGTCGATTCCCTCCACCGATGCAACGCCGTCTGCGTAAATGCCGATGGCCTCGTTAATCATCGGGATCAGGATGCGGTTTACAACAAAGCCTGCGGCTTCCTCTACCTGTACCGGGGTCTTTCCGATCTCTTTGGAGATGCGGATCACTTCCTCAACGGCTTCCGGAGCTGTGTTGAGGCCTGCAATGACCTCGATAAGCTTCATAACAGGAGCCGGGTTGAAGAAATGCATGCCAACCACGTGGCGGTCAATGCCTGCGCCGATCTCCGTGATGGAGAGGGAGGAGGTATTGGTTGCAAAAATACACGACGGCTTGCAGATCGCATCAAGCTCTTTGAAGGTCTGCTTTTTGATTGCCATGTTCTCGATGGCAGCTTCCACGATCAGGTCGCAGTCGCCGCAGATATCCTTCACGCCTGTGGTGATCTTTCCAAGGATTTTATCCATGTCCTCCTGCGCCATTTTC
This sequence comes from Eubacteriaceae bacterium Marseille-Q4139, assembly GCA_018223415.1. Lineage (NCBI taxonomy): Bacteria > Bacillati > Bacillota > Clostridia > Eubacteriales > Eubacteriaceae > Eubacteriaceae bacterium Marseille-Q4139. The sequence goes on along the minus strand of JAGTTQ010000001.1, from coordinate 2,510,592 downwards.
CCTTTTGCGACGCGCTTGGATAAGGTTTTCTCGATTTTCTTCTTGCCGTTTGCTGCAAATTCTTCATTGATATCGCACAGCATAACCTCATAGCCTTCGGTCTGTGCGAATGCCTGTGCAATTCCGGAACCCATGGTTCCTGCACCTATAACACCAACCTTCATGATATGCCTCCTTAATTTCCGCCTCTTAACGATTATGAAATTCTTCTACCTTGCGTTTTTCAAGGAATGCCTGCATGGCGTCCTTCTGATCCTCGGTCTCAAAGCACTCGGAGAAATACTTTTCCTCGATGGCGACCGCATGATCCAGGTCGGAAAGATAGCCGTCCGTAATCGCCTGCTTGCAGTTTCTCACCGCAATCGGCGCATTGGACGCGATCCTCTTTGCCAGCTTCATGGCCGCAGACATCAGCTCTTCCTTCGGATAAACGGCGTTGACAAGGCCGATCCTGGCAGCTTCGTCCGCCTTGATGTTGACGGCTGCATAGATCATTTCCTTTGCCTTTCCCGTTCCCACAAGCCTTACGAGCCTCTGGGTGCCGCCAAAGCCCGGCGTAATTCCAAGGCCTGCCTCCGGCTGGCCGAATACGGCGTTCTCGGAGCAGATCCGGATATCACAGCTCATGGCGAGCTCGTTGCCGCCGCCGAGAGCAAAGCCATTTACCGCCGCAATGGTCGGGATCGGCAGGCTCTCCAACTTGCGGAAAATGTCGTTTCCGAACTTTCCGAACTCACGGCCCTCTGTCTTCGTCATATGGCTCATCTCGCCGATATCGGCGCCGGCCACAAAGGCCTTTTCGCCTGCGCCGGTCACGATGACTGCCCGTGTCCCGTTCAGGTCGATTTTATCAATTACTTCATCCAGGTCTTTCAATACCTGTCTGTTCAGTGCATTCAAAGCTTCGGGGCGGTTGATCGTTATGATGCCAACATAGCCGTCCTGCTCATACGTTACAAATCCCATAGCTGACTGCCTCCTAAAAGAATCCCTGTTTTATGTAAGGATTAGTCTCTCTTTACAATCGCCGCACAGCCCATGCCGCCGCCGATGCAGAGTGTTGCAAGTCCCGTCTTCGCGTCCTTCTTCTGCATCTCATGAAGCAGGGTTACAAGGATACGGCAGCCGGAGGCTCCTACCGGATGTCCAAGGGCAATGGCGCCGCCGTTGGGGTTTAATTTGGAAAGGTCAAAGCCAAGATCCTTTCCTACGGCAACGGACTGGGCCGCAAATGCCTCATTGGCCTCGATAACATCGAAGTCTTCGATCTTCATGCCGGTTTTTTCCATAACTTTTCTCGTCGCTGCCACCGGGCCGATACCCATAATCCGCGGCTCAACGCCTGCAAGAGCGCCTGCCACCCAGGTAGCCATCGGCGTTACGCCGAGCTCTTTTGCCTTCTCTTCGCTCATGACAACGACTGCCGCAGCACCGTCATTGATTCCGGAGGAGTTGCCTGCCGTCACGATTCCGTCCTTCTTAAAGGCCGGGCGCAGCTTTGCAAGAACTTCTGCGGTCGTTCCGGGACGCGGGCCCTCGTCGGTGTCCACGATTACGGTTTCTTTTTTCTTCTTTACTTCTACCGGCACGATCTCGTCCTTAAAGGCGCCTGCCTTCTGAGCAGCCTCGCACTTATTCTGGCTGTCGGCCGCGAATTTGTCCAGCTCTTCTCTCGTAAGGCCCCACTGCTCGCAGATGTTCTCGGCAGTGATTCCCATGTGATAGTCGTTGAATGCATCCCAGAGGGCATCCTTAATCATCGTATCCACAAGCGTTCCGTTGTTCATCCTGTATCCGTAGCGGCCCTGCATTACCGCGTAGGGAGCCATGGACATGTTCTCACAGCCGCCTGCGACGACGATGTCCGCATCGCCCGCCTCGATCATCTGAGCCGCCATGTTTACAGCCTGAAGGCCGGAACCGCAGACGACATTGATCGTAACTGCCGGGACTTCAACCGGAAGTCCTGCGTGGAGGGATGCCTGACGTGCCACGTTCTGTCCCTGTCCTGCCTGGATGACACAGCCCATGTACACCTGGTCTACGTTTTCCGGGGCGATTCCGGCTCTCTTTACAGCCTCTTTGATAACAATCGCTCCCAGTTCGGCTGCCGGAACCGTGCTCAGTGCACCGCCCATTGTGCCGATTGCTGTACGGCATGCGCCTGCCAATACAATTTTCTTTGCCATTAGTTTTTCCTCCTCAATATACCGTTTGACGGCCCTCCGAGGCGTTTCCCGCCGACATCCGGCGACATTCCCGCAGACGGCTCGACAATACTTCATATGTCATTTATCATAACACCAATCATTTTAGCTGTCAAATAATTATCAAAGGTTTTTTCTTGATTTTTCATTAACTTTTTATGTGATTTTCTAAAATCCTTTGATGAAATGAAACGGCTGTTTTTCATGGTTTCCTGGGAAATGAAGCCGGGGCCGTCTTTCATATTGACCGTGCCCGGCAGAAATGTTAAAATTAAGACGATGACGGATGCGCCGCATCCTATCTTTTATAAGAAACGAGGGCGATAACAATGGATTTCAGAAAAATGTATGAAGAAAAGCTGGTGACGGCTGAGGAAGCCGCAAAAGCTGTCAAATCCGGCGACTGGGTGGACTACGGCTGGACGACGGGAACTCCCGTGGCCGTCGACGCTGCCATCGCAAAGCGTATGCCGGAGCTTACGGATGTGAATTTCCGCGGCGGCATTTTAATGTGGGTGCCGGAAATTTTCAAGATTGAGAACCCGGCCGACCATCTGACCTGGAACTCCTGGCACATGGGCGGCATCGAGAGAAAGGCCATCGCGCAGGGCTTTTCCTTCTATGCGCCGATCCGCTATTCCGAGCTTCCGAGATATTACAGGGACTCCCAGACGAAGCCGGATGTGGCTGTTTTCCAGGTGGCTCCCATGGACGAGCACGGATATTTTAACTTCGGCCCCAATGCGTCCCACATGGCCGCATGCTGCGAGACGGCAAAGACCGTCATCGTCGAGGTCAACGAAAACATGCCTGTCTGCTACGGCGGCTTTGAGGACTGCATCCATGTCTCCAAGGTGGACATGATCGTCGAGGGCGATAACCCGGCCATCGCCGAGATGGGCGGCGCTGCTGCTGCCACCGAGGTGGACGAGGCTGTCGCAAAGCTCATCGTCGAGGAAATCCCGGACGGCGCCTGCTTACAGCTTGGCATCGGCGGCATGCCGAACGCCGTCGGCTCCATGATCGCAAAGTCTGACCTTAAGGATCTCGGCGTACATACGGAGATGTATGTGGATGCCTTTGTCGACATTGCAAAGGCCGGAAAGATCACCGGCGCAAGAAAGGGCATCGACAAGGGCCGCCAGGTTTACGCTTTCGGCGCCGGCACGAAGAAGCTCTATGATTATCTGAACAAGAACCCGGAATGTATGTCTGCGCCTGTCAGCTATACGAATGATGTCCGCACCATCGCATCCCTCGACAACTTTATTTCCATCAACAACGCCGTGGATCTCGACCTGTTCGGCCAGATCAACGCCGAGTCCTCCGGGCTCAAACACATCAGCGGCGCCGGCGGACAGCTTGACTTCGTCCTGGGCGCTTACCTTTCCAAAGGCGGAAAGAGCTTTATCTGCTGTTCTTCCACCTTTACCACGAAGGACGGCCAGTTAAAGTCCAGGATCCTGCCGACGTTAAATCCGGGCTCCATCGTCACCGACACCCGCGCCAACGTCCACTATCTCGTGACCGAGTACGGTAAGGTGAATTTAAAGGGCCTTTCCACCTGGCAGAAGGCCGAGGCCATCATCTCCGTCGCACACCCGCAGTTCCGCGATGAACTGATCGAAAACGCAGAGAAGATGCATATCTGGAAAAAGAGCAACAAGCGGTAAAGCCTTACGGCTTGCGGCTGCGGCCGTTCCCGGGATGGGGCGGCCGCAGTTTTTTTCAGAAAGGATAACTATCATGCTGGCATATATATATGAAGGAACAGGGAAATTTTCCATGGCTGAAAAGCCGAGGCCAACGCTTTTAAGCCCCAGGGACGCCGTCGTGCGGGTGACGCTCTCCAGCATCTGCACCAGCGATCTGCACATCAAGCACGGTTCCGTGCCCAGGGCCGTACCGGGGATTACTGTGGGGCACGAGATGGTGGGCGTCGTGGAAGAAATCGGTAAAGAGGTAAAAAATGTCCGCCCCGGCGACCGGGTGGCCGTCAATGTGGAGACCTTCTGCGGACAGTGCTTTTTCTGCCTCCATGGCTATGTGAACAACTGCACGGATCCCGACGGCGGCTGGGCCCTCGGCTGCCGGATCGACGGCGGCCAGGCGGAGTTTGTCCGCGTGCCATATGCCGACCAGGGGCTTACGAAAATCCCGGACTCTGTCTCCGACGAGCAGGCGCTTTTTACAGGCGATATCCTGGCTACCGGCTACTGGGCCGCGAAGATCGGGGAAATCAAAGAGGGCGATACGGTGTTGATTTTAGGTGCCGGGCCTACGGGGATCTGTACCCTGGCCTGCGTGCTGTTAAAAAACCCCGGCCGCGTCATCGTGGCCGAGGTGGATGAGGGACGGATCGCCTTCGTGAAACAGCACTATCCCCAGGTGACTGTCGTAAATCCCCATGAGACGGATCTGGAAGCGTTTGTAAAGGCCCACAGTGAACACGGCGGCGCCGACGTGGTGATGGAGGTTGCCGGAACAGCCGAAACCTTTAAGCTCGCCTGGCAGGCGGCCAGGCCCAACGCCGTCGTTGTGGTGGTGGCGCTCTATGACGAGGCGCAGACACTGCCGCTTCCTGAGATGTATGGGAAGAATCTGACCTTTAAAACAGGCGGCGTGGACGGATGCGACTGTGAGGAAATCCTGCGGCTCATTGAGGCCGGCCGCATTGATATGACGCCGTTAATTACCCACCGGGTTTCCCTTAAGGAGATTGAAAAGGGGTATGAGATCTTTGAGGGGAGACGTGACGGGGTGATTAAGGTGGCGGTGGCGCCGTAAAATGGGAAGGGGTTATTCCCCCTTCCTAAAACTCACCGCACACACCGCCAGAATCATCCCCGCCACAAAAAATGCCGGCAGACAGTTATTGTAGACCCACACGACAAGGTACCCCAGCCTGCTGGACAGTTGTTCCGGAAGTACCGGGAAAAAGTTGTGGATCGTCGACAGGATGTCTGCGGCCAGATAAGCCGCAAGAAGAGCCGTCACAGCAGCAAGAAATCCCTTTTTTACTGTCCCGTTCAGGCGCACGCTTCCTTTTAACAGAAGAAGCTGTCCCAGAAAATAACCGCCGAGAAGATACGCCGCCGGAATCAGATAAAACCAGTAAAACAGGACCTCATCAAAGGAAAACGTGCGCGCTATGCTATCCACAGCTTCTCTGTAATTCGTTAAAGCCAGCAAATCTGCCGCAAACAGCACTGCCAATAAACGGTTTGCCTTCTTCATGTCGTCTCCTCCTTTCTAGGAAACCTCCCGCACCGTCACGCCGTCTTCCTCCCTGAGCCGCTTCCTGCAAAGCTCCAAAAGCGGCTCCTGGTAGGGCGAGGCGTCCTGGACGCGGTAGAGGTAGTAAAGCGTCCGTTTCGGAAGCTCCACATCCAGTTCGTGAATGGAAATCGGCGCCGTGTCCTTCATGCTCCTGGCGATGGACACCGGCAGAAACGCCCAGTTATCGCCGCTCTGGGCAAAATACTGGAGAAAGCCCATCTCATCCAGGTACATCCGCGGCACCGAGGAGTTGCCGAAATAGTAATTGTGCCAGGCATCGAAATTCCTGTCCCAGCGGGTGCGGATCTCGTGGCGGGAGTCAAGCTGGCTGATTTTTAAGGACGGCGGGAGCCCCAGCTCCGTTCCGGCCACCAGGCACAGTTCCTCTTCAAAAAACAGCTCGGTCTTCACCTGGGACGAATAGATCGGGTCGGTAATGAAAGCGATGTCGGCACTCTTGTTGCTGACGTGGGGATAGGCCTCGCTGGAGTGGATCGTCGACACATGGAGGCTGCATTCCGGGTGTTCCTTCATAAAGGTCTGGAACACATTCGGCAGCATGAAGGTCAAAAGACTCCCGACGCTGGCGACATAAAAGTTTTTCTCATGGCCTAAAAGCGCCTCCTCCTGGGTCTCATTCCAGAGCGCCTGCCAGCGGTAGGCCAGCCCGATGAAGGCCTGCCCCTGCCTCGTCAGCGTCACATGGCGGACGCCCTTTCCGCGCACGAAAAGCGGATAGCCCAACTCCTCTTCCAGCGCGCGGATCCGGCGGCCCAGGGCCGGCTGCGTCACGTAGAGCTTTTCGGCTGCGGCGGAGAAGCTTCCGTACTGTACAATGTTTAAAAATGCTTCGATTTCCAGAAATGTCATATGGCCTGCCCTCGTCATAAATGTTATTATTTATTTACATTATATCAAACAAATAAACATTTTACAATTATATTATCTGGTGTTACACTATACTCGCAATCAGGAAATACCTCAGAAACGGCTGAGGCTGTTTACAAATTCAAAGGGGTGACATGGGATGATGGAAATTAAAGATCTCTGGGAAAACTGTGAACCGACCGATTAACTTTATTTACTTATGACATTTTCTTATTTTTGAGGCCATTAGTTGGCCTTCCTTCTCTAAATATGACACGGGGGCCGCAGACAAATCAAAACCTGCAGATTTGTCTGTGGCCCTCGTCGCATCTTCTACGCTTCCAGCTCTTTCTTATAAATTTCAAGGACACGCTTCATGGCATCGGCGCCTGGCGCCCCGATGGTGGTGCGCTTCTCCACGCATGTTTTCATGGAAATTGCCTCATAAATATCTTCTTCAAATACCGGGCAGACAGACTTGTACTCCGAAAGGCTCAGTTCATCCAGGGATTTCCCTTCGTTTATCGCCATGAGGACAAGCTGGCCGATGATGCCGTGGGCATCGCGGAACGGCACGCCGTGGTTCACCAGATAGTCGGCAGCATCCGTGGCGTTCGTAAAGCCGCGCTTTGCGCTGGCCTCCATTTTATCTTTCCTGAAGGTCATGGAAGAAACCATGCCTGTAAACAGGAGCAGGCACCCCTTCACCGTGTCGATGGCGTCAAAGGTCAGCTCCTTGTCCTCCTGGAGATCCTTATCGTAAGCCAGCGGGATCCCCTTCATCACCGTAAGGAGAGACATGAGCGCGCCGTAGACGCGGCCGGCTTTCCCGCGGATTAACTCGGCGATATCCGGGTTCTTCTTCTGGGGCATGATGCTGCTTCCGGTGCTGTAAGAATCGTCCATCTCCACAAACTGATACTCGTTGCTGTTCCAGATGATGATCTCCTCGGAGAACCGGCTTAAATGCATGGCAATGATGGAGAGTGCCGAAAGAAGCTCGATCAGGTAATCCCGGTCGGAGACGGAATCCATGCTGTTTAAGGTGGGGCCGTCAAAGCCAAGGAGCTCTGCTGTGTATTCCCGGTCGAGGGGATAGGTGGTACCGGCCAGGGCGCCGGAGCCAAGGGGGCAGACATTCATCCGCTTCCGGATATCAAGGAGACGTCCCCTGTCACGGCGGAACATCTCATAATACGCGCCGAGGTGGTGGGATAAGGTCACGGGCTGTGCCTTCTGGAGATGGGTAAAACCCGGCATATACGTGTGGAGATTGTCCTCCATGAGTGTCAGAAGTTCGGAAAGAAGCCCCTTTAAAAGCCCGTCCAGCTCGTCGATCTCGTCCCTGGTGTAGAGCTTCATGTCAAGCGCCACCTGGTCGTTTCGGCTGCGCCCCGTGTGCAGGCGCTTTCCGGCCTCGCCGATCCGCTCGATTAACGTCGCTTCCACAAAGGAATGGATGTCCTCGTACTCCGTCGTGATTTCCAGGCGGCCGGTTTCCAGGTCGCTTAAAATCCCCTCAAGGCCGGAAACGATGGCCTCCTTATCTTCTGCGCTTAAAATGCCCTGCTTTGCCAGCATCGTCACATGGGCAATGCTGCCCCGGATGTCCTGGCGGTAAAATTTCTGGTCAAAGGAAATGGATTCGTTGAAATTGTGGACAAGCGCGTCTGTCTCTTTTGTAAATCGTCCTCCCCAAAGCTTCATGGATTTGTCCTCCTTGTATCTTTTTTGTCTTGTTTATCCGTCTGTCTGCGGATCAGATATAAAAGCAGCAGAACCGCGGCTGAGGCGCCTGTAAGGATCATGCCGCCCTTTAAGCCCTTCGGGAAATAGGAAAAATGGATTTCATGCTGTCCCTCGGGAAGATCCAGGGCCAGAAAGGCCTCGAACGCCTTCTTCGTCACGGCCGGCTCCCCGTCCACCGTCACCGTCCAGCCCTCGTCGTAAGGGATTGTCGTAAGAAACATACCGGCCTCCGCCGCATCGACGGTTCCGGAAAGCTCCGTATCGGTCCAGCTTGTAAGGTGCATGGGCATCTCGTTTAATTTTTCATAGACGGAGATGAACGCCCTCTCGGAAAACCGGTAGACGAAGACATTTAACTGTTCGCCTGTCTGGCCGGCCGTAAACGTCACTTCGTTTCCGTCGGCAATGGTGCCAAGCTCCAGGAAATATCCCCTGTCCGTGTTGGAAAAGCTCTTCTGGCCCGTGGGCAGGGACGCCTTCACGTCCTTCACCTGCTTATTTGCCACATAGGCGTAATATTCGCCTGTGATGTCTGCCGTAAATCGGTAGGTGTTTCCCGTCATCTCTCCGTCCACAAGCGCCAGCACAGGATCGGAGCCAAGCACGCCGCAGAGGTCGTTCTGCACGTCCGCCGGGTTGTCCATCTGGTACAGCCAGTTTTCTTCCAGATCCGACGGGACAACAAAGCCCAAGGGCAGCGTGTAAATATTTTCGTAAAGGTATGTCTCCCCGGATTCTCTGAGATACATCATGATATCCGTGTTTTCCATCCGCTCGGAATACAGCGCATAGCGGACGGACAGCAGCATGTCCACGAGCGGCGTGCTGCCGGTGATGCTGTAAGCGTTCGTGGACGCCTCACAGCCCATGCGCTTGAAAAATTTCGTGAGATCTGCGTTGGCCGTGGACGAAAACAGGGAGACGGACGGGAAATTCATCCATGCCCCGTCGTTTTTCGTCTTCCGCGTCTTCTTCTCCACCCGGTAAAAGTCCTCCGCCGGCTGGAGCGTCTCCGCCAGGAACCTCACATCCTCATTGTCGGCCGTATAGGCCGTCCGGCTCGTCGTCGTCACGCTCGTGACCGTCATGTTGACGGCCGCTTCCACCGACACCACCGTCAGCGCCAGAAACACGGCCAGGCCGCGCCTTCCGCGCCGGTACATGTAGATGAGCCCTGTGTAAATGGACAAAAACAGGATCGCCGCATAGTAAACCGCAAAGTGGAAGTGCTCCTGCTCCACCAGCTTTTCCGCCAGAAGGACGAAGCAGACTGCGCCCCAAAAGGAGGCCGCCACATGGCTCCGGGGCATGGTTTTTAAGTGCAGAAATGCCCGGAAGCAGATAAACAGCATCAAAAAGATATAGATAAACGACTGTCTGCACGGCAGGCTGTTGGGGTAATGGAAGCCGTGCCAGATGAAATTTAAGACGTTGATGGAGAAGCTGGCGAAAAAGATCAGCAGCAGGCCGCAGTAAACGCTCTTCTCCTTCACGGATATTTTCCGGCAGGCCAGGTACATGAGGAAAAACATCAGCACGGCCACGCCGCAGTAGATATTCGGCCAGTGATCCAGCCCGATTTCCGACTGTACGTTCCCGATATGGCGGGCGATCATGTCGAAGATGGAGAAATAGGAACTCCAGGCGGACGGGAAGGTGAAATTCCCCGAAGCCGTAGCCTGAAGGGCGAAAATCTCCGGCAGCAGGACGATGGCCGCCAGCCCTCCGGCGAGCAGCGAGTAGACGGCAAACCGCAGGCATGCCATCGCGTATTTCTTAAATTTCCCAGGCCGCTCCAGAATTAACAGCGCAATGAAGTAAAGCACCAGGAAAATGCACGTCATGATGGAGATATAATAATTGGAAAGGATCGAAAGTCCTAACGTCAGGCAGTATAAAAAGCCGCGGCCGCGCTTTACGAGCCTCTCAAGCCCCAGGACAATGAGCGGAAACAGCAGGATGCAGTCTAACCACATGATATTCCAGCTATATGCGGCCATGTAGCCGGAAAGGGCATAAAAAATCCCGAACATGCCGATTCCGATGGTACTCGTCCGGCAGTGCTTCTTTAAATACCAGGCAAAGCTTAAGCCTGCAAGGCCCGTCTTTATGACGATCATGTACGTCATGAATTCGATGATATAGGCCTTCGGGCAGAGTAAAATCAGCCAGTTTAACGGACTTGCCAGATAGTAAGCATAGAGGGCCGCAAAGTTGACGCCCATGCCTACGTCCCAGCTGTAAAGCAGGCTGCCGCCGGTTCTCAGTTTATACTGAAATTCGGAGAAAAACGGCGCATACTGGTGGTACATGTCGGTACGCAGGAAACTCTCTTCTCCAAAGGGGAAAATCCCCCGCTGGGCGTAGATGATGAGCATGATGACTATCGGCACAAAAAACGCCACAAGAAGCCCGTCGCCGGGGCGGACGATGGACGCGTCCTCCTTCGTTTTCACAGGATTTCCACGCCTTCTGGATTTTGACGCCTGGGAGGCGGCAGAAGGCGGGACGGCGGCCGTCTCCTCCGGGGCAGACGGCTCTGCGCCGAAAGCAGACGAGGCTTCGGGCGCGGACGGCTCTGCGCTGGATCCGGCCATGGTTTCGCGGACGGGCGGCTCTGCGTTCGAAGCAGCCGTAACTTCGCGGACAGACGGCTCACCATTGGAAGCAGCCATAACCTCGCGGACAGACGGCTCCCCATCGGAAGCAGCCATAGACTCGCGGACAGACGGCTCCTCACCGGCTCCGGCCGAATCCTTTCGGGATAGCATCCCCTCTTCGGAGAATGCCGCTGCCTCTTTCTCAAACGCCTCCATATCAAAGGGATCCATGGCATCATCCAGCCAGAAGTCCTCTCCGGCTTCCTCCGGCTTCCGAGGGGACTTTGGCCTGCCGGCCCCCGCGGCTCCCAGGATCTCTTCCATTTCCTCGGAAATTTTCTTTATATCATTCTGTTCCATCAAGGAATACTCCTTTTATTTTTCGTCATTCTTTTTGGCAAAGATCAAAATTTTGCTGAACACATAATTTAAAACCACGACGGCCACGGAGATCACCAGCTTGCTGATGAAAAAGTCAATCTTCATCCAGTCCACCATGACGGCGACGGCCACCAGGTTAAAAAGAAACGTGGCAATCCGGCAGGCCACAAAGGAGACAAACTCCCGCCACACGGCCGCAGGCTCTAAAGTCCTGCTGTGAAACACCCACCATTTGTTCGTCACGAAGGCGAACAGCACAGCCGCGATCCAGGCAATCGTCTGGGAAAAAACGGCTCCCATTCCTGCCATATAAAAAAGATAGTTGGATATGGCGTAATCCACGGCAGTCGTCAGCACGCCGAAAATCAGATACACGCCGCCTTCTTTAAGCAGTGCCTGCTTTCCTTTTGTATCTTTCATAGTTTTCCCCATTTTCTGATAAATCCGGTATTATGGGAGTCAAAATACTTTTTGACTCCTACATTATTTTAGTATAGCCCGCGGAAAATGTAAAGGGACTTATGGGTATGTCTGCACGGAAAAAAGAATCCCGCAAGCGGCAGGCAGCCTTTCCTGTGGAACAAAAAACGAACAGAATGCCGGCATCCCGTTTCCGGGGCCGGCATTCTGTTCGTTTTATGTCTGTGTAAAGTCAAATGGCAAATTTGGGTTTTATGCCTCGAGAAGCTTCTCAACACTTACAAGCTTCACGCATACGCAGAAGATCTCTGCGGCCTGCTTTAACTCGTCAAGCGTCGGGAAGGACGGGGCAATACGGATATTGCTGTCGTGCGGATCCTTTCCGTAAGGATATGTAGCGCCTGCGCCTGTCATGACAACGCCTGCCTCCTTGCACTTGGAAACGATGGCCTTGGCACAGCCGTCCATGGCGTTGAAGGATACGAAGTAGCCGCCGTTGGGCTTCGTCCAGGTTCCGATCTCCAGACCCTTAAGCTCTTTATTTAAAATCTCGTCAACAGCCTCGAATCTCGGACGGAGAATGTCAGCATGCTTTGCCATATGGGCCTTTAAGCCTTCTACGTTTCCGAAGAATTTCACATGACGGAGCTGGTTCATCTTGTCGTGGCTGATTAACTGGTTGTTCATCTGCTTCTTGATATCCTCGATGTTTGCCTTGGAGGTGGCAATGGCGGAGATACCTGCGCCCGGGAACGTCACCTTGGACGTGGAACCGAACTTGTAAACCATATCCGGGTTTCCTGCCTTCTCGCACTCGGAGAGGATATCCAGCACATGATCCGGATGATCCGGATACAGGTGATGTACGCAGTAAGCGTTATCCCAGTAAATACGGAAATCTTTTGCCGCCGGTTTCAGGTTTGCGAAGCGTTTTACTACTTCATCCGAATAGGACTGTCCGCTCGGGTTGGAGTAAAGCGGCACGCACCAGATACCCTTTACGCTCTCATCGTTGTTGACGTACTGCTCTACCATGTCCATGTCCGGGCCGTCGTCATGAAGCGGGATGTTGATCATCTCGACACCGAAGTATTCGGTGATTGCGAAATGTCTGTCATATCCCGGAACCGGGCAGAGGAATTTCACCTTGTCTAACTTGCACCACGGGGTATTTCCCATAACGCCGTGGGAATAGGAACGGGATACGGTATCGTACATTAACGTAAGGCTCGAGCTTCCGTACATGATGATGTTCTCAGCCGGAGCATCCATCATTCCGCCCATGAGTTCCTTTGCCTCCTGGATTCCTGTCAGGACGCCGTAGTTTCTGCAGTCACCGTCTACGCTCATATAGTCGCTCTTGCTGTTTAAAACGTCAAGCATCGGCATGGAGAGGTCAAGCTGCTCGGAGCTTGGCTTTCCGCGGGCCATGTTGAGCTTCAGGTTCTTTCCCTGGTACTCCTTGTAAACAGCCGTAAGCTGCTCCTTTAAGGACGCAAGCTCTTCTTTCGACATTTCATGATAAGGTTTCATGTTCTTTCCTCCTCAAATTTGCATCACATAGTTTCCGCTGCCCCGATAGTCTCCCGGAACAACTCTTTCTCATAACTTCATTATAATCTACCGGCTGGTTTCTTACAATACAAAAATCTCAAATTTCCGCTTTATTTTTTCATGTTTTCCGCCGTGAAAAGGAAAGAATCTTAAGCATCCGCATTGACATTTTTCCCGGCGTACCGTATGATTTTAGGCAGACTTATGAACATATTCAGGAGGGAGCCATGGGAAACCGGAAACGCATTTTACTGACAGGCACCGTCGTCGCCGCATCTTCGCAGCTTTACTGGAATCTTTTTACGCCCAACTTCCGCGTTTCTGCCTCTGTCCTTCTCCTTCCTGTCCTGCTCATGACCATCGGAAAAAGCGCCGGAACCGTAAAAACCTGTGCGGCCACAGCCGTCATGGTTTTCTTCGTCCGGGCTGCCCTGCTCTTCTTTGCCCTTGGGAGCCTGCCGGGGAAAGCCGTCCTTTTTCTGGTTCCCGGCTCGCTTTTTTATCTGGTTTACGGCCTGCTTTTCCGGCTGTTCATAAAAAGCAAATATACGGCAGGCTGGAAGCGGCTGTTTCCCGCCATCCTGCTCTGTGATTTTCTCTCCAATCTGGCGGAGCTCACCCTTCAGGAGCTTTTAACCGGCTACGTGCCCTTTTTCTTCACGGCCGGTTCCCTCTTTTTCATCGCCGTTTTCCGCACGCTCCTTGCCGGCCTCTGCCTGACTGCCGAGGCCCAGTACCGGGCCCTTCTCTCCCGCACCGAGCACGAAGACAGGTATCGCCGCCTGTTCCTCATGACGGCCAATTTAAAAAATGAAGTCTACTTTATGCGGAAAAATTCTGAGGAAATCGAGTCCATCATGAGCGGCGCCTACCGGCTTTACGAGACGCTCCAGGGGCTTGACGTGCCGGAGGAAACCAGGCGGACGGCCCTTTCCATTGCCCGCGACGTTCATGAAATCAAAAAGGACTATATGCGGATTATCCAGGGCATCGAACAGGAAATCTCCGCCGAGTACGATGAAAAGCAGATGGAGCTTAAAGACATCTTCCGCATCCTGGAGGAGACGACTCATCGGATGTCGGAAAGCCTGGGGCTGCGGCTTTCTTTGGATTTTTCCTGCCAGGATAATTTCGTCACCGGGGAGCACTATGCCCTGATGGCCGTGTTAAAAAACCTGGTGACAAACGCCGTTGAGGCCATCGCCTCAAAAAAGAGCACAGGAACCGTCTCTCTCCGGGAGCACATCGACGGCGATACCGTCATTTTCACGGTCATCGACTCCGGCCCCGGCATTTCGCCGCGCCATCTGCCCAATATTTTCAAAATGGGCTATTCCACCAAATTCAATCAGGAAACCGGAAACATTTACCGGGGAGTCGGCCTTTGCGGCGTCAAAATGACCGTGGAAGAAAAATTCGGCGGCGCCATCGGCGTGGAGTCAGAACCAGGAAAGGGCGCCGTCTTCACCCTGCATATACCTGCTAAGGCCCTGAAGGGAGGTACATTCTTTTGAGAATCTATATTGTGGAGGACGACATTTCTGTCATCAGCATCCTGGAGGATATCATCGAGGATCACGACCTCGGAGAGGTCTGCGGCGACTGCGGCGGCCAGCCCGCCGATGTGGAGGAGATTCTGCGGGCCAGGCCGGACGTCATCCTGGTGGACTTTTTCATGCCGGTGATGGACGGCGTCGAATTTGTCCAGAAGCTGCGCCGCCAGAACCGTCAGATCAAGTGCATCATGATCTCCCAGGTATCCGCCAAGGAGCTTGTCAGCAAGGCATACAGCGCCGGCATTGATTTTTTCATCAGCAAGCCCATCAACATCATCGAGGTGACGTCTGTTTTAAAAAATGTCCGGCATCAGCTTGAAAACGAGCAGACCCTGAACAACATCCGGCGGATGTTCTTAAGCGACATGGCGCCGGAAACCAGGGAGAAAAATGAGCTCCATCTTTATTTAAAGAAGCTGCGCTACATCTTAAACCGTCTCGGCATGTCCGGAGAAAAGGGCTGCCCAGACATCATAAAAATCTGTGAATATCTCTATGAAAACCGGATTCCTGCTTCCCAGCTCAACATCGGCCATACCTGCGAGCTTTTAAGCGATTCGCCGAAAAATATGGAACAGCGGATCCGCCGGGCCATTGCCGCCGGAATGTCCAACATTGCCCACATGGGGATCGAGGACTTCTTAAACGAAACCTTCACAAGCTATTCCGGCACCTTGTTTTCCTTTGAAGAAATCAAGGCAGAAATGGATTATCTCCGCGGCAAACGGAAAAGCGGCGGAAAGGTCAGCATCAAAAACTTCATCGACGGTCTGATGCTGGAGGCCGAACGGCAGTAACCGGCCATGGCCTGCAATTTTTTTGCAGGCTTTTTGTCTTTTTCTGAAGTTTTTTGAGAGAAAGCCTGTAAAATCTTTCCATGCAGACAACTCTTTCGTATAAATAATAGAAAGAGAACGAGTCTTAAAAATTCATATGGAGGTGTTTTCATGTTTTCGATTGAACTGAACATGTATCAGGCTGTGGCCGTAGCAGCCGTCGTGCTGCTCCTTGGCCGTGTGCTTACGGGGCTTTTCCCGGTTCTCAAAAAATACTGCATTCCGGAGCCTGTGGTGGGAGGCGTCGTCTACGCCCTGGTTCATGTAATCCTGCGTTCCGCCGGAATCCTTGAGATTTCCTTTGATGCTACGCTTCAGAACTTTTTTATGACCGTATTCTTTTGCAGCGTCGGCTTTACGGCCTGCTTCCGCCTGCTAAAAAAGGGCGGCATCCAGGTCTTCCTTTTCCTTGGTCTGGCAGTCCTCATGGTAATTCTCCAGAACGTCCTGGGAAGCGCCCTTGCGGCAGCCTTCCATCTTGACCCGCGGCTGGGGCTTGCTACCGGCTCCATCCCGATGGTCGGCGGGCACGGCACCGCAGGTGCCTTTGGCCCCGTTCTGGAAACTGCCGGTGTGACCGGCGCCCACGCGGTTGCCATCGCGTCTGCCACCTTCGGCCTCGTGGCCGGCTGCGTCATCGGCGGCCCCATCGCTTACCGCAGAATCCACTCTCTGAACCTGCATTCCACGGAAAGCGCCACTGGCTCCAACGAGGTGGTTGTGGACAAAAATGAAGTGACCGGGGCCATCGACTCACGCCGCTTCCTGGACGCGTCCCTGTACCTGGCTATCGCCATCGGCGCCGGAACCGTCGTGTCCTCCCTGCTCCAGAAAATCACGATCATGGGACAGCCCATGTCGTTCCCCAGCTACATAGGCGCCATGGTTGTGGCAGCCGCCATCCGCAATGTCATGGACGTGCGCGAAAAGGATGTCCCCATGGAGGAGATCAGCACCATCGGCAGCTTCTCCCTCTCCCTGTTCCTTGGCCTCGCCATGATGGGCTTAAAGCTCTGGCAGCTTGCAGAGCTGGCTCTCCCGATGGTTGTCATGCTGGCCGGACAGACGGTTCTGATGGCATTCTTCGCCTATTTCATCGTCTTCACGCTTCTTGGCAGAAACTACGATGCTGCTGTCATGACGACAGGCTTCTGCGGCTTCGGAATGGGTGCTACGCCCAACGCCATGGCGAACATGCAGGCCGTAACCTCCAAATACGGCCCGTCCCCGACGGCATATTTCGTCGTGCCGCTGGTTGGCAGCCTGTTCATCGACTTTATCAACAGCATCCTGATTACGCTGTTTATGAACTTCCTCCCGTAAACCTGCGGGAACAGAACGATTCTTCCAGGAGGCGCCGGAATGAAAGAAATCATCGCATACACCATGGTCTGTACGGAAATGCCAAAGAAAGAAGCCGGGATCTGCTGCGTCCCTTTCGAGGAACGCTTCTGGCCGGAATATCAGGCGCGGTACAATGAATGCTTTTATGAAATGCGGAAAGCCCTGGAGATTGAACCGTTCAATTACCTTTCTGACTTTTCCCAAATGTCTGGCAATGCAGAGCACACGTTTCTGTATTTCAGGGACGGCGCGATTGCAGGCGCCGTCTCCTGTTACGGGAACGAAATCGACGATCTGTTTGTGGCAAAGCCATGTCAGGGGATGGGAATCGGCAAGGCGCTGCTGCTCTGGGGGATGCATCATATCAGGAACCGGCAGGCAGCGAACGGCGGCACCGCAGGAGAAGAAATATTTCTCCACGCGGCAGCATGGAACGAGAGGGCTGTTTCCCTTTATAAAAAGATGGGATTTGTGATTGCGGAGACTGTGAAGGTGCGATAGGAGTTTTCCTCGTATTGGACGAATGAATAAAAAAATCTTTGAAACGCTTCGCCAGATGTGTCATATTGATAACCGAAAAGGGGGACGCCAGAGAAGCGCCCCTCCCTCATTCGTTTACAGCTAAACTGAGTTCAGCCGTCAACTATTCGCAGTAGTTGGCGGCTGCTTTCGTCTATCCTTGAAGATCCCGTAAAAAGGACAAAGAGCCGGCCTGCGCCAAATTGATGGCGAGGCCGGCCCCGGAACTCTCCTTTCGAAACCTTTCTTCAGAAGAAAGTATCTCCTTCCCATCAGTCCTCATACTGCTTCGCCGTCTTTTCCGAGAAATGTTTCCCAATCTTTCCCGACGCATAATATACCAGGGTAAAGAAAACGATAAAGATCAGGAAATTCCCCCATACGCCGCCGTCTGTCAGGCCGCCCTGGGCGGCCGACGCCGCAAGATATCCGAGCCCTGCGCCGCCCAGGGCACAGAAAAACCGGATTTTCTGCCGCTTTGCCGGTACCGCATCCTCCGGGCCGATGCCGCGCATGAACTGGCGCACAGCCAGGTAAACCGGTGAAAACACAAGGATCACGAATTCCGTCACACACTCCGACACCGCCGCATCAAAAAGGAAAAATTTCACCAAAAGAGATACGGCCGTAAATACAAGAATGATGCTTAAAAGCTCTGAATAAATTTGTCTGTACTCTCCTTTTACACGTTCGTCCATACTATTCCTCCTCCCAGAAAAGTTCATCCAGTGTCTTGTCCAGCACGCGGCAGATTTTAATACACAGGTTCAACGTCGGATTATATTCTCCTGATTCAATCATCCCGATAGTCTGCCGCGTAACGCCTGCTTTCTCGGCCAGCTCGCTCTGGGACATGTCCTTCGCCGCCCTGGCCGCTTTCATTCGTAGATTTTTCATGTATCCGCCTCCTTTAACCATAAGGTACAATATTTCTTTTATAATGTCAAGTATTTTTTACATATGTAAGAGAAAGTTCAGAAACTGCCCCTTGCATTCTCTCCCCGGCAATGCTATAATGTTCAATAATTAGTAATAAATCATTTTTTTGAACGCAAGAGGTAAACATATGGACAACAAAAAACAAGCAAGCCGCCCGCTGAGGGAGCAGATTGACTGGCCGGCTGCCGTCATCCCCTTTGCCCTGATCCTGTTCCTTTTTATAAGCTTTACGGCATTTCCGGAATCCTCAAAAAAGCTCCTGGAATGGATCCGTTTTCTTTTAGGAGACACCCTTGGCCTCTATTATCTCGTCATCGGCCTCGGCATCTTTCTCCTCTCCCTCTATCTGGCCTTCTCCAGATACGGGGATATCCGTCTCGGAAAGCCGGGAGAAAAGCCGAAATATTCTGCCTTCACATGGGGCAGCATGATGTTTACCGCCGGTCTGGCCGCCGACATCCTCTTTTACTCCCTCTGTGAGTGGATCCTCTACGCCTCCGATCCGCACCTTGCCGAGCTCGGCAGCATGCAGATCTGGTCGAGTACCTTCCCGATCTTCCACTGGGGGCCGATCCCCTGGGGGTTTTATTTGGTGTTAGCCGTGGCCTTCGGCTTCATGATCCATGTGCGCGGCTGCAAAAAGCAGAAATATTCCGAGGCGTGCCGGCCGCTTCTCGGTTCCCGCGTCGACGGCTTCTGGGGCCGCCTCATCGACCTTTTGGCACTGTTTGCCCTTTTAGCCGGAACGGCCACGACCTTCGGACTGGCGACGCCGCTCCTCTCCCAGATTGTTTCCACGCTTTTTGGCATTCCGTCCTCCAAATGGATCACCATCGCCATCCTGATCGTGACCTGCATCGTCTATACGGTGTCCGTGGCCGGCGGGATGAAAGGCATTGCCAGACTGGCCGCTGCCTGCATGTACCTGTTTTTTGCCCTTCTGGCCTATGTCCTGTTCTTCGGCGGTGAAATGCGGTATATCCTTGAGACAGGCTTTTCCGCCATCGGGAACCTGGCTCAGAATTTCTTTTCCATGGCAACCTATACAGATCCTTTAAGGGAAACGTCATTCCCCCAGAACTGGACGATTTTTTACTGGGCCTACTGGATGGTATGGTGCGTGGCGGCGCCGTTTTTCATCGGCAGCATTTCCCGCGGCCGCACGGTACGGCAGACGATCCTAGGCGGCTATGTTTACAGCCTCGGAAGCACCTTTTTAAGCTTCATCATCCTCGGGAATTACAGCCTCGGGCTCCAGGAGTCGGGACGCCTTGACGTCATGGCCCTCTATGAAGCCACCGGCGACCTGTATTCGGTGATCCTCTCCATTGTGCAGACGCTCCCGTTCCCGGCCGCCGTCCTGATTCTTTTAGGCCTTGCTATGATTGCCTTTTATGCCACGAGCTTTGACTCCATCTCCCTGGTGGCCTCCGGCTATACCTACAAGGAGCTCACGGGAGACGAAAAGCCCCACAACGCCGTGATCATTTTCTGGGCCGTCATGCTGATCCTGTTCCCCATTGCCCTGGTGTTCAGCGACAACTCCATGGCAAATCTCCAGTCCGTCTCCATCATCGCGGCCTTTCCCATCGCCGCCGTGATTCTTCTGATTGTCGCCAGCTTCTTAAAAGATGCGAAGCAGTATATGGAAAAAGGCGAAAAACGCCCATAAAAACCCCGCTCCGGCCGGTATCTTGAACTGCTTCCCGTCAAGTAGACAATCAAAAAAATATAATTTTTTTCTGCCAGTAGGTATCACCTGCTGGCAGATTTTTACGCTGCCTGTAAATATTTTTCGTGTTTCTCCATTGGTGTTACTATACCAAGCTTCCTCTGCAAACGTCTGTTGTTATAGTAATTGATATATTTCTCTATCATGACCACCAGTGATTCTCTGTCCATAAATCGTTTACCATAATAACGCTCCCGTTTTAGAATTCCCCAGAATCCTTCCATTGGTCCATTATCGATACACTTTGCTACTCTGGACATGCTCTGCATCATCCCTGCTGCTTCAAGTTTTGCATGAAAGGCTCTATTGGTGTATTGAAAGCCTCTGTCACTGTGAAACATTGGATGTGCATCAGGATTATCTTTGACTGCATCATCAAAGGTATCAAACACTAATGCATTACTATTACTGTCTCCAATACGGTAGGATACGATTCTTCGGTCATACAGGTCAAGAATTGCACTTAAATATACCTTGTGCTTTTCATTTCCGATATAGTAATGAAATTCCGTTACATCGGTCAACCACTTTTCATTCGGAGCTTCTGCCGTAAATTCACGATTCAGGATATTTTCGGCTATGTACTGTGGATTTGCATCCTGTCTTGTACAGCTATCGTTTGCATATTTAATGGTGGATTTGATACCAAGTTTCCGGCAGATGCGCAAAACACGTTTATCATTTACATCAATGTCATGGTAACGCTCCAACTCATCACGGATTCTGCGATAACCCTTATCAGGTGATTCTATGTGGATTTTTTCTATCAGTTCCGCAATTTTTCGGTTTTCCTGTTCATTCTCTGACATTTCATGGTTCAGCCATTTGTAATAAGCCGCCCTTGAAACACCGCCAATCTTACAAAGCTCCTGTATCGGATAATCGTGTTCTTTCTGTTCTTCTTTGACAGCCTGATAGATATGCTCGTGGCGGATCAGGCTCAGCCCCGCCTCCTTTCGATTTCCTCTAATTTTTTTAAGAATGATAACTCCATTTCTGCACGTTGCCGTTTGGCTTTTTCCAGTTTCAACTCCGCTTGAAGCTTTTCCACCTCTGTAAGAGAATCTTCCGATTTTCTTTTGCCGCGGTTATCCTGTAATGCAGGAACTCCGCCTGTTTCGTATTTGATAGTGTAATTTCGTGCCTGCTGATAGGACACCTTAAAGTTTTCTGATGTTTCAGCATAGTTATGGCCATGGGAAATGCAGTAGGATGCAATTTCCACTCTTTCTTCAAACGTTGTTTTTCTTCCTTTGGTCATAAGACTACATCCTCCTGTTCTGGAAGCCTTCAGTTCCTTATGACCATTATACAGCGCAATCCATTGCCTGAGTGTACGAGTACTGGAAATTTTATATTTTTTACAAATATCACGTAGTGAACCAAGACCAGAAAGATACTCTTGTACGGCAATCTCTTTCTCGGCAGAAGTTCTTTTGGTCCATCCTTTGTTGTAAAAGGTTTCTGAACCCATAGACTGATAATTACGAATCCATTCTTCTAAAGTAGTAGGATGAATTCCTTCGCCTGTTGATACAGATGTAATACTATGTTTAGCTTCCAAAATAAGCTTTACCATTCGTAATTTATCTTCAGCAGAATATTTACGCATAAGAAATGCTCCCTCCTTGATAAACAGTTTTATTATTTCAACTGTCTACCTAGAAGGGAGCATATCATCTTACCGGCCGAAACGGGGCCTTTTTCTATCTGTATTCCTTTTCTTCCGCTTTTAACTTCCGGTACTGCTCCCTGTCTCTCTTTTTCTCCTCGCTGCTTTCCTTATGGCCGCCGTAGCGAACCTTTAAATACTGTTCCCGGAAAGCCGAAAGCCCGTCTTCCTGCCACAAGCTGCGGGCCGCCTGTTCTACGGCCAGGCTCGTCGCAATGCCCTCGGGATAGAGGCCGCGCTTTCTGCACAACTTTAAAAATTTCCGATAGTAATAGCGGATATTCCGTTCCGAGGAAAGTTCCCCCCATCCGCTCTGCCTCTCACCGCCCGGCGAAAGCTGTTCCCGGACGGAAGTCCCGGCGTTGTCACGCCCGTCATACCGGCCCACGTCGGAAAATTTCCGGTACAGGTAACGCAGAAATAAAAAACCGAGCACAGCCGCAAGCAGGATGCCGAAAACCTTGAAAAAGACCGGCGTCTCCGACACAGTCATCTGGGCCGTCTCTGCCTCAAGCCCTGTCTCGAGCGTAAGCTCCGCCTCATACTGAGAGAGAGGCTCAAGCGCCGGAATAAACCGGCCGAGAATCTCAAATACCAGCACAAGGGCACGCACCATGAGAATCAGAAGCGGCAGGATCAGGTACCGGTACATGCCGCTCACAAAGGAGACTGCCG
Source organism: Eubacteriaceae bacterium Marseille-Q4139 (assembly GCA_018223415.1). Lineage (NCBI taxonomy): Bacteria > Bacillati > Bacillota > Clostridia > Eubacteriales > Eubacteriaceae > Eubacteriaceae bacterium Marseille-Q4139. Next base: position 2,488,262 of record JAGTTQ010000001.1, on the reverse strand, counting down.
CCTCCCGGACAGGCCGCATGGAAAGAAGGAAGGCGCAGACGGCCAATAAAAAAAGATACAGGCCGTTAAGCCCCAGAAACTTCGCCTTGCTCTGTTCCGCTTCCGAAACGCGGCTGACCCTCAAAAGCAGGATTCCGAAAACAAAGAAGGCCAGGACAAACACGCCGCACTGGGACTGCCACCGGCTGACCCCCAGCATCGCAAGCTCCAGAATGGCAGCAACCGCCAGAAGCTTTCCCTCAAACAGGATCGCATCCTGGGCGCCGCCGCCCATGTCCCGCTTTCTCCCGGTTATCATGAGCCACACGGCCCAGGCCGCCGGAACAGCCGTAAGGATGACTTTAAGAAGGACTGGCGCCGCCACCATCAGAGGAAAGACGATTGCCAGGTACCAGGACAGATCCGTAAGGAATTTAAGAATCAAGACGGCCATGTTCCCCCTCCATTTCCGCTGCATCAAACACAAGCGCCCTGGCGCCGGAGGCCTCCTCCAGACAGGAAAGCCCTGCGGCAAAGGACTGGCCCCGCCCCGGCGTCACAATAATGAAATTCCGCTTTCCCGGAAGCCCTCTGGCCGCCTTGGAGAAAAACTCCGCAGCACTTTCCCGGCAGCCGTAGGTCATGCGCCCAAGCCCCTCTAAAACCGTCTCCAGATGGCCGGCCCCGAGGCCGTCGCCCACCTGGTTCCAGTTTCCCATGGCCCCGGCAATGATGCCGTTGGTCTTAAAATCATAGGCCAGCTTTTTCCGCTCCAGCTCCTCGCAGATGTTCCTGGCCGCAGAATAGCAGAGCTCCAGCCATTCAGACCGGCGCTCCTCATTTTCGCAGTCCGTGTTGAGAAGAACCGTACAGGAGAGGTCTGCCGTGCTGTCATACTGGCGCACCATGAGCCGGCCGGCTTTGGCGCTCTGGAGCCAGCTTATGGAGCGGAACGGCTCCCTTCCCGTGTACTCCCGGAAGCCGATGGTAATCATCGGATCCTCAAACAGGCTTTTTTTCACCGAATACTCCCCGAGGAAACCGCCAAGAACCGTCTCCACGGAAGCCGTGGGAAGCGCCTTCGGCTTCACAACCATCTCTTTTAGTTCCGGATAGTAGCCATAGATGCTTTTAAAGCCGAGGAAATCGCCGGCTTCCGCCGATGAACCGCGGAAAAAATACCGGCCGCGCCTGGGAAGCGCCACCTTTCTTTCCATTTTCACCTGCTGTTTTCCCGCCACATAGAGGACGGAGCTTAAGCCGGAAACATCCTTTTTCTCCACCGGCTTTCCTGTCTCCGAAAAATACAGCCCCTCCGGGACGGCCTCTCTTACTCCCAAATACGGTACCATTGTCCGTTTTCCGTTGGTAATCGTGAGGAACCAGGAAAATTCCTCTCCCGGCTCCACCAAAACCCGGTCCGTGGCCGTCTCCACGGTCACCTTGTCGAACGCGTGAACCAGCGAATATTTTTCGGCCGCATACAAAACGGCCGCAAACAGAACAAGAAACAGTATCATCTTACGTTCTCCAGCGGGACAGGAACCGTCTCTGCCAGCCGCATCAGATATTTTTTGGCGTCCTCGAAGCTCTCGCCGCCGCGGGAAATGATCCTGTGGCTCAAGACATACGGCGCCGTCTCCAGCACATCCTCGGGAATCACAAAGTTCCTTCCGGCGCAGGCAGCCGTCACCTGGGAGGCGCGGTAAAGGGCGATGGCGCCGCGGGTCGAGACGCCGGTGACGAACCGGCTCTCTGTCCTGGTCTTTTCCACCAGATCCATAATATAGCCGGCTACCTCTTTACAGACAGCAACCTGTGGGAATTCTGCCTTCATGGCCGCAATCTCCTCCGGCGAAATCACCGGCGTCAGCGTCTCTAAAATATCGGCCGCCGGCTTCCTTGCGATGACGGCAAGCTCCTGTTCCCTCGTCATGTAACCAAGGCTGATTTTCATGAAAAACCGGTCAAGCTGCGCCTCCGGGAGCGGGAAAGTTCCGTAGGATTCCACGGGATTCTGCGTCGCCATGACGAAAAACGGCTCGTCCATCCGGTAGCTGATGCCGTCCACGGTGATTTGTCCCTCCTCCATGGCCTCCAAAAGGCTGGACTGGGTCCGCGGCGTGGCGCGGTTGATCTCGTCCGCCAGCACAATGTTCGTAAACAGCGGGCCCTGGCGGAACTCGAATTCCCCTGTTTTCTGGTTGTAAAAATTGATTCCTGTCAGATCCGACGGAAGCAGGTCCGGCGTAAACTGGATGCGCTTGAACCCGCTGCCGATGGTCTTTGCAAATGCCCTGAGCAGCATCGTCTTCCCAGTACCCGGCACGTCCTCCAACAGCACATGGCCGGAACAGAGAAAGCTTGTGAAGATCAGCCGGATGGCCTTCTCCTTTCCGACAATCACGCGGGAACAGCTCTCCACCACCCGTTCCGTATTTTCTTTAAATCGGCTGCAATCCATATGTTTCTCCTTATTGTCACGTTTTTCCTCTATTATAGCGAAAATAGAAGGCAGGAACAAGAAAGATTTTTGTGAAAAATATGTTCACATCTGCACAGGGAATAGGAAGCTTCATTTTTATTCCGTGAGGCATGCCTTTCATCATTTTTCCATCATCAGCCTGCATACGGTTTCCAAAAGGACTTCTGCACCATGTTTAATGTCGGTACTTTCTGTATATTCCTGCGGATTATGGCTTTTCCCGTTTACGCTCGGGACAAATATCATACCTACGTCTGTTATTTCCGTCAGCATAGCCGAATCGTGGACTGCACCGCTGTTCATGCATTGATACGGCAATTTCTTTTGACGGGTTACGTCTTCAATCAGCCCTGTAATGCGGGGAGAGAGATGAATACATTTGGAGCTGCCTATCTCATGGATTGTAATTGATACGCCCCTTTCACATGCCAGCTGGGTACATCTGCACCGGAGGTAATCGGCCATGCTTTCGATACCGTCTTCCTGTACGTCACGGATATCTACGCTGAACTGTATTTTCTGCGGTATGACATTGGACGCATTTGGAATGCATGCAATCTCGCCAACCGTCGCAACCGTTGTTTCATAGACCTCTGCCTGTGCATATTTTTCAACATCACATATTAACTCTGCGGCCGCTGTCATAGGGTCATGCCGCATATTCATCGGAGTTGCTCCGGCATGATTTGATTCTCCGGTAATCTCTATCCGATAGGTACGCATACCAGCAACTGCCTGCACTACGCCAATTGTCAGACCTTTCCGGTCCAATACAGCCCCCTGCTCAACATGCATCTCGATCATGGCATGAATCTGGCCTTTCTTAATGCGGCACTGTTCCAGATGTTCCGGCGCAAGTCCAAAGGATTGTATCATCTCATATGCGGTATGCCCGGTTTCCGCAGTAAGCTGCTTAAGATACTCTTCATCACATTTTCCAACGATAGCTTTGCTTCCTATCATCGTTGTCCCAAAATTGGAGCCTTCCTCTTCTGCGAAAATAACAAGTTCCACTGGCCTGAGAGGCGTTATCTGATTCTCATACAGGACGTTCAGTACCTCTAAAGCCGATATGACCCCAACAACTCCATCGTACTTTCCTCCATTTCGGACACTGTCAATATGAGAGCCAATCCAAACAGGAGGAAGCGAATTATCTTGCCCATTGTATCGTGCCCGGATATTTCCGAGCGGGTCGGTCTGGACAGATATCCCCATCAAGCTGCACTGCTGTTCGATATAATTTCGAGCCAGCCTGTCCTGATCACTGTATGAAAAACGTGTGATTCCATTTCCTGGTGTCATGTTAAATGCTGCAAGTGTTTCTATTCTGGTTATTATCCGGTTTTCTTGAATTTCCATGTTTTTTCTCCCTTTTATTATTTTTATGTAAACCGCATCATAAAGCCCTGATATGGGATGGCAGTATTTCTTCCATACCACAATCCCCTTTTCCTTTCTATCATACCAGAAAAAGAGGCTGTTCACAATTTATTTAGCCACGCGTTTTTCGCGGCATTCCCCCAAATTCTGCTGGACTTACATGCAGCTTTAATGGTATGCTATAAGAAGCGGGTATATGAAAAAATTCTCTCACAGGAGGCTTAACACGTATGAAAAAACGAATGATCGGGGCCGCAGTGATCGGCGTTTCTGCACTCATGACACTGGGAACCGCCTTTACCTCCCTTGCCGACTGGACCATGGACAACGGCGAGTGGGTCTATACGCTGAACAACGGCGAATTTTTTAAGGATGGCTGGAAGGAAGACGGCGGGCACAGCTATTATCTTGGAAGCGACGGCTACATGGTACGCAGCAGACTTCTCGAAATCAATGAAAACTACTATTATGTAAACTCCTCCGGTGCCATGGTGAAAAACGAGTGGCGGGAGCTGGAGAATACCTCCCAGCAGAGCAGTTCAGTTCCGAACGATGTGAACTGGTACTATTTCGGCAGCGACGGAAGGGCGTACCGCAGCAAAAACGGCAAAGCGGCCGTTGAAGAGATCGGCGGGAAGAAATATGTCTTTGACGAGTACGGCAGGATGCTGACCGGCTGGATCAGCGAGTCCGGCGAGGCCCTCACCGATGAAAGCGCATGGCAGGACGCCCTCTACTACGGCGACGGTGACAACAACGGCGGCGCTCTCATCGTAAATAACTGGCTCTATACGAGCGTTCAGGATTATGACAATGAAGACGATATTGAACCGTCCTACTGGTTCTACTTCTCCGCAGCCGGAAAGAAGAAAACGAGCGACCAGGAAACCATCAACGGGAAGAAATATTACTTTAACGAGCACGGCGCTGCCCAGACCGGATGGGTTCAGGAGGACGGCGACGAGCACTGGCATTACTACGGCGACGAGGAAGACTGCTCCCTGCGGACAGGCTGGTTCGAGGCCGTTCCCGACGAGGACATGGACTCCGAAGGCTATTCTGACGGCACCAGCTATTGGTTCTATGCGGCAAGCGACGGGGATCTGGCTGTCAGCCAGATAAAGACCATCAGCGGTGATGTCTATGCCTTCAACGAGTACGGCGAGCTGATGACCGGCCTTAAGAAAATGAGGGTGGAAAACAAGGAGATTCTCGCATACGACGACATCGAGTCCGAGGACGACCTTCCCGGCGACGACGAGGACGATTGGGGCGTCTATTACATGGACGAAAACAACGGACGCGTCAAGACCGGAAACGCCACCATTGACCTGGACGGCAATACATACACCTACGCCTTCAAATCGTCGGGAAGCGATAAGGGACGCGGCATCGACGGCGTAGACGGCAACTACATCTACGACAACGGCCGCCGGCTCAGGGCCGAATCCGGCACCAAGTACGAAATCGTCGTCCATGACGGGACAGAGTACCTGGTGAATACCAGCGGGCTTCTGGCCAAGAAAAAGAAAAACGTGACCGACTCCGACGGCGTCTACTACTGCACTGACTCCGAGGGACGCGTGACCTATACAGGGTATGACCGTTATACGGAAGATTGATGGATGGGAAAAGAGAGGCTGCCATGAATTTGGCAGCCCCTTTTTGTATTCTGCGGCCCTCGCACTTCTGCACTTCCGGCACTTTTGCTTCTTCCCCTTCTATAAAGCCCTCTGCTTCGCCGCGTGCCGCCCAAAAATCAGGAAGCCGGCTGCCAGCAGGACAACAAAGATTACACCAGTAACTCCAAGGACGGCAAAGGGAGCCGACATCATGGCGATGGCGCCGATGGTATTATACGGCTGCTGCCAGAAGGAGCCGATGGTACTGGAGCCGGAGACGCCTTCCGCTGCCAGTGTATCGCCTTCCGGATCCATAATGTTGATGAGGACGAGACCAGTTGTCAGAGAGCCGGTGCACTGTCCGAAAATGCCGGATGCAAACTCGAACCAGTTCTCGGTGTACCATCTTTTTGAAAGGAAGATTGCCATGAACGCCGTCAGGGCACAGATTACGACCGAGGAAATCAGGATCGGCACGAAGAAATCGGCAAAAACACTGAGCCGCAGGGTGGCGACAGCCTGCACAACGACAAATTCCCGGCAAAGGCCTGAAATCATACGAATGGTTCCGCGGTCAACATACTGGTTATACTTTGTCTTCCCAAGGCCAATCCCAATGACCGCACCGAGCACGAGACAGTTGGTATGGAGCGGGATTCTTTCCCAGAATGGGAAAACAGCAATCATGGCCTCCCGGAAAATATTGGAAATTCCGATCACAAGGCCGATAATCATGATCTGAAAGGCCAGAGGGCTCATGACGCCGGAATTGGTGATGGCTCTGGCAATGGGTTTTCTTTCTTCCGGTGCCAAAAGACCTGTGATTTCACTCTGTATCCGGTCATTTTCATTGTGTGCCTTCCGGATGGAATACCCCTTCCGGATTCCCCAGTTTACAAACCACATGCCGCAGACCAGAGCCACATACATGCCGATGGTGGCGTAGACGATGCCGATAGCCAGGGCGTCCTCCCAGCCTTCCGTCGCAAATACGCCTCCCATGATCGCTGCCGATGACTGTCCGCCATAAAAACCGGATACGGGAAGAAGTCCGACGGCAATGGGAAGATCTTTCATGAAGAACGACAGTCCAACGGCAATCAGGATACCGACAATGACCTGCATCATGAAAATGGAGCCGGTCAGACATGTCGTGCATAAAATGTCACGTCCAAAGTTTCCGGCGCCGGCGGATCCCAGAAAAGTGCTGGCAAAAATAATAACCAGAAGGAAATTCGACCACTGGGAAAAGCCGCTTGAAAAGGTGAGACAGACCGGCGAAAACCGGCCCAGAACCTGTTCACCGAGGAGCAGGCCGATTACTCCGGCAATTAACCCGATGTTAAAATAAAATTTGTGGGCAAATTTCAAATGCGGCCGGATCAGGAATGCCAGCATGCACAGGAAACTTACCTTGCTGATATCAATCAAAAAATCGGTCAGTGTAAACGCATCTGCCATATCATTTCCCCCTTTCCTGCTGTCGCCTCCAGGACATCGCTTTCCATGCGAAATCCGCAGGCTCCGGCTGTGATGGCGGCTGTTGGGCCTTCCATGGCTCTCACGGCGCATTTCCTCCTGCCTGGCATTCTGATATCGTCTGACATAAGATCCCCCTCTCTGAAACTCTGCTATAACCATCCTATTGCCGATCTTCCCTTTTCATTCATCCGTTCCGGGAGGGACAGAAAAAACCTGAATAAAGCCGGATCTCTCACGATCCGGCTCCATTCAGGTTTCTCTTTCTTTTCGATTCACTTTTTATGCTCCTGCTCCAGGCACCTCGGCTGCCCCGCTGGTCGCGGTTGAAGCCGGGCCGCCGCTGCCCTGGACAATCTCCTGGGGCGAGGACGCGGTCGGGCTTGTGGGCGCTGTCGGGGACGCTGAACTCGTCGGCGCAGCTGGGGACGTCTGTCCTGCCGGGGATGCGGACGTCGTCGGAGACGCCGCAGTCGTCGGTGAAATAATCACAGAGCTGGAAGAGCCCGATGTCGGCGACGTCACGCCGGACGGGGCGGTTGTGGCTTCCGGCACAGCGGCTGTCGTCGGGTCAGAGCCTGGCCCGTAGCCCTCGGTCGTGTGCATAGTCGCCATGTCAGCCGGGCTGCTCGGCCTGTACTGGCCTGACGAAGACGGCTCATACGCGGGCGAACTTCCCGGATACGGGCTTGACGGCACAATGATTTCTCCGTTTTCGTCTGTCTGTACTGTCGACGGAAGCGTCTCTCCCGGCCCCAGAAGAATTCCGCCGCTCTCCGTGGTTTCCCCTGTGGACTCGCCGGAGGAAGACTCGCCCTCAGAGCTCTGTTCAAGCTCTGTCTCTGACTCGGTCTCTGCGGCCGTTGTAGCCGGAGCCGCAGCCGTCGTACTCTTCGGGATATATCCCTTGTCTGTCGGCACATGGCCGATCTCCTGTCCTTCCTTATAAAGGCCGGTAATCTCCGAAAGCTTGCTGCTGATGGAAAGCACGGTACTGCTCGGCGTATAGTCCTCTGCTCCGTAAAGGAATTCATGAAGGCTCTTTACATTGCTCTCAAGCGTCTGCGGAATGACGCAGTCCTGATTGTACTTTCCAATTTTAATCTTCTGCTCCCCGCGCGCTGCCGGGAAGCCCATTGTCTCGCCGAGATGGTATTTATTCACGTTGCCTACCATCTTCAGGATATCTATTTCATTGATGTTCGTCGCACAGAGGGCAAACATATTGCCTACCAGGCTGTTCAGTGTCGCAATATCAGCCTGCTTTGCCTTCTCAAAGGCCTTTGCAATGACAAGCCTCTGGCGCTCGGTACGGGCATAGTCCGTATCCATCAGACGCAGACGTCCGTAAGCCACAGCCTGCACGCCGTCCAAGTGGTTTAAGCCGGCGCTCTTTAGCTGAACGGAACCGATGCCGGTTCCCTTTACCGTCTCCGTAATAAAGGCATTGATGTAGTAAAACTCGGACTTGCTGATGTCGATGTCAATGCCGCCCAGGATGTTGATTCCCGTCGCCACGGCCGTCCAGTTGAAGGTCGCGTACTGGGTAATGCTTAAATCCAGGTTCTTGTTTAAGGCCATCATGGCCTGCTCCGGCCCGCCCTGGGCATAGGCCGCGTTGATCTTATTGTAGCTGTTCTTCTCAGAGATATTCAGGTACGTGTCACGGAACACAGAAACCAGCTTGATTTCTCCCGTCTCCCTGTTCACGTTGACAATCATGATAACGTCAGCCTGGTTTCCGGAACCCGTGGAACCGTCCCTGGAGTCCACGCCGAACACGGCAAACGTCCAGTAGCCCTTTTCGATCTCCTCACGGACTTCCTGGTTTAAGTTGATACTGCCCTCTACCTTGTTTGGATCGATTTCATTGTCGTTGGCCCCGGCAAAAAGAGAATGGACATAGTACCAGGCTCCGAACACGGCAGCCGCCAGGATCAAAACAACGGCTATCACAACACGGATAATGATTTTCTTCTTTTTGTTGTCCGGTTTTTTCCGTTTTCTCGGCCCCCGGTACCCAGAAACATGGCTTCCGCCGTAGCCGGAACCGCCGTTTCCGCCGGATATCCCGCCGCCGGACGCCTGGCTTCTGCCGGCGCGGCTCCCGGGATCCGCCGTGGACGTCCAAATCTCCTGGCCTTCCGTCTCCTGACTCCTTGCCGCAGAATTCTTTCTCGACCGGGAACGGCCGGCGGTCTCTGTACCGCCTGAAAAGCCAAGCCTTTGGGCCTGACCCGCATCGGCTGTCCTGGCGACGGCCGCCCGGCTCTGACGCCTTCTGCTTCTCTGGGCTCTCACCCGCTCTAACTCGTCTTCATAATTCATACTTGATATCCTCGCCTAATACGCATTTTTATTGATAAATCCTTTAAAGATTGTCAGAAACATGATTTTGAAATCCAGCCCCAGGCTCCAGTTTTCGATATAGTAGAGGTCATGCTCGATCCGCTTGATGATGGACGTATCGCCGCGGTAGCCGTTGACCTGCGCCCAGCCCGTAAGGCCGGGACGAACCTGGTGCTTTATCATATACCTTGGAATCTCTTCCTTGAATTTCTCAACGAAAAACGGACGTTCCGGCCTCGGCCCCACCAGGCTCATATCGCCTTTCAGGATATTGAAAAACTGGGGCGTCTCGTCGATGCTGGTTTTCCGGATAAATTTCCCGACGGACGTAACGCGGGAGTCTCCCGGCGTCGTCCAGCGGCTTTTTTCCTTGCCCGGATCCTGCACCGTCATGGAACGGAACTTATACATTTTAAACGGTCTGTTGTGAAGCCCCACCCGCTCCTGACAGAAAATCACAGGCCCGGGGGAGGTAAGCTTAATCAGTATGGCAACCACGGCCATGACCGGCGAAAACAGCACAATCCCAACCAGTGCGCCCACAATATCCACGGCGCGCTTTACGGCCGCGTTCATCATGTTGTTTAAGGGCACATGGCGGATGTGGATAATCGGAAGCCCCTGAAGGTCTTCCATATACGGTACCGTAGGAATAATATTCCCATAATCCGGAATAAATTTCGTATGGACGCCGGATTTTTCGCACATGGCCACAATATGCCGCAGCTTTTCATAGTCGCCAAGGCTCAGCGTAATGGCGATCTCATCCAGGGTACTGTTCTGTTCCAGGATGTAGTCCAGATCGTCGATGCAGCCGATGACCTTAATGCCGCCGTACTCGCTTCCTCGCTCCATCCTGTCATCCAGGATGCCGCGGATCTGGTAGCCCCATTCGGGATTCTGGCGCACCCGGTCGATAAAGCCCTCAGCGGCGCTGCTGTATCCCACTAACACGATGTGCTTCTGGTTATAGCCGCGGGAGCGCATGGAACGGATCGTGATGCGGATTGCGTTCCGCTCCGCCGTCATCAGGACGGTGTTGATAATATAAAAGTAAACGACAAGCCTCTGAGAGAAATTGAAAAGGTGCGGTTCCTTTCTTCCAAGGAACAACACCAGACCAAAAATCAGAAGCCCAATCGTATTTGCCCTAAAAATTCTTCCAAATTCATTCCTGCGCCCGAGCACCCGCTTCGGTGCGTACAGGTTAAAGCAGGAATAAAGAAGCAGATAGGACGGAAGCACCACGGCCAGCGTCCCGAAATAAAATGCCGGCGGAAGCGTTCCCTTTCCAAGCTGGGCCGCCCATCCGCTGCCGATTACGATATACCACGCCAGAACATAGGAGACCGCAGTCACCAGGGCATCCAGCACGACATGAAGCCGGTTCAGGCTGGCCTGATTATCTTTAATCATAGATCTCACCTGCTTGTTTCGTCATCCCCGCTGCCGGTTTTGGCGGTGAAAAAGGGGATTCTCCACGATTTTCTGTCTTATTATACATGAAACTGCCGGATATTGAAATAAAAGTTTTCTTAAGATTCTCTGTTCTTTTTCTGCCGGACAGCCTTCTTTGCGATCTGCCGCCGGAGAAATTCATAGACATAGACGAAGGTTCCCCAGACAAGCTCCAACTGGATCCCCACGCAGGCCCGGAAGCTCCCGCGAAGCCGCGGCACCTTTTTGCAGGAAGCCACGGTTAAAAAGCCCTCCTTAAGCCCGGCCGCATATTCTTTATGGAAGCCCAGCTTCTTAAAAAAGCCGTATTTTACCAGGGTTCCTGCCGCGAGGAACGGGAAATTGATGAGAAGCTGGAAAAGGGGCATGTTTTTATAATTCAGATAGACGCTGTTCCTGGCAGCAAGCTTTACCTTGAAGGCATTGTATTTGGAGCCGCTGGTGCCGCTCCCCACATGGTACACAATGGCCTCGGGGCAGTAGATATTGTCATAGCCGTACCGCTTGGCCCGCCAGCCCACGTCGATGTCCTCCAGATAGGCAAAGTGCATTTCATCAAAATAGCCGATGGTACCAAATACGGAACGTCTGTAAATGGCCGCACATGCACAGGCCGAAAAAACCTTCCGGTAGCCGCCGTATTTTTTCGCCGGCCGCCCGACGCCTCTCTGGTAAGCCCAGCCGAGAAGACTGTACATGTCGCCGGCATCGTCGAGAAGCTCCGGCTCATGCATCTGAAGGACACGGCTGCTCACGGAGAAAATCTTATCGGAGCGGCTGATGGTCTTTTCAAGCATCTCCACGAAGCGGAAGTCCACCGTCGTATCGTTGTTTAAAAGCAGCACATACGGCGTGTCGGCCGCCCGGATCCCCGTGTTTACGGCGCCGGAAAAGCCGGTGTTTTCCGAAAGGAAAATCGTCGGGATCCCCTGCTCTTTCAGCCATTCGGCGCTGCCGTCGGTGGAGCCGTTGTCCACCACGAGGATTTTAAAATCCCGGACAGACTGCTCTTTTAAGGACGCCAGGCAGTCCTCCATGAAATGAAGCCCGTTGTAATTTGGAATGATTACTGTCGTTCTGATCTGCATCTTATCCCTTCCGTTTCTAATCGAGAGGCACCTCCAGCTTATACGGCTCCCCGATTTTCTCCTTTTTCAGGTCGCGGAGCGCAAAGTTGGACTTTCTTAAGGTCAGGTTCGGGTTGTAGTATGGGTCGCCTTTTTCCAGGATTTCCGGCCACTTCTTTGCAAATATGGCGATCTCCCGGTTGAATCTTGCCACCTTCTCCGGCGTGTCCTCGAGCCCTCTCGATTTTGACTCATAGTGATGGAGCACCGCATAGGGCGCATAGACGACAAGCTTCCCAAGGGCGCGCACCTTCATGCAGTAGTCGATGTCGTTGAAGGCCACGGCTAACTCCTCGGAGAAGCCGCCTGCCGCCTGGAACACAGACTTTTTGCTCATCATGCAGGCCGCCGTCACGGCGCTGTAATCCTGGGCGCACATGGCCCGGTGGAAATAGCTGCTTTCGGCTTTGTGCAGGCCGATGAAGGTGTGGCCGGCAATGCCGCCGAAGCCGACGACGACGCCGGCATGCTGGATCGTGTCGTCCTCATAAAGCAGCCTTGCGCCGACGATCCCCACGTCGTCCCTCTGGCAGAAGCCGAGCATTTCCTCGACGAAATTCTCCGCAATCTGCTCGATATCGTTGTTCATGAACAGAAGATACTCCCCGTTTGCATGGCTTACACCGAAATTGTTGATGGCGGAATAGTTAAACTCCCGCTCCCAGCGCACCACATGAACGTTCGGGAATTCCTTCTGGATTTCTTCGTAATAACGGAACGTCTCCGGATCCGTGCTGTTGTTCTCCACCACCACGAATTCCAGATTTTTATAGGTTCCCTTCATAAGCATCGGCCGGATACAGTTGTCGAGATCCTGGCGATGGTCTTTATTTGGGATAATCACCGAGACAAGCGGTTCGCCGTCCAGGAGGAACTTTGTGTGGTAGATGCCGTAGTCGATGCCCTTTTCCACCTTTTCTGCCCGGATCCCCACACGCTCATAGTGAGCCATGATGGCGCGGGAACCGGCCTCGAAGGCGTACAGCTTGCTCTCCGGATTGCTGGCCGTGGAGTCCTGATGGCAGCGCCAGTGGTACAGAACCTTCGGGATATGGACGATGTTCTCTGCCGCCTCGGTGCAGCGGAAAATAAAATCGTAGTCCTGTGCGCCGTCGAACTCATGGCGGAAGCCTCCGGTCTTTTCAAGAAGCTTTCGCTTCACCACAAACAAATGGCAGATGTAATTGACGCTGCAAAGGAGATCCTGGTTGAAATCCGGCTTAAAATGCGGGTCAAAAAGGGCGCCGCCGTCCATGTCCAGCTTGTCCTCGTCGGAGTAGAGGACGTCGCAGCCGGGATTTTCGTTGATGGCCTTTGCACACTCATAGAGGGCGTTTTCCGTCATTCTATCATCGTGGTCGGCAAGGACGATGAAATCGCCGTCCGCCGCCTCCAGGGCTGCGTTGGTGTTCCCGGAAATCCCCAGGTTTTCCCCGAGGATTTTATAATGGATCCGCGGGTCTTCTTTCGCGTATTTTTTTAAAATGCGCTCGACGCTCTGTCCGGCCGGGCTTCCGTCGGCGATGCAGAGCTCCCAGTTTCCGTAGGTCTGTGCCCGCACGGAATCCAGCATTTCCTTTAAATATTTTTCCGGCGTCTTAAACACCGGGATCACGATGGAAAACTTCGGCATGTACGGGAATGTTTCGGCTTTCTGTGCCTCAAGTTCCTCGCTTGTTGGCTTTGTAAGCTCCCACCACTCGCCGTAGTCGTAGTCGTTGTCGATGCCCTGGAGCTTGTGCTTGGACTTTAAAAATAAGGCCTTCAGGCCATTTTCCTTCCAGAAATCATAGGCCACCCGAACCGTCTCCATGTTCATCAGGTCTTTGATTTTCTGTCTTCTCTTATGGGCCACGCTGGAACGCTTCGCAATCAGCTCTTCATTATATTTTACCCGGATTTTCCTGCCGTCACCGCGGATTACCAGATAATAGTCCTTTCCTCTCTCGTAGGCGAACTGGATATCAAAGCCCAGATCTTTGTCCACTGTCTTCTTGAAATAGATCTGGCTCACGTCGTCCCGCCTGGTGGACACGTATTTATGAATGATGCTTTTATGGTTCCCGTCCTCCACATCGAAGGATATCGCGGAATCCGGCGTCTTTCCGATGGCCCATCCGTTTAGCTGGATGGAATTTTCCCGGATCCGCACCACGTCCACACTGTATCTCATGCTTTCTCCTCTGTCTCGCCTGCGTCAAAATTGATCCTCTCCTCCTCGATGACAAGGGGACGGTGCATGACGCGGGTATTGATGCTCATGATATATTCACCTAAAAGACCGATAAAAAAGATCTGGACAGACCCCAAAAAGCACATGCCGATGAGCACCGGCGCCATGCCGGCCGGGAACCTGTCCCAGTATAAAAGCTTCATCACAAGGTAGATGAATCCCACGAAGAAGCTTACGCCGGAACAGAAGGCGCCGAAAAATGTCGCAAGCCTTAGCCCCGCTTTTGTGTAGGACGTGAAGCTCAACATGGCCGCGTCGTAAAGGCGGAAGAAATTGTTGTGGGTCTTCCCGGCCCGGCGCTTCGGCTGTTCGTAGGGGATTTCCTTCCTCTTAAAGCCCAGCTCCGCCACAATGCCGCGAAGGAACGGCGTCGGGTCATCCAGGTTCCTCAAAACCTCGATAAACTGCCTGTCGTAGAGGCCGGAGCCCGTGAAATGCTCGATCTGTTCCACGTCGGAGAGCTTTCGGATTAACTTATAATAACAGCTTCTTAACCAGTACATCACCGGGTTTTCCCGGCTGCTGGTCTTGATGCCGATGACGATTTTATAGCCGTTTTCCCATTCATGGACATATTTCGGGATCAGCTCCACAGGATCCTGGAAATCGGCCACCATGGAAATCACGCAGTCGCCTGTCACCTGCAAAATCCCGTAGTAAGGCGAATTGAACTGGCCGAAGTTCCTGGCGTTGAAAATCGCCTTGATCTTCGGGTTTCCCGCACACAGGCTCCGAAGAAGCGGCCTTGTATTGTCACTGGAATCGTTGTCGATAAATAAGAGCTCGTAATCATATTCCGGGAGCTCCCTTGTTATGATGTCAATAACCGCCTCGCTGATGGGAACCACATTTTCTTCTTCGTTGTAGCACGGGATCAAAATACTGATTTTCTTCATCGTATGATAGTCTTCTTCCTTTTTTCTTCGCTTTTACCATTGTATCCGGAATCTGCTGTTTGTCAACATTCTTCCCTGTTTTTTACTATGAAAGTCCCGGACAGCGGCGATGTGGATGAGCGTGCCTGCACGCGCAGACGCATCAACATTGGACGGGCTAAGGAGTATGAGCAAGCAGGCCGATAGGCCGGATTGCGAATGCTCCGGCAGATGGCGAGAGCGCAAAGCGCGAAGCCATCTGACTTTCATGCCTGGCGGAGCCTGCGGCAGGCCGCGCAGGAACCACGGCAGGATCAGCATCTTTTCAGGCCGTCCGGTCAGAAAGCATCCGCCGGATCCCTTCTGAAAAGGGAACTTCCGGCTCCCACTTAAGAAAACCGCAGAGCTTCCGGATATCGGGGATCAGATTCACAGGCCCCTCGGCATTTTCCGGCCGCACCCCGAAGCGCGGCGTCCCTCTTTTTCCGCAGGCCGCATGGATTTCTTCCACGAATTCCCGCAGGGGCCTCGTCTCGCTCCCCGCAAGATTGAAAACCGGATTTTTTATCTCGTTAAAAGCCGGCGCTTCCGCCTCGCAGAGCCCTGCCGCGGCTTTTGCCAGATCATCAATATAGAGGAAGTTCCACATCTGAAGGCATTTGCCCATGGAAAGCTCTTCCCCCGCCGTAAACGCCCGCAGACAGCTTTCCACTAACGTCCAGGGATGGTCTCCCGGCCCGTAGACGCTGAAAATCCGGCCGTGGACATACTGCATCCCAAGCTTTTTGCAGAGTTCCTCTCCGCGCTCCCTCATGGCAAGCTTGGCCTCACCGTAAAAGGAACGTGGACGACAGGCTGTCTCTTCCCCCATGAGTTCTTTGTGCATCCCGTACTCCGCCTGGGAGCCGGAAAAGAAAAACCGCGTGCAGCCAAGCTCTGCGGCCGCCTCGGCAGTTTTTAGGGACGCCGCAAGGTTTTTCTCCTGAAGCGCTTTTTCCTCCCTGGCACCGCTTCCCGAACCGCCCCAGCCGAAATGGCAGAACACGGTTCCGTCTTCTCTGGAAACCTGCTTTAAAAGTCCTTCCGGTGTTTCCAGGTCATTTTCTATGATGAGCAGGCGTTTTTCCTTAAGCGCCTGCTCATGTTTCCCTGTCAGAAGATGTATTTTCCCGGAAGACGGGCGGACAGCAGCGATGACGGTATGCCCGTCCTCCAGAAGCCGCCCGGCCGCCGCGGCGCCCACAAAGCTGGTCGCCCCTGTCATGATGATTCTCATTTATTCTCCCTCACCCGCGGGATAATCATGTTTTCATCCATTTCCTCATCGGAAAGGAACGGCGCCAGATCTTCAAGGGGCACGGAAACCATGGTTCCGTCCGGCATCATCTTCGCCTCGGCCTTGGGCTCGAATTTCTGCTCGGTATCCACGAAAATCTCACAGATCACCGGCCCTTCCGTCTTTAAGGTCTTTTCCACGGCCGCACCAAGCTCGCTGTTATGGTGCGCGGCCACATAAGGATAGCCGTATGCCCAGGAGAGCTTTTCCATATCGGGGAAGCTCAAATCGCCGCTGTCCACGCCGACGCCCACAAGGGGCTCATGGAAATGGGCCTTCTGGGTCTGGCGGATGGAATGGTAGCCGCCGTTGTTGATAAGGAAAATCTTAATCGGCATCTTGTGATGGATAATGGTCTGAAGCTCCTGGATGTTCATCTGGATGCTGCCGTCGCCGGTCACAAGGATGATGTCCTGGGTATGGTCTGCCACGCAGGCGCCGATGGCCGCCGGCAGGTCGTAGCCCATGGAGGCGATGGCCGAATTGCTGATGAACCGCTGGCCTTTCTTCATCTCATAGGCATGGCCGCCCACCACACAGGGGGAGCCGTTTCCGACAACCGTAATCTGGCCTTCCTCGGCGCGGCGGCTGATTTCCTTGATGGCCGCGTAGATGTTGGCCGGCGCATCGTCCCCGGCCGCGTAGTGCTTCGGCAGGACGACCGGATATTTTTCCTTCCATTCCTGGCAGCGTTTCACCCACCAGTCCACGGCCTTTTTGTCCTTCGGGCCGCCCTCCGGCATGAATTCCTCTTCGTCAAGCACAAGCTCCAGCTTTTCCAGAAGATCTTTTACATCCGCATGAACCGGCATGTCCACATGGACCGTCGGCTTCTTTAATTCTTCTTCGTCGATATCATTGTAGATCACATACGCCTCCCTGGCCCAGGTCGGGTAATTGTAGCCCACCTGGCGGATGGAAAGGCGGCTTCCGAGGGAAAGGAGCAGGTCGCTGTTCTGGACGGCAAAGTTTCCGGGACGGTCGCCCATGTGCCCGGCACGGCCCACGTAAAGAGGATGCTCGTCGTACATGCAGTCTAAGCTGTTCCAGCCCGTTACCACCGGGATTCCGAGTTTTTCCACAACTCTTGCAAACACGTCATAGGCTTTTCCGATGCGGATGCCGTTTCCGGCGTTGATAACCGGCCGCTTTGCCTCCCGTACCTTCTTTAAAATTGTCCGCGCCGTCTCCACCGTCACCGGCTTCGGAAGCACCTGGCGCTTTTCACCCTGGCCGGCCACGTCCTCGGGAATCATCACGGGACGGCCGGAAATTTTATTCATCATGCATAAGGTACAGCCGGCACAGCCCGTTCCATGGGCGCTCCAGCCGGTACCGCCGTTTTCGTAGTCGTCTTTGTCAAAGCCGAGAAGCTCGTCCGTCTCGATATAGGCGCCCTGGACGTTTAACGGGATGTCAAGCCAGCAGGGGCCGGGACGGCCGGACTGGGCAAGATACAGTGCCTTTTCCAGACAGAAGCGGATCCGCATGGGGTCTAAAACCATCTCCGAATATTTTGTCATGCAGTCCACGGCTTTTACGATATCAAATTCCTGGTCGCCCATGGCGCGGATCCCGAGGCCCGTGCTCCTGGCCGTCGTATCGTAGCGCACCTGGCCGGAAAGGATTAACATCGGGATCGAATCCAGCCAGCCCCCCACGACGCCGGTGATGGCGTTGGTTCCGCCGGGGCCGGTGGTGACACAGACAGCCGCAATTTTATTGTGAATTCGCGCATAGCACTCTGCCGCAATGGCGCAGGCCTGCTCGTGGTGATTGAAGATGCAGTGAAGCCCCGGCTCATGCCCAAGGCCGTCGTCCAGATGCATGGCGCCGCCGCCCGTTACCATGAATACGTCGGTAATCCCGGATTCCGTCAGTTTTTTTGCAATGTAGTCGGACACCTTCATTCTCATTTGAAATTTCTCCTTTCCTTCTCTCGGCCGCGTCCCGGCCCGGTTCGTCCTGTTTCAGGCATTTTCTCCATATACAAACGCGCATTCCGCCTCCGCTTGTCTCGAAAAAGCGGCCCCTGCCGGCAGAATACGTTCTTCGGATATTCTACCACATAACAGACAGGCAGTCCAGTAAATCTGTGCAGGCGGGGAGAAGGAAGCGGTATTTTCCCGCCCTTCCAACGGGTCTCCCGTCCCTGTCACCGGCTGCCAGTTCTGCCAGCAACCTGCACTGGATTTTCTTCTGCCGGTGCTGTTATAATCGCACCGTAAGGCAACAACAGATCGCGCAGAAAAATGCGCTCACGAAAAAGGAGAGAATCAAAACATGAAAAAACAGACACGTTTCTTTGCTGTTATGTCTGCTGCTGCATTTATGAGCATGCTTCCGTATGGAGCCGCCTACGCCGCCCAGTCCGGCTGGACCGAGGAAGACGGCGCCATGGTCTATTACGATGAAGACGGATATCTTACGACAGATTCCTGGAGAAAGAACGGGGATGACTGGTACTTTTTAGATGAAGACGGACAGATTACGATCAATCAGAAGGTCGAGGACTTCTATGTGGGAAGCGACGGAAAGATGGTGAAAAACACCTGGATCGAGCTTCGCAATGAGGAGGACATTGACTCCCCGGAGACCCCTGCTTCCTTCTGGTACTACTTTGAAAAGGACGGCAAGGCGGCTGCCTCCAAGTGGCTGAAGCTGGACAGCAAATGGTATTACTTCAACGATGCCGGCCAGATGCAGACAGGAAAAACGGCGGTCGGCAGTTCCACCTACTATTTCGGTGACGACGGCGCCATGAAGACCGGCTGGCTGAAGTTAGACGACGGCGCTGCTGTTCCGGGCGCTTCCGATTCCTGGTACTATTTTGAGTCTGACGGAAAAATGGTAGAAAACCATGTGGATAAAAAAATCAATGGCGCATACTACACCTTCGTAAACGGCAGGATGCAGACCGGCTGGATCCTGATTGATAAGGAAGAGGCAGGAACCGGCTCTGAGACGGCTTCCAATGCGGCAGAAACGAAAGCACCGTCTGTCGGCGCCTACCAGTATTACGGTGAAGAAGGTGACGGAAAGCGCGCGGAAGGATGGCGCACCATCGAGGGCGTCGAAGGCATTCACGACATGGATGAGACCTACACCTTCTATTTTAAAGATGGACGTTCCTATTTCTCCGAGACGGCTGGGAACCAGCTCTTTACGGTGGACGCAAAAAAATATGCGTTCAACGAGCGCGGTGAGATGCAGACAGGAAAGCAGTCTGTGAATATCGGTGACGGAAAGACGGCCAACTTCTACTTTGACGAGAACGGCGTCATGAAGACCGGCAAACAGAATATTTACAACGAAGAGACAGGTGAGACAGAGAGCTGGTACTTCTATACCGACGGCGAGCAGAAGGGCCAGGGCTACCACGGTCTGAGAGACAACACGCTCTATATCAACGGAAAACGTCAGGAGGCAAGTTCTGATGTGCGCTACGCTCCCGTTGAGTTCGAGGGCAGCAGATATCTGGTGAACACCACCGGTTCTGTCCAGAAGGCATCTTCCTCCTCCACTTCTTCCGTGAAGCCGGAGCTCGGACGCGGCTTTAAGGATTTCAAGGATGCCAACGGCACCATCTGGGTTGTTGATACGAATGGGATCTTACAGTAAAGAGCACACCTGATTTGCAAAAAAAGGGAATGGCTTCTGCGTACCCCGCAGAGGCCATTTTTTTTTAACCGCGGGACATGTTTATAGACTGCCTTCAGAAATATAATGTTTTACCAGGCGGTTCAATGTCACTTTCATCTGGGCGATTATGCTCATAAGCTTTTCATTGTCTTCTTTCAGCCTGATATTTTCCTGTTCCAAAGCAGCAATGCGTTCCTCAACGCTCATCATTCTGCCCCCTTTGCATACACCATTCGGATACCTAGCAGTATCACTACCTTTATAATACATTTTCTGCCAAATGGAAAGCAAAATCGGCCGCAAGTTTCGACACGATTCGCGTTTGCCTGTAAAGCAAAGGAATTTTACTTTTTTCGGGATTTATGCTATTCTGGAGACAGGATCAATCGAAGGAGGTCATTCCATGGTAAGAAAAACAGAATCAGTGTTTGTTCAGGGGCTCCGAGGCGGCGAGGGAACCGTTGAACTCCGCCATATTTTAAGCAAGGACGAGCTCATGGGCCACGGCACCATGTACGCCCATGTCATTCTGCCGCCCCATGCGTCCATAGGCTTTCATCAGCATGTGGGGAATACGGAGCCGTATTATGTCATAAAGGGAAACGGCATTTTTGTGGACAACGACGGCACGAGGACGGAAATCCATCCCGGCGACGTCTGCGTCATCGAGGTCGGACAGAGCCATGCCATCGAAAATCCGTCCGAGGAACCCCTTGAGATCATGGCGCTTGTAATCAACGAAAGAGTATCGGAATAAGACGGCACATGCGTCCAAACGCCGCCGGCCCGCAAAACAGGGGCCTGGCGGCGTTCTGCCTTTTATTTTCCAAAATAGGCGGCGATTTCCTCCATCCGCGCCTCCTGCTTCACATGGAAGGGGCAGCGGGACTCGCAGTGGCCGCATTTTACACAGTCACCGGCCTTTACGGACAGCTTTTCGTAATGTCCCTTTGCCATCTCGTCTCCGGCCAGGGCCAGATCGTAATACTTGTTGATTAAGCCCACGTTGAGCCCCCTCGGGCACGGCTGGCAGTGGTTGCAGTAAACGCAGATCCCGTCGGCATTCTGCGGCGTAAATTCTGCGATCACCGAATAGTCCTTTTCCGCCTCCGAGGCCTTGAGGTACCGGAGCACCGTCTTTAAATCATTCACATCCCGAACTCCCGGCAGCACCGTTAAAACAGCCGGCCGGTCCAGTGCATACTGGATACACTGAGTCTCCGTCAGGGCGCGGTGGAACAGGGAAGTCTTTTCATTCAAAAGCTGGCCGCCTGCAAATGGCTTCATGACGGAAATCCCGACGCCGAGCTTTTCGCAGTCCCGGTATAAATCTGCCCGCTCCTTCGCCTCGCCGATGGCGTATTTGCCTTTCTGGTAGTCGTAGGCCGGGTTGATGCTGAACATGAACATGTCGATGAGCCCCGTCTCAAGAAGGCGTCTCGCAATCTCCGGGTTGTGGGAGGAAAAACCGAGATGGCGGATTTTCCCCTCGCTTTTCAGGCCTTTCATGTAGTCCCAGATTCCGCCCTCCATGATTTCCTTTAAGTCGTCCGGCTCGTCGACGCAGTGGATATAGCCGAGATCCGTATAGTCCGTATGGAACAGGGAAAGCTCCCATTCAAACTGTTCCTTAATCCGCTTTAAATCCCTCGACCAGCCGTATTTCCCATTGTCATAGACTGCGCCGAAATGCATCTGCGTGATAAGCTGTTCCCGGCGTCCCTCGAAGGCCTTTGCGTATGCATGGTACGGCGCTTCCTCCGAGGCCGCCAGGTCAAAGAAATTGACCCCATTTTCAATGGCTGTATTGAGAAGACAGACAATCTCCTCCTCCGTGCCCGTCACGGAGCCCATTCCAAGGCCGATGACACTGATTTTTTCTCCGCCGTGCGGCAGTTTCCGGTATTCCATAATCTTCCCCTTTCCCCTGGCTCATGCCAGGCACAGGCAAATTGCTTCGGTTTCTTTTTTATCAGCATACTCCCTCGAGTATAGTCTAAGTCAAGCGCAAATTTTCTTGACATAGAGTGTACTCCAGGGGTTACAATGGAAAGCGAGGTGATACATATGACTTATACCGTTTCCCAGGCCGCCGAAAAGGCCGGCCTCTCCGTTTATACGCTCCGCTATTACGACAAGGAGGGGCTGATGCCGTTTTTGGACAAGGCGCCGGACGGCACGAGAAGATTCAAAGACAGTGATTTCCAGTGGTTAAAGACCATCACATGCTTAAAGAATACGGGGATGTCCATCCATGAGATCCGCGATTTCGTTGCACTCTGCATGGAGGGGGATGCGACATTAAAAAAGCGCCTTGCGATCATGAAAGACCATCAGGCGCGTTTTGAACAGAAAATGGCGCAGATGCAGCTCTATCAGGAGACCATCCGCAGTAAAATCCGGTATTACGAAGATGCCGTCGCCGCAGGCACAGAAAACCGGCAGCCCGCGACGCCGTCACAGAATCGCTAAGGCTTCAAAGGCATAGGCGATGCCGTCCTCTTCCACGGTCTTCGTCACAAACGTGGCATATGGCTCAAGGACTGCATCGTGCTTTCCCATGATGACGGAATTGCAGGCATAGCGGATCATGGCAAGGTCGTTGCTGCTGTCGCCGAAGGCGTAGGACTGTTCCCAGGGAATATCAAAATACCGCAGGATAAATTCCATGGCCGCAGCCTTGTTAAAGCCGGCCGGCACGCATTCGTAGAGGCCGTGCCCGCGGTCAATGGCCGCAAAGTCCGGCTCCAGGAATTTGAGGAAGCCGTCGATATCGCTTTCTTCTACTACTTCCACACAGAATTTGTCAAAGTCCGCCGCCTTTTCCCAGTCGTCAGTGATAAGGACGCCGCGGCGCCTTAAGGAATTTTTCATCCGCTCCACGGATTCCAGCGGAGAGACGCCTTCCCTGGCGCAGCAGGCCTCCATGCCCTCTAAGACGCCTTCCAGCCTGTGACTTATGATCGCTTTCTGGATTTCCAGGCGGCGGCCGGCCGGAACCGTGTTGTGAAGGACTTTTTTCCCGCCGATCTCGATGTACGTGCCGCAGCCGCAGAGATAGCCGTCCACGGGGATCCCGCTTTCCTCCACGTCCTGCATCAGGCACCTGGCCCGCCCGGAATTTATAAAGACCAGATGGCCTTTTTCTCTTGCTTTTCTTAGGGCCTCTGCGGCGCTTTCCGGGATTTTTCGGCTCTTCTCCCCAAGAAGCGTCCCGTCTATGTCAAAAAACAATGCTTTTCTTTCCATGTTATCTCTTCCCGTCCCCGTTCCGGAACGTGATCTCTCCTGTTTTTTCGTCCATGCCGTCTACGATTGCCAGCGATTCCAGATGGATGCCGCGCTTCCGGATGGCTTCGCCGCCGCTCTGGAAGCCCTTTTCGATGACGACACCGGCGCCGATGACCTCTGCACCGGCTTCCTCGGAAAGGCTTATGAGGCCTTCCAGGGCCTTTCCGTTTGCAAGGAAATCATCGATCAGAAGCACCTTGTCCCCTTTTCCCAGAAAATCCCTGGAAACCATGATGTCGTAGGTACGCCCATGGGTAAAGGACTCCACCTTCGCCGTATAGACGCCGCCGGCAATGTTCTTCGTCTTGTTTTTCTTCGCAAAAACCACCGGCACGCCGAAATACTGGGCGGCAATGCAGGCAATCCCAATGCCGGAGGCCTCAATCGTCAGAATTTTATTGATCTCCGGTTCCGGGAACAGACGCCGGAACTCTTTGCCGATCTCATTTAACAGGCCGATGTCCATCTGATGATTCAAAAAGCTGTCCACCTTGAGGACATTCCCCTCCCGGACTTTTCCGTCTCTCCGAATCCTGTCTTCCAGAAGCTTCATACTCTTCTCCTCCGTATCCGGACGAAGGCGGCCGCCTTATTCTGCCGCCGTCTCCGTCTCTTCTGCCGTACTTTCTGCCGGCGTGTCAGCCGCCGTGCCGTTATCTTCCGTCACCGTCACATTGGCGTTGTCCACCAGGAAATGATATGCGGCTTCCATCATAAACAAGTCATTGGCCGATTCCTCGCCGTAGGTCTGGATCAGCGCGTCCACGCTGTCAAAGTTGTTGGCCTTCGCAAGCTCTTCCTTCTGTTCGTCGGTCGGCTCGACATTCTCCAGGCGGATCACCTCGTCTAACACCATCTGCTGCTTCACAAGATTTTCTGCATTTTCCTCGAGTCCAGCCATATCCATGCCCAGGAACAGGCTCAAGAAATCCTCTAACTCCATGCCGTACTGGGACGCATAGATCGTGTAGGTCTGTGTCAGCTGGTTTACCATCTCCTCGACAGCATCCGGGTCGCAGGTGATCTCCGAATTGTCAATGATCTGGACGAGTGCCTGGTTTCCCGCCTCATAAAAGGCGCTCCGCTCCTTCTGGAGCAGCAGGTTCTCGTAGATCTGCGCCTCGAGAAGCTCCATGGTGGCGTTCTCATCGTCCATGGCGCGCTTTGCAAGCGCATCGTCGCGGGCCGGGTCGCTTAATACCTTCAGGCTGTTGAGCTTTACGTGGAACACGACGGGCTGGCCGGCCAGATCCGGGTTGTTTTCATAGGGATCCGGGAAGGTCAGGTTTAAATCCTTTTCCTCGCCGATCTCCATGCCGATGACGCCGTCCTCAAAACCGTCGATGAACCGGCCGCTTCCAAGCTCCAGATCCATGCCCTGAGCCGTTCCGCCTGCAAAGGCAACGCCGTCCTTGGTGCCCTCATAGTCGATGTTGGCCGTATCGCCTTCCTGCGCCGGGCGTCCTGTCACTTCCTCCTCGTTGGGGAACAGGCTTACAATGTAGCCGATCTGCTCGTCGATCTCCTCGTCCGTCACCTCGGCCTTTGACATGGTCAGGGACAGCCCTTTATACTCTCCGAGGGTGATGCTGCTTTCGTCGGTCAGCTCTTCCTCCGATTTCGTCCCGGCTTCTGCCGCCGTTGTCGCCGCAGCAGCCGTGCTCTCGCTTTCTTCCGTTTTATTCTGGCACCCCGTCACGGCAAGAGCCAAAACGGCCATGCAGAGTCCTGCTTTTATGATTTTTCTCATGCTTTGTTTTCTTCTCCTTAACTGCTTAATTTGAGAGGGGAAACCTCGTTTCACGATTTTATCATAATCCGGGGCGGAAAGGAAGGGATTTTACATAATATTAAGAAACACGAAAGGTGAGGTGAAAAACCGCCGTACATATTTTCCTGCACGGCGGCCGTTTAGATTTTATTTTCCAAATAAATCGCTGTGTGTCCCGGTACGTGCCAGTGTCAGCACCAGAACATCGTCCTCAATACGGTAAATGAGCAGCCAGTCCGGAAGAATATGGCATTCCCGGTGTCCTACCCAATCACCAGACAGATCGTGATCACGGTTTTTCTCCGGCAGTGTTTCACCCATTGCCAGCAGTGTTACAACCTGTTCCAGCAATTCAATTTTCAGTCCACGCTTGATTGCCCGCTTGTAATCTTTTTTAAAACCTGTCGTGTACTTGACTGTGTATTTCGTCCTTCTCATTTTTTCAAGTCTGCAAACAGCTCGTCAAGGTCATCATAGCCCTTCACAGACGGATCTTTTGCAATCCTCTCCGCTTCCAGCATTGCTGCTATTGTTTCTTTGCTGGGCTGTTCCAGTTTTACTTCAAAGGGAATGCCGCCCACACGAAGAGACTGGCGCACAAAAATATTAAACGCAGTCGACAGGTTCATGCCAAGCTCACTAAACAAAGCGTCAGCCTGTGCTTTCAAATCTGCATCCATGCGGATACTGATGTTTGTGGTATTTCCAGCCATATCATCAACCCCTTTCTGCTGGCTCTTTTAGTATATGCCATTTGCACGAAAAAAGCAATGCTTTGCACGAAAATTTATATCTTTTCCGATTCAAAAAGAGGACGCATGCTCAGTTTCCCGCATGCGCCCTCCCATATGCTCCTTATTTATAAAACGCCGCAAACGCCCGGTATGTATTATACACATCCAGCTTGGAAGCGAGCTCAAACGGCGCATGCATCGAAAGGATCGGCACTCCCAGATCCACCACATCCACGTCCATGGCTGCCACGAACATGGCGATGGTTCCGCCGCCGCCTACATCCACGGCACCCAGCTCGCCGGTCTGCCAGTAAACGCCGTTTTCATCCATGATGTCAATGACCTTGGACATGGTTTCCGCGCTGGCGTCGCTGCTGCCGGATTTACCTCTGGCGCCCGTGTATTTTGTCAGGACACAGCCCTTATTGATGTAGCAGGAGTTCCGCTCCTCGTAAACGGCCGGGAACGTGGGATCGTACGCCGCGTTCACGTCCGAAGACAGGCAGATGGAATTTTTCAGGGTCTTTCTGGAAGATGCGCCCTGGTTCTCGCAGAGCTCCTCGATCATATGAAGGACGAAGTCGGAGTTCAGGCCCGTATTTCCGACAGAGCCGACCTCTTCCTTGTCAGCTAAGATCGTGAAGGTCGTGTGTACCGGGCTCTTGCTCTCGATTTCTGCCATCAGCGCCGTGTACGCGCATACCCTGTCGTCCTGTCCGTAGGAACCAACGAGGCTCTTGTCCAGACCGATGTCCACAGCCTTGTATGCCGGCACCAGTTCGATCTCTGCCCTTGTGAAATCCCTCTCCGTGATTCCGTACTGGTCGTAAAGAAGCTTCATAGCCATGAGCTTCACCGGCTCTTTGATTTTCTCCTTCTCCTCGTCGAGATACGGGATGGAGCCGATAACAATGTTTAACTCCTCGCCCTTTAAGCCCTCATTTAATTTCCTTGCGTTCTGGTCGGCTGCCAGATGGGGAAGCAGGTCGGTGATGCAGAACTGCGGCTCGCCCTCTTTCTCGCCGATGGAAATCTCCACGGCTTCCCCGTTCTTCTTCACAACGACGCCGTGCATGGCAAGCGGTACGGCTCCCCACTGGTATTTCCGGATTCCGCCGTAATAATGCGGCTTTAAGTAGGCGATTTCCCCTTTCTCAAACAGCGGGTTCGGCTTTAAGTCGAGACGCGGGGAATCGATATGCGCCCCGTTCATCCGAAGGCCGTCCTCCAGGGACGCCGTTCCGATGGTGGCTGCTGCCAGGGACTTTCCGCGGTTGTTCCAGTAAACCTTATCGCCGGCTTTATAAGTTTCCTTTTCATCAAATTTCCGATAGCCGGCCGCCTCTAACATCCGGACGGCTTCCTTTACGCATTCCCGCTCTGTCTTTCCCTTATTTAAAAACTCCTTGTAGCCCTCGCAGAATTCTGCTGCCTTTTCTCTCTGCTCCGGCGCTTCTTCCCCGATATGGGGTGCTTTCCAGAGAAGCTCTTTTTCCATTTCTTTTGCGTTCATAATTCTTTTGTCCTCCTTATTTTGTGCTAACAGTTCCGCCATGCAGGCACATATGACAAAATGCCGCGTGGGAGCTTGCTCACAAAGCGGAGTTTGTCATATGTGGATATAGGGCGGACGCCCGACATGAATCATTTGACGGCCAATACCATCTCTCGTCAGCCAATATCATGGAATCCGTCAAATGATGAATGGCATGGCGGAACTGTTTCATTTTGCAAACAGCGTTTCGCTGTCCAGCATCAGTGTAAACGGCCCGTCATTGACAAGCTCAATTTTCATGTCGGCGCCGAAGCTCCCGTGTTCTACGGTTTTTACATGGGTTCTGCACCGCTCCATAAAATACTCATAAAGCCGGTTTGCAGCCTCCGGCGCTCCGGCTCCGATGAAGCTGGGACGGTTGCCCTTTTTGCAGTCTGCGTACAGCGTAAACTGGCTCACCACCAGAAGCTCGCCGTCCACGTCCGCCAAAGACAGGTTCGTCTTCCCGTTTTCATCCTCAAAAATCCTCAGCTTGCATATTTTATCTGCCAGCTTGTCGGCCACCGCCTCGTCGTCCCGGTCGGAAACGCCAAGAAGAATCAGAAACCCCTTTCCGATCTTCCCGATCTCCTCACCGTCCACGCAGACCGCAGCGCGGTTTACTCTTTGCAGTACAGCTCTCATGTCTTCCTCCGTGTCTCAGTTTTTGTCTGCCAGGAGCCCTCCGGCTCATCACTGGAGCTCCCGCTCCGCTAATTCCTGGGCGCGCTTCCTGTTTTCCTCAAGCTGGATCCTGCGCTCTTCTTCCTTTCTCTGGCGCTCGCCAATCTCCATGATGGCATGATTTAAGGAAAACATCTTGGCATCCAGCATATCCACCACATCGGCGCAGGCCTTTAGCTCCGCCTCCAGATAATCCGGCGCGTTTCCCTCGAATTTATAGGCAATTTTATGTTCCAGGCTGGCCCAGAAATCCATGGCGATGGTGCGGATCTGGATCTCTACCTTCACATTCCTGACCCCGTCGATTAAGTACACCGGGATCGTCACCACCATGTGATAGCTCTTATAGCCATTGGCCTTCGGATGCTGGATGTAGTCTTTCACATGGATCACCGTGATGTCCGACTGTTTGGCGATCATGTCGGCGATCTGGTAGATATCCGACATGAAGGAACAGATGATGCGGATTCCGGCGATGTCGTTTAAATGTTCCACCATGTTCTCAATGGTGACATCCCATCCGTCGTTTTTCAGCTTCTTTACAATACTTTCCGGCGTCTTTAATCTTGAGGTAATGTGCTCAATCGGGCTGTGGTTATAAAGCTGGACAAATTCGTTGTTCAAAATCTCAATCTTTGTGTTGATGGATTTCAACGCCGAATTGTACAAAAACATGGTTGATTTCCACTGGTCAATCTGGTCGAAAGACTCAGTCTCTTCCGTCATAATTGCCGCCCCCTCTCTGCACAGGCCGGCTTATGCCTAATTTAATTTGATTCCCTTTAACAGTGCGCCAAGCCCTGTGCTCGCCTGGCCGCTTTCCTTATAGTCGAAGACCTCCTCCGGCTCATTGTCCTCTTCCGCCAGGGCTTTCATGCTCAGGCTGATTTTCCCGTCTGCCGTGGAGATGATCTTTACGCGCACCTCCTGACCTTCCTTTAAGACGACGCCCGGGTGTTTGATCCGCTGGGTGCTGATCTGGGAAATATGGAGAAGTCCGGACAGGCCGTTTTCCAATGTCACAAACGCGCCGTAGGGCTTTAATGTATCGACGGTTCCCGTCATGACAGCGCCCACCTCGCATTTGGCGATCTGTTTTTTCTTCTCTTCCTGCTTTTTCTCCCTTGCCACCTCGCGGCCGGAGAGCACAAGGCGGTGGTTCTCCTCATCGGCCGTGATGACCGTAACCTCCAAGGACTTCCCGTCCCACTCCGAAAGGTCTTCCACGTAGCCGTCCGTCAGCTTGGAGGCCGGGATGAAGCCGCGGATCCCCTCTAAATACGCGACGGCGCCGCTCTTTACGATCTCACTGATCTTTACGGTCACGACGGTTCTCTCTTCCATGAGGTTTTTTAACTTCTCCCACGCAAGGACGGCATTGGCATCCTTTTTGGACAGGACAATGTTTCCTTCTCCGTCGTTGGTCGCCATCACCGTTGCCACAATCTCGTCGCCGGGATGGACGGCTTCTTCCATGTTAAAGTCCGGATCCTCGCTTAAATCCTCTTTCCGGATGATTCCGTCGGCATATGTTTTTAAATCCACAAGGACAGCATCTTCGGTTACGTCGATCACGGTTCCTGTGACAACGTCTCCCACATGGATCTTCTTAAAGGTCGCTTCCAGCTCTTCCTTGTAATCGTCCATTGTTTCCATAAAAAATACCCCTTTCCAGTTTCTTTCCATCCGCGTCCGAACGCCGTTTTTCCTGCGCTGGCGCCAGGACGCTCTCTATACTATTTAACCATATTCCGGCCAATATTGCCAGCGTTTTTTATGCTGTTTTTCCATCTTCCCTGTCTGTTGGAAGATAAATGTCAAACATCGGGCCATTCCCCGTATTTTTGGCCGAAATCCGGCCGCCCATGTATTCCAGGGAGGTTTTTGCAATGGAAAGCCCGAGGCCGTGGTTTCCGCCCTGGCCCTTATAAAACCTGTCAAAAATCCGTTCCATGTCCTCTGCTGCGATTTCAGGCCCGTCGTCCCACACGGAGAGCCAGGCCTTTCCGTCCCGGGTTCCGTAGGAAATCCGCACGGCGGACGACGCATAGCGGATGCAGTTGGATACCACATTCACCACGGCTTTTTCAAGAAGCGTCCTGTCAGCCAGAGCCGTGCACGCCTCTTTTTCCTCAAGCTCCAGGCGGATCCGCCCCGACACCGTCATTCCTGCAAACTTCGGCATGAGCCCTGATAAAAATTCTCCCAGGAAGACTTCCTCCGGCACGGTCTCATAACGGAGCTGATCCATCCGCGTCAGGGACAAAATCCCGTCCACCACCTCGGTAAGCCGGCTGCTTTCCTCGAGGATCACGCCGGCAGCCTGGGTCACATCCTCCAAAACGCCGCACTGGATCCCCTGGGCATAGCCGCTGATGGACATGAGCGGCGTCCGAAGCTCATGGGAGGCGTTCTGGAAAAATGTCCGCTCGGCCTCGTCGGCACGCGAAAGCTTCTCCTGCATGCGGTTGATCTCGTCCTCCAGCTCACAGAGCTCCCGCACCGTGGCATGGCTTTCCACCCGCCGGAATTTCTTGTCGCCGATTCCCCTGGCTGCCTCGCAGAGGCGCCGCACCGGGCC
This sequence comes from Eubacteriaceae bacterium Marseille-Q4139, assembly GCA_018223415.1. Taxonomy (NCBI): domain Bacteria; kingdom Bacillati; phylum Bacillota; class Clostridia; order Eubacteriales; family Eubacteriaceae; species Eubacteriaceae bacterium Marseille-Q4139. The sequence goes on along the minus strand of JAGTTQ010000001.1, from coordinate 2,457,699 downwards.
GGAAATGCTGCCGGCCACAAACCAGAACAGCAGGATCTCGATGGCCGTCATCGCCAGCATGATAAGGAGCATGAGCCTGGATACCTGGGATAACAGGCTTTCGGCCTCATGGATCCTGCTGTAAAAAACCAGACTGTTTGCCTCTTCAAACGGCACATAATAAAGAAGATAGGCGCTGTCTCCCGCCGTTTTCCTAAAAATTTCCCGTTCTTCCCAGGTTCCCGCCTCCGAGATAAAAAGCTCATAGATCTGCCCGGCATCCGCTTCCCTGTCCGGATTTTTCGGAAAAAGCAGCTCCTGCTCCTGATTCACGGCGAGAAGCCCGGAGCCCCCAGGCTCCTTTCGCATGAGCATGCCGTAGAGAGCATCCTCCGGATTTTCCGGCGCCCGTTTCAGATCTTCCCGCTCTTCCTTTGTAATCCGTTCGGCCTGGCGGATCAGCCGCTCCAGCTCCCGCCTCGCATTGTAGGTCATGTGAGCCGATAAGGTCTGGCTGAACACCAGCCAGAAGGCCAGCGGAAACAGGATCGAAATAAACACCACCGGCAGGAAAATCTTCATCCGGATACTGACCTTCATGACTCTTCTCCCACAAACAGCCGGAATCCGTAGCCCCAGACCGTCTCGATCCGAACTGCGTCCTCCTGTTCCTTAAACTTTCGCCTCAGCCGCTTCACCATATCGTCCACGGCGCGGGTATCCACCTGACTGCTGTCCACCTTCCAGAGTGCCTTAAGAAGCTCGTCCCGGCTGGCCGCATACTCCGGCTGTGCCAGCATGTAATTCAGGAACTCAAACTCCAGCGGCGTCAGGGAAATCTCCGTTTCCCGGATCTTTGCAAGCCGCCTGCCCGGATGAAGCTTAAGCTCTCCGGCGCCGTGTGCGTCCTGTTCCCTTGGCGCTTCCGGCCTCATGGCATCCATGCGCCTGAAAATCGCCTTCACCCGTGTCACCAGTTCCAGCGGAAGAAACGGCTTTACCATATAGTCGTCACTTCCCAGCGTAATCCCGTTGATCCTGTCAAGAGGCGAATCCTTGGCTGAAACAATGATGATCGGGACACTGCTCACCTGGCGGATCCGCGTGCAGACATCGAGGCCGTCGGTTCCCGGCATCATGATATCCAGTACCAGGAGATCCGGCATCTCCCTTTCGCACGCCGAAAGCACCGAGTCCCCGTCATAAAAGCAGCAGACCTCAAAGCTCTCCTTTTCCAGGAAATTCCGGATCAGAAAGCAGATATTCTTTTCATCGTCCGCCACATAAATTTTTCTCTTTTTTTCTGTCATACTGCCACCTCTGAATTGTCTGACCTCATTTCTGATATCATACCATTTCAGCCGGCCAAGGTAAATACCCGGAATTCTTCAAAATTTTTATTGTGGATTTTCCAAAGATATAGTACACTGTCTTCATGACAGCGTTTCAGTAACGTGATGATGTGCTGATGTTCCGGGCGGCAGGTTCCTGGCCGCCGGACATCCGTTTTTCAGAAAGGACGGTTTTCCATGACAGATCTTCAATTTCTCGAACAGATCATTGAACGAAAATCAGAAAAAATTCTCGATGCCAACGACCGGATCTGGGAGTATGCCGAGTTGGCCTACCACGAGACAAAGTCGGCAGCGCTTCTTTGCGGCATCCTGGAAGAAGAGGGGTTTTCCGTAAAGACGGGCTGCGCCGGAATTCCCACCTGCTTTACAGGTACCTTCTCTTATGGGACAGGAAAGCCGGTCATGGGCATTTTAGGCGAATACGATGCCCTGGCCTCCTTAAGCCAGACGGCAGCTTTCCCGGAAAAAGCCCCGTTGATTCCCGGCGGCCCCGGCCATGGCTGCGGCCACTCCTGCCTGGGGACAGGCGCCCTCGCCGCGGCGCTGGCCGTAAAGGAATATCTTGAGGCATACAAAAAGGACGGCACCGTGATCTACTTCGGATGCCCGGCGGAAGAAGGCGCCGGTGCCAAGCAGTTCATGGCAAGAGCCGGCATGTTCAACGATGTGGACTTTGTCTACACCTGGCACCCGGCCACGGAAAACTCCGTCGAGGCCAACCACAGCAACGCCATCATGGGCGCCAACTTCATTTTTGACGGCGTCACGGCTCACGCCGGCGGCTGCCCGTACCTGGGCCGGAGCGCCCTGGATGCTGCCGAGCTCATGAACGTGGGCTGCAACTACTTAAGAGAGCACATGATCCCGGAAGCCAGGCTCCATTACGCCTACATCGACGCCGGCGGCACGGCTCCGAACGTGGTGCCCGACCATGCCGTCATCCGCTATGAAGTCCGCTCGCCCTGGGTGGCGCAGGTGAAAGACCTGTTCCGCCGCGTCGTGAACGTGGCCCGCGGCGCCGCCCTCATGACGGAAACCGAGATGAAATATGAGCTTTCCATGGCCTTCACCGAATACCTGCCGAACAACGCCCTGGCGGAGATCGGCGACGCCTGTCTGAAGGAAGTCGGCGCGCCGAAATGGGACGAGGACGACTATGCGCTCGCAAGGAAGTTCCTAAATACATACAACGCACAGACCATAGAAAATATTAAGAACAATATCATCGAGATTTATGGAGAAGAACGGCTTTCCGAGATTTTAGAGCGGCCCCTTGACAGCGAAATCCATCCCTTTGACCCGGCGAAGCTCAAACAGACGGCCGGCTCCACCGACGTCGGCGACGTGGGCTATGCCGCTCCCACCTTAAACTTCCAGATCGCCACGGCCTGCATCGGGAATGTGGGCCACACCTGGCAGATGACGGCCCAGTCCTGCAGCCCCATCGCCCACAAGGGCCTCCTGACGGCCGCCAAGGTCATCGCCCTCTCCTGCGTCCGCACCATGGATCAGCCGGAGGTGATTGAGCGGGCGAAGGCAGAAGTGCGGAAACGAAACGGCGGCAGATATACCTGCCCGCTGCCGGACGAGGTGCTGCCGCCGCTGGAGACGTATTAAGGTTTTGTGGCCGGATATAATACTTTCGGGGGCTCTTTGGAGCCCCCGGCTTTATACCCTTAAAACACCCCGTCCTTCCGAAGCTCCTCCATCTCCTCATCGCTCATCCCAATCATCTCCTTCATAATCCGCTCATTATCCTCTCCTAAAAGCGGCGCCGGCTTTCTGATTTTTTCCTTCGTCCCCAGCATCTTAATTGGCGAGCCGTTGACTGTCATCTCGCCGATGACCGGATGGGTGAGCTTTACAAACATTTCCCTGGCGCCCGCGATGTGCTCGTCCTCTACAATCTGCTTCAGATCATAAATCGGAGATGCCGGAATCCCGTGGGCCGACACCATCCGAACGACCTCCGCCACCGTATATTTCTTCGTCCAGGACTCGATCCTTGGCTTCTGGACATCGCTGTTTTTCACCCGCAGGGGCACGGTCAAAAACCTCTCATCGTCAATCATGTCCGGCATATGGAGGACTTCCCGGCAGAGCTCTTCGTAAAGCTTCTGGTTTCCGCAGGCAATCACCACATAGCCGTCCTTCGCCTCATAGGTATCGTATGGCGCCACCGACGCATAAGCGTTCCCGAGCCGTTCCGGAAGCTGTCCGGAATAAAAGTACCGCTCAAAGGCATTCTCCAGCGACGCCACGACGGAATCCACCAGGGAAATATCCACCCGCTGCCCCTCGCCTGTCAGGTTCCTGGCGTTGACTGCCGCCAGAATCCCGATGGCTAAGTTCATGCCGCCCAGAATGTCTCCCATGGCATTGCCGGCTCTCGTCGGCAGCCCACCCTTGGGGCCGGTGACGCTCATGAGGCCGCCCATGGCCTGAGATATGATGTCGTACCCCGGCCGGTCCGAATACGGCCCGTAGCTTCCGAAGCCGGAAATAGCCCCGTAAATCAGGCGGCTGTTCACCTGCTTTAATGTCTCGTATCCCAGGCCCATCTTATCCATGACGCCGGGCCGGTAATTTTCAATTAAGATATCCGCCTTTTTTACAAGCTCCAGGAAAATCTGTTTTCCCTTTTCTGATTTCAGGTTCAGGGTAATGCCCTCTTTATTCCGGTTTAAATTGGCAAAGTAGGCGCTCTCCCCGTTGACATGGGGCGCATATGCCCTGGCGTCGTCTCCCCGCTTCGGAACCTCGATTTTAATGGCCCTGGCACCCAGGTCGCCGAGGATGGCGCCGCAGAACGGCCCTGCCACCACCCGGCTTAAATCCAGCACAAGAAGGTTTTCCAGGGCGCCGTGTTCCCGTCTCTCTTCCATCAAAGCTCGCCCTCCTCCACATGGATTTTCATTCTCATGAACGCGGAGCCCATGGATTTTCCAAGGGAATCCAGCCGCAGCGACAAGGTGGCGCCTCCGCCGAGGGCATGCTTCATCACAAAATTGAACCCGCCAAGGGACGGCACCTCGTACCGGATGATCTCGCCCTTAACCATGTCCTTAAAATATTCCCGCACCTTTTCTGCGGTCACTTCCCGCTTAATGATTTCATAATACTCCGGCTTTCTTGCATATACGCAGACGTTGCTGGTATCCCCCTTGTCCCCGGAGCGGCCGTGTGCAATTTCCTTCAGATAAATTTCCATCATTTCACCTCCAGAATATGAGATGTCAGCTTCACCGCGTCTCGCGGCACAAGCGTCGGCCAGAGGCCGATCACCTCCTGAACCTTGGCTCTTCCGCCGAAGAAGCTGGCTCCTGGCGGGCCGTTGAGCTGGAGCGGGGAAATCTCCGGGATCAGCTTGGCTGCCTCCGCCTTCTCCTTTGTCCGGATGGCGATCCTTAAAACCACCTCATTGAGGTTTTTCACGGCCTCCGGGCTCATGTCAGCGACACCGAGATGCAGGGAATTGAGCCCCACATAGCTGATGTGGATTTCCTCAGCCTTAAGCCCCTTCCGCTTCATCTTCTTCATCAGGATATCTGCCGCGTACTGTGCCTTTTCATAGGCGTCCGGCCATGCAAAACTTAAATATGTAACCACCTTCCAGCCGGCGTGATAGCCGATGCAGAGCTTCAGCGTGTCCGGCCTCTCCTTGCCCTTAATGTTCCCGATTTCCACCCGATTCGGCCCGGCGTTTTTCACCGTTGCCTGGCTGATATCCACATTGACGTCCGGCGTAATATAGTTGGCCGGGTCGTGAACCTCATAGAGGAACTGTTCCTTTACGGACTGCTCGCAGATGACGCCGCCGCAGTCCGGCGCCTTCGTGATGAAAAACCCGTCATCGGACAGTTCCGCAATGGGGAATCCAAGTTCATCCATGTCGGGGACGCTTCGCCAGTCATACTGGTAATTGCCGCCGGCGCCCTGACCGCCGCATTCCAAAAGATGGCCGGCCATGATCCCTCTCGCCAGGTTGTCCCAGTCGTCCGGCTTCCAGCCGAATTCATGAAGAAGCGGCGCTAAAAACAGAGCCGAATCGGCGGCGCGCCCTGTGACAACCACATCAGCGCCTTCTTCCAGGCAGCGGACAATGGGCTCATGCCCGAAATAGACGTTGGCGTTCAAAATCTGGTCACGGATTTCACCAAAATCCCCGGTCTCATCCATGTTTTCAAAGGAAATTCCCTTGGCCAAAAGCTCCGGGATCTGCTCCTTCATATCATCGCCGAGGACATAGCCGATCCGGTATCCGGAAAGCCCTTTCTCTTCCGCGATCTCCTTCAGGGCACCGACACAGCCCTCGATGTTCATGCCTCCGGCGTTGGTAATAATCCCGATCTTCTTTTCATAGGCTGTCTGGGCCACTTCCTTCATGAGCCCGATGAAATCCCTGGCATATCCGGCCTGGGGGTTTTTAAGCTTCTGCCGTTCCATGATGGAAAGGGTCAACTCCGCCAGGTAGTCGCATGCCATGTAGTCCAGATTTCCATGGCGGATCATATGGATGGCCGCATCGTTGCTGTCGCCCCAGAAGCCCTGTCCGCCTCCGATTGAAACTCTCTTCACTCTGGTTTCCTCCTTCTTTCGCCATTTCCCGCCGCTCCAAAAGCGGGAAATGCCATGATTCGCTTTGACATCGGCCCTGTTTCCGTTATAATAGAAAGAAGAGTCCGATTTTGTTTTTAGCAAAGTTAGAACGTAATACTAGAACGTTCTACTTAAAAATAATCATACGCTTTCAGGCTTGCCATGTCAAGTCTTTTTTGCGAACTTATAAGGAGTTGTCCATATGCCTACGATAAAAGAACTGGCCGCTTATGTCGGCGTCTCCGTCAGCACCGTATCCCTCGTCCTGCGAGGGGAAGCAGGAGAACGAAAAATTTCCCAGGCCACTCAGGAGAAAGTCTGGCGCGCCGCCCAGGAGCTTGGCTACCAGCCCAACATCTCCGCCCGCCGCCTGCGCCACCACGGCGAAGATCAGAAGCTTGTCATCGCCGTCTTCTGGGCCAGGGATTTCCGCGCCCCGATGGTCGTCCGCTTTCTGCGCGGCATTCAGGACGGAATCATAAAAAACAGTCATAATTGTGAAATCATCATGCATCCTTATACGATTAACGAGCTGGAAAAAGAAATGTCTTTAAAAGAGATGAACCTGTTCCATGCAGCCATCGTCTGCAACGCCACAAAAAGAGACATGGAATTTCTGGAAAATGCAGACATCCGCGTCCCCGTCGTCCTCTACAACCGGCCGTCCGACCGTTTTAACACCGTAACCATTGACGACCGGCTTCTCGGCGCAAAAGCCGCCGAGGTTTTCGCCTCCAGGGGCCACAAGCATGCGGCCGTCCTGTCGGCGGAACCGGTTTTTGAAGGCATGGACGACCGGATTGACAGCTTCTGCCAGACATGTAAATCAGCCGGAATGACCGTGGACGCTGTTCTGGAACAGGAAAATTCCATGGCCGGCGGTTTCTTAGGCGCCTCGGGGATTCTCTCCCTTCCGGCGCTCCCTGACTGCCTGTTCTGCGCCTCCGATGCCATTGCCGTCGGCGCTCTGAAGGCCTTCCATGACGCCGGAATCCGGATCCCGGACGACCTGGAACTTATCAGCGTCGGAAACGGAGATAAAGAGCTGGAGGAATATTCCATCCCCTCCCTCTCCATCGTCCACGTCCCCATGGAAAAAATGGCAGGAATCTGCCTGGAACTTTTGATTGAAATTACAAAAGGACAGGCAGATTCACGGAAATCCGTGGAAATGCCTGTCCGCTATATCAGCCGGGAAAGCTGCGGGGAAATGGCGGAAAATCCGCCTACTCCCCTCTCTCCCCAATCAGCCTCACAAGGGTCCTGCAAAGAATCGTAAAATCAATGGGCTTTGACACATGGGCGTCCATGCCGGCTTCCTCAGTGGCCGCAATGTCCTCGGCAAAGGCGTTGGCCGTCAGCGCCACAATGGGGATCCGGCCGGCATCCGGGCGGGGAAGCTTTCGGATCTTCCTGGCCGCATCGCAGCCGTTCATCACCGGCATCTGCATATCCATGAGAATCGCATCAAAGGAAAACAGCCCGGAATCCTTAAACGCATCGAGGGCTTCCTTCCCGTTCCATGCCTGGACAATCTCGGCACCGCTCATGGAAAGAAGATCCGTCGCCACCTCCATGTTGATCTGGTTGTCTTCCGCTAAAAGGATCCGGCGCCCCTCTAACGTAATCTCCTGCGGGGCCGCGCAGGCCGCAGCCTCGCCGGCTGTATCGGCTTCCTCCGGCTCGGCCGCCACGAGGGGAAGCACAAGGCTGAAGGTGGTGCCTTCCCCAAGACTGCTCGCCACCGTAATGTGCCCGTTCATCTGTTCCACCAGGTTCTTCACAATCGCCATGCCGAGACCGGTTCCGGCCACCTTTTTCGCGCCGAACCTGGTCTCCCTCGCGTATGGGTCGAAGACCTGTGACAAAAACTCCTCTGACATACCGGTGCCAGTATCCGAAACGGCAATCCGGTACTTTCCGAATTCCTGGTTCTCAACCTCACTGACGGACACGGAAACCGAATCCCCCGGCGACGTAAACTTAAAAGCATTGGACAGGAGATTGTTTACGATCTGGGTAATCCGCATGGGATCTCCCATGACATAGGCCGTATCCAGTTCAAATGATACCTGGAAGTTCTTCTCTTCCCGCTCCGCCTGGAAACGGAAATTGTCGGCACAGTCCTGGATGCACCGCTTCAAATTGAACCTCTGGGTATTGATCTCCATCTTTCCCTGCTCCATCCTGGACATGTCCAGGATATCGTTGATCAGCTCAAGGAGCTGTCTTCCCGAAAACAGGATTTTCTCCAAATACCCTTTCACCTTTCCCGGGTTCTCCACTTCCCGCTCGGCCAGCTCCGAAAGGCCTAAAATGGCGTTGAGCGGCGTCCGCATATCGTGGGACATGCTGCTGAAAAAGGCCTGTTTGGACTGTTCGCTCTGCCGGGACATCTCCAGGGAATTCTTTAGGAGCTTCCGTTCCTGAAGCTGCGAGCGCTTTTCCTGATCCACCTCGCTGAAGCAAAGTACCACCTCGTCCGGCGCCAGGGACTCGTCGAACAGAATCCGCACATTCACCCAACGGTACTCTTCACCGAATTTCCTTAAGAAGTCACCGCCGAAATCCTTAATCCGCCTGGAAACCAGCTTCCGGATATTTTCCGTCGAAAAGCTGGCAAGATATTCCTCTTTCGCCTCCTCTTCGATGACCTCTGTCATGACGGTTAAAAGCTCACTGTACGGCCCTGCCGCCGGGATCCGGCTGCGGATATAGTCAGAACCCTTAATCATCTCATACGTGTCGTCCCCGTAATTGATTCGGTAAATGGCATAATAGGAATTGCCAAGGACTCTTACGGTCTCGTCCGTCCTCTCGATCTTTTTGTAAAACCTGTACTCTCTCCAGGTAATAACGGCAAGAATCAGTACAAGAAGCAGAAACACCAGACAGAAGCCGGCAAAAAACTGCCTCAGGTACCAGAGAATGCTGGAATAAGGAATCGTGATAATGGAAATCCAGCCATTAGGCATCCAGGTATAGTAGACACCCCGCTGCTTTCCATCCAGGTCGGTGATGCTGGAATCATAGCTGTCCTGCTCGCCGCGCTCAATGCTTGCGAGAACTCCCAGGATATACTGGGACAGCTCCTCCTCCGGCCCGGTCCAGTCTGTCTCACTGTAAATGATCTGACCGTTCCCGTCACACAGGAAAAAGGAACCTCCCTCCTGCTCATCCAGGGCCGTCTCGCGGAACTGGAAATTTTCCGGGAAAATATCAAAGGCAATGACAATATCATCCTCTTGAGAGGGGCTCTTCTGGGCGATTGTTATAACCGACCTGTCATAAATGACATCTCTATATACATCAGTAAAAATTGTCTCACCCGGCGACGCTGCCGCCTTCTGATACCACTCGGAAGACTCGAAATCGTATGTATCATCACCTTCCCATGGGTTCGCCGCGACAATTTTCCCGTCCACAATCGCATAGGGATCCACAATATCGCTTCCGAGGACGCGCTGAAGCCAGACAAAATACATCTGGAGCCACTCTTCGATTTGTTCCGTCGAAGTATTCTCCTGCCGGTCTGCCTGATCTTCCCCAAAATTCAGCAGCGTCTCATAAACCGTAAGCTGATTCTGCATTTCCGACGCACAGTTGGCCGCCAGGGCGCTGCCAAGATCCTGGGAGGATTTTAAAAGTACCTCCTTCACCATGTGAAAGCTGAAAATCCCGATGCCGATCAGCACAAAAAACAGGATCAGGTTGAATCTCATATTCCGCATCAGCTTTCGCTTGCGTTTCTTTGCATATGTCATGGGCGCCTCCTTGTCCGCGGAAATTATCTCTTCAAAAATATTCATATTATTTTAAGCCGTACCGCAGCCTGCTGTCAAGCAAAAGCCGCTGGAAATCACCGGAGCGCAAAAGGTTATTTTAAAAAAACGAAAACGTAGTTTTTTCAAGGGGAGGCGTGACAAAAGTCATGCCGTTTCCTTTTTCACAAGTTCTTCCAGTGGGGTGAAGCCGATACCGTCATACTTGATGTGGATGTTCTATCTGTGTTTGCCGTTTTGACTCCACTTAGAGCTGGTGCTCATAACTGCAATAAAATACTCACGGAAATTGGGTTTATACTCCATCACCAACTAAATATGCTTCAAGACCATGTCCTCCAACACAGACTCACGGATAAAGTAGCTGGGGCATTTTCCGCGATTCTTCAAGTATGTGAAGCAATCTTCTTTCTGTCCCAAATGGATTTGACGTAGGTCTTGAAGCTGACCGTACAGCCTATGTACCCCTGCGTTCTAAAATTTTGACCACGGAATTGCTATTCCATCCGCAAGGGTTCTCCCATAATGGGTTCGGCTAGTTGATGCCTTTATTATTTTTGTACGCGATAGAGGACAATAAACCAATACTTCGGGCTTTTAAGTTCTTTGACATAGCCATACGGAACAGTAGGCGCCAGCGGCACAGCGTAGTTGATAATTTTGGCTTCGTATCTTGATGAAAAACCGCCAACCGTTACTTATAGTCCGTTGTTTTATATGCAACAAATGAGTAAAATTTTGATGCATATTGTTTAATCATGGAGGTGAACTTTATTTGGATATTCAAAGAGAGTTTGGTCTAAGGATACGACAATTACGAAAAGAGAGTGGAATGAGTCAAGAAAAATTTGCCCTGTCTATTGATATGGACAGAACCTATCTTGCTTCGATTGAAGCGGGCAAGAGAAATCCTGCGCTCCAAAACATCAAGAAAATTGCTGATGGGTTGGGAATATCTTTGAGTGACTTATTTCTAGGATTATAACATTTGGGGAGGTTATTCGTAAATGACACGTGATGAACAATTAACTGCTGTTAAGGTTGAGCGAAATCACCTTGAAGAAAAGCTTAATCAACTAATTAAGCACATCGGAAATATTCCAATCGCTAATACCAAGATTATGCCATATGGTTGGCGCAAAGCAGCAAAAGGACGCACTGTATGGCGAATTGTCGAAGAAGTAATCAGCCAGGGCCTTGAAAGTCGCGTTAAGCAGCTTGGCTTTGATAGCGTACACGCTGCAGATTCTGAAGTTGGTGTCTTTGATTTTAGATTCTGTTACGATGGAAACAAGGAATCATATGTTAATATCAAGTCTGCTGTATTGGGTGGCAGAACAAACAAGGACGATATCTCAAAGGCGGTTAGGTTAATTGATTTTTACAAAAAAAATCCTTCTGCGAATTTGTACATAGCGACATTTGTAATAAGTTTCAACGATGATATGACAATAGGTCTGGACAAGTGCATTGTCTTTCCGACAGCATGGATACCAGACGTTTATGTCAATCCAAGCAACAACGGAAATCTTCAATCTTCTATGTACAAAAATCTAAGGACAGCTACTAAACGCACACCGCAAGAGTTCCTTGTTGTGTTAGAGCAAGCAAACCAAGTAGCACTTGAAAAAAAGAAAAGAAAGAGCGTGGGATGATTTTGTGATAATTACATTTTAGCAATTGATTGGCTCCTTCCTGGCGAGACAAAAGAGATATCGTGTTCACAATCTAATCCTGACACTTTGAAGTTTCCAGACATTCTCTCCTGACTGGACACCTTCAAAGGAAACTTAAAACTTCTATTCCAGAGAACATCCTGATTGATGTAAAAAGAGTTCCTTCATATGTTACAGTATCCTTGTCTAACTATATTGATGAATAATGAAAGAGCGAAAGTTTTGCCTTCGCTCTTTCGGTTAGCAATTGCTTAGATACTTTAGAAATATGTCGTTTAATATATTAAGTTCTGTATCTGTGATGGTTGTTGCCAGAGAATGATAAATGCTCATTATCTTTTCACAATCTTCAGACGAAATTAATGTTACATCCAACATAAGTGCAGAGTTCAAATCGTTTGGTTGAAATTTTTCCAGTCCATTTCCCAATTCTTTTCTGTTTTCTTTTAGTATCGTTTGGGCAATTGGTGTCAAGAAGTAACAAAAAATCAAATCAGTATATTCTTCGTATTCTTTTCTTACATAAACAGAGTGAAATGTAGTGAGTGTCTTGATTCCTAGGAGATTCCTTACAAACTTAATTTTATCTCTGCATGCAGAACTTACCCATATTGGAGCTGGCTTTTTTTGTTCTATAGTGTACCAAGGAACTCGGCTGGCTGGTAAATACTTATTATTGACACCTTCTTCTTCGCCTTGCCTAATGTATTCTTTAATTTCTTCTGTAAGTCCATCTTTAATATCCAACAAGTAGACCATTTTGTCTTGTTCTGCCAAAGCGTTGAAATCGTTTTCAGTAAAGATAATTGATTTGACATCTGCTGACCTACAAATGCACTTTTCAAAATAAAAGTCTGGAATATTTTTTTCACGAATCTTAGTCTTGTTAAAGCAGTAAAAGTCATTCGCTCCTGTCGCTATTCCTCTTGAAACCACGCAAAAGTTTGAAAGATTTATTAGGTTGTTATATGATACCGTTTCTTCGTGATAAAGATAGAGTCTCCATTTTTCATTAGGATTAATATCATCATACTTAACGCTAATATGATTTTCGTTTTCGAACACCATTGACATGGGTTTTTCGAGCTGATTAATAGAGTTAAGATTATAAAAAGAAATTTCCTCTTTCTCTTTTTTATCAAGAAGCAGAATACAACAAGTTGTAGTTGCGTTGAAAAACAAATCTTTATCCTTACGGAAATTGATAATTGATTTCAGCAATCTTTTTTCAATCATCAGTTTTTTAATTGCCACACCATACTTTGAATTGAGAAATTCGCTTGGAATAATATATGCCAATCGACTATTGTTAGACATTTGGAAAATACTTTTGATAAGAAACAATATATACAAATTTGTATAACTGCTGTATTTAATTCCGGTATAAGCACTTATTTTTTCAAGTATTTCAGTTCGATTTGAAACGGCTTGAAACCTATTATATGGAGGATTGCATACAATAGCATCAAATTGTAAATCCCAACCATTTAATAGGTAGTCGACATTATATATATTGGCTGACGTGGGATTTCCAAAAAAGTCCAAAATTTTATTGTCGATTTCGTATCCTGTTAGCTCGCACTCTGGGTTGACATATGCTGCGTATTGTAAAAAAACACTATTACCTACCGCGGGATCAAGAATAGTTTTGGCATTTCTACATGCCCATTCACACATGAATCGAGCAATTATTGGATTTGTGAAATACTGCCCTAATGACTTAATATGTTGCTGTGTTACTGACTTCGTATAATCAACTTCTTTTCGCATAACAGCTTTATTCATTGTCACTATCATCCTTCTTTAACACGATGCAATCTTCAGATTGGTCGTAATAAATCTTAAATTTCGTTACACCTTTTTCTGCGTTAAGGTTTGCTAAGATGCTTTTAGGCAACCTAATACGCATATCTTTTTGCAGGATATAGGTATCCAAGTAAATTAGTTCTCTCGACATTTCAATTCCTTTCAGCCTAATTTTAGTCTAATAATAGCATAAGCTCAGTCTAAAATCAATGGTGTGCTCCCTCATAGGCTGCATTCCGCCTTTCCTGGTTGGACTAAAGATTTCGCCCTCCACTAAAAAAGCATCTACTATGACCTCTTATAAAAACCTGCCCCTTTGGGTACTTCTGCAAGTTCAGCATCGTCTTGCAGCAGCGGTTACTCCTCTCAAAGCGTTCCATGCAGCCCCCTGAGTACCACACGTTTCTTTCCTGCCATCCATGCGCCGCTAAACTCACGATAAAAAATAAGCTATACCTAGCCATCAAACCAAGTATAGCTTATTTTCAGTTTAGCCCCTCGTCGTCAGATGCCTTAAATGGTCAAATTTGGGGGGTAACCTTTTTATGAACGTCTGGCTAATCGCCAAAGCCTTTCTTGTGTAAGAGGAAACTCAGTTTCCTCTTACATCGAGCAGGGGAGATTTCCCCTGTTCAGTATTGCACACAAACATTCCCTACGTGCTCCATATTCTTACACCCAGCAAATGGCATTTCATGCGAGCATGATACCGCTTGCCAGGCTTATGAAACAAGAAAAGCTCCCCGGATAAATCCGGGAAGCTCACTTTGCGCTTGGACATAACGGTATCCTTGGATACCTCTATTTATTTTTCACGAATTGATTATTCGATGATGGAAACAACTCTACCGGAACCAACGGTACGGCCGCCCTCACGGATAGCGAAGCGGAGACCCTGCTCCATAGCTACCGGGTGGATCAGCTCGATGGTCATCTCTACGTTGTCGCCAGGCATGCACATCTCGGTGCCAGCCGGAAGCTCGCAAACGCCGGTAACGTCTGTTGTTCTGAAGTAGAACTGCGGACGATAGTTGTTGAAGAACGGAGTATGACGGCCGCCCTCGTCTTTGGTCAGAACGTAAACCTGAGCCGTAAATTTCTTATGGCACTTTACGGAACCCGGTTTTACAAGACACTGTCCTCTCTGGATCTCAGTTCTCTGAACACCACGAAGCAGAGCGCCGATGTTGTCACCAGCCTGAGCCTGATCAAGGAGCTTACGGAACATCTCGATACCAGTTACAACCGTCTTGCGGGTCTCCTCATGGATACCAACGATCTCAACCTCGTCGTTGAGCTTCAGCGTACCACGCTCTACACGGCCAGTAGCAACGGTACCACGGCCAGTGATGGTGAATACGTCCTCAACCGGCATAAGGAACGGCTTATCGGTGTCACGAACCGGATCCGGAATATAGCTGTCAACTGCAGCCATAAGCTCCATAACCTTGTCGCCCCACTCGCTCTGCGGATCCTCAAGTGCCTTAAGAGCGGAACCCTGGATAACCGGAGTGTCATCGCCCGGGAACTCGTACTCGTTAAGAAGGTCTCTGATCTCCATCTCAACCAGCTCAAGGAGCTCCGGATCGTCTACCATGTCACACTTGTTCATGAATACAACGATGTACGGAACGCCTACCTGACGGGAAAGCAGGATGTGCTCTCTTGTCTGAGCCATAACACCATCCGTAGCAGCAACTACAAGGATAGCGCCGTCCATCTGAGCTGCACCAGTGATCATGTTCTTTACATAGTCAGCATGGCCAGGGCAGTCAACGTGTGCATAGTGTCTGTTCTCTGTCTCGTACTCTACGTGTGCGGTGGAGATTGTGATTCCACGCTCTCTCTCTTCCGGAGCCTTATCAATATTCTCAAAATCAGTAGCTACGTTTCCGGCAACTCTCTCGGAAAGTACCTTTGTAATAGCTGCTGTTAATGTAGTTTTACCATGGTCAACGTGTCCAATGGTACCAATGTTACAATGCGGTTTGGTTCTCTCAAACTTAGCTTTTGCCATTTTAAAACGTCCTCCTTAATTTGCGCCCATTGGGCTATTCTATTTAACTAGGCTGAATAATATTATATTCGATTCCAAAAATATTTTCAAGCCCGTTCTTGCTTAATTCACGCTTATTTCGCGCCTTTTCTCTCGGCAATGATCTTCTCCTGGACACTCTTCGGAACCTGCTCGTATTTCTCAAAGAACATGGAGTAGTTGCCGCGTCCCTGGGTCTTGCTTCTTAAATCTGTGGAGTAACCGAACATCTCGGCAAGCGGAACGAATGCTCTTACCATCTTGCCTCCGCCGATATCGTCCATACCTTCGATACGTCCGCGGCGGGAGTTGATGTCGCCGATAACGTCGCCCATGTACTCCTCAGGCATCGTTACCTCTACCTTCATGATCGGCTCAAGAAGCACTGCACCGGCCTTTGCCATAGCATCCTTGAATGCCATGGATCCGGCAATGTGGAATGCCATCTCGGAGGAGTCGACCTCGTGGTAGGAACCGTCGAATACGTTTGCGTGAACGCCCAGTACCGGGAATCCGCCGAGGATACCGGATTTGGCAGCCTCTTCGATACCCTCGCCGACTGCCGGGATGTATTCCTTCGGAATTGCACCGCCGACAACGCTGGACTCGAACTTGAATGTCTCCTCGCCGTTGGGATCCATCGGCTCGAAGTGTACCTTACAGTGACCGTACTGACCGCGGCCGCCGGACTGTCTTGCATACTTGCTGTCAACGTCAACGGCCTTGGTGAAGGTCTCTTTATAAGCAACCTGCGGAGCGCCCACGTTGGCCTCTACCTTGAACTCACGAAGGAGACGGTCAACGATGATTTCAAGATGCAGCTCGCCCATACCGGAAATGATGGTCTGGCCGGTCTCGGAATCGGTGTGGACACGGAAGGTCGGATCCTCTTCTGCAAGCTTTGCAAGGGCCTCGCCCATCTTGTCCTGTCCGGCTTTCGTCTTCGGCTCGATGGCGATGTCGATAACCGGCTCCGGGAACTCCATGGACTCGAGGATTACCGGATGCTGCTCGTCGCAGATGGTATCACCAGTCGTCGTCGTCTTGAAGCCGACAGCGGCAGCGATATCTCCGGAGTAAACCTTGTCAAGCTCCTGTCTCTTGTTGGCATGCATCTGAAGGATACGGCCAACACGCTCTTTTTTGCCCTTTGTTGCATTTAACACGTAGGAACCGGAGTTCATGGTACCGGAATATACGCGGAAGAATGCAAGCTTTCCAACGAACGGGTCAGTCATGATCTTGAATGCAAGAGCAGAGAACGGCTCTTCATCGGAAGAATGACGGACGATCTCGTTGCCGTCCATATCCACGCCCTTGATGGCCGGGATATCGGTCGGAGCAGGCATATATTCAAGGACAGCGTCCAGAAGCTTCTGAACACCTTTGTTTCTGTAAGCGGAACCGCAGCATACCGGAATGGCCTGGCATTCGCAGGTAGCCTTTCTGAGGACTTTCTTCATATCCTCAACGGACGGCTCTTCGCCCTCGAGATACTGCATCATCAGGTCATCATCCAGCTCGCAGATCTTCTCAACCAGCTCGCTGCGGTATAACTCTGCATCATCAGCCATCTCTTCCGGAACGTCGACAATGGAAACATCCTCGCCCTTGTCGTCGTTGTAGATATAAGCCTTCATCTCGAACAGATCGATGATTCCCTTGAATTCATCTTCCTTGCCAATCGGGATCTGAAGGCAGATAGCGTTCTTGCCGAGCCTTGTACGGATCTGCTCGACAGCGCCGTAGAAGTTTGCACCCATGATATCCATCTTGTTGATGAATGCCATTCTCGGTACGTTGTAGGTGTCAGCCTGGCGCCATACGTTCTCGGACTGGGGCTCAACACCGCCCTTTGCACAGAATACGCCGACAGCGCCGTCCAGAACACGCAGGGAACGCTCAACCTCTACCGTGAAGTCAACGTGGCCTGGGGTATCAATGATATTGATACGATGCTCCAGGGCACCTGGTTTCGGCTTGCAGTTCTCCTGAAGCGTCCAGTGGCAGGTGGTAGCTGCGGAAGTGATGGTAATACCTCTCTCCTGCTCCTGCTCCATCCAGTCCATGGTAGCTGTACCTTCATGAGTGTCACCAATTTTATAGTTTACACCAGTGTAATAGAGGATACGCTCGGTCAGTGTGGTCTTACCAGCATCGATGTGAGCCATAATTCCAATATTTCTGGTTCTCTCCAATGGATATTCTCTTCCAGCCAAGGAATTTTCCTCCTTTTAGAATCTGTAATGAGCAAATGCCTTGTTGGCCTCTGCCATCTTGTGCATTTCCTCTTTCTTCTTCACGGCTGCGCCAGTGTTGTTGGCAGCGTCCATGATCTCGTTTGCAAGTCTGTCCATCTGGGTCTTCTCAGATCTCTTTCTGGAATACTGAGTCAGCCAGCGAAGGGCCAGAGCCTGTCTTCTGTCCGGCTTAACCTCAATCGGTACCTGGTAGGTGGCACCGCCGATACGTTTTGCCTTAACCTCGAGAACAGGCATGATGTTGTTCATAGCCTCTTCAAATACTTCTACGGCATCCTTTCCGGTCTTCTCAGCAACCTGGCCGAATGCGCCGTAAACGATCTTCTGAGCAACTCCTCTCTTGCCGTCTAACATGATGTTGTTGATTAACTTCGTAACAACCTTGTTATTGTACAGAGGATCTGCTAATACGTCTCTTTTCTGAGTATGTCCTTTACGTGGCACGTTACTTCCCTCCTTAATCATAAATTGATCAATTCATCGGTACTCACATGTTTCCATAAAATGTGTTCGCGCTCGGTAGTTATCTATTTCCTGCAACCCACAGGTTCAATATCACCGGCACTGACTTTACACTTTACTGCTGTTAGTGAATGTCCTTTTTTCTGCGGAACTCCGGCTCGCCTCATTTGGACGGGAAACCCGAACTCCGCTTCGCGTTGCGCCTTGCGGTATTCCGGCCCATCCCATTCAGACGGGAAACCCGAACTCCGCTTCGCTGCGTTTGGGTAGCGGTAATTGCTTCGCAATTACCTTATTTCTTATCTTTCGGTCTCTTGGCGCCGTACTTGGAGCGGGCCTGCTTTCTGTTGGCTACGCCTGCGGTATCCAGCGTACCTCTGATGATGTGGTATCTGGTACCCGGAAGGTCCTTAACACGGCCGCCGCGGATCAGAACTACGGAGTGCTCCTGAAGGTTGTGACCCTCGCCCGGAATGTAGCTCGTTACCTCGATTCCGTTGGAAAGACGAACCCTGGCAATCTTTCTAAGAGCGGAGTTCGGCTTCTTAGGAGTTGCAGTCTTAACAGCGGTACAAACGCCTCTCTTCTGCGGAGCGGATACGTTGATGGCTTTCTTCTGAAGGGAGTTGTAACCTCTCTGAAGAGCCGGTGCTGTGGATTTCTTGGTTGTCGTCTGTCTTCCTTTTCTTACTAACTGGTTAAATGTAGGCATCCTGTTCACCTCCTGTGATATTGTCTGTGGTTGCTTCTTTTCAGCCTTTTTGCGGCAATCATACGCGCACCAAAAATGGGACGCACTTATGCACGCCCCATTATTATATACAGACTTTCTTTCCCTGTCAAGGAAAAACCTTAAATTTTATCGGCAGAATGCGGATTTTCGGCTTATGATACGCGTGGGCTCGTTGTCTTATGTCCGGACACCCGGCTCTGTCCCTGCCCTACGCCTGTTTTTCCTCCCGGAAAAGCCACCATGCCCCGTATCCCGGCATGGTTTTCCAGGCTGCCGCTTCCTCGCGGCCGGAAATCAGCTCCTTAAAGCTTCCTTCCGTAATTCCCCGGACGGTTTCCTCGCTTCCGTTAAAATTAAACAGCGCGTAAAGCTCCTGCCCCTGGCACTTCCTCAGAACGCCGAGGACATGGCTGTTTCCCGTATCGAAGGTGGAAACGGCCGCGTTTCCGGAGAATACGCCGTAAGCGGCGCGCAGCGTCTCCATGTTCCGCAGGCTCTCAAAAATCCGCCCGGAAACCGCGTTCCCCTCCGTAAGCTCCCATGGGAAGCGGCCGCGGTGGAGATAGCGGCTGTCAAATTTCTTATAGGGGTCTTCCTTATAGGAGTAGTCGTTTAAGGCACCGACTTCATCGCCGCTGTAAAGAACGGGGATGCCGCTCTGGACAAAGAGCCATGCATGAAGCATCTCGATGAGCCTTACGGCCTTCTCCGTTTTTTCTGCGTCGTTCTCATAGAGCGCCGCCTCCAGGCCGCTTAAAGAGGCCGTCGTCCCGCAGAGCCGTGCGTCCTTAAGCCGCGGGTCGTTGTTGTAAAGCTCGCCCCTGGCATCGCTTCCTGGCCACTGCCCCGTCAGGTAATCGTTGAGGTACTTTTTATGGGCCGCCTCGTCGATTTCAAACTGGGAAAGCCAGTCATAGTCAAGTCCCCAGCCGATGTCATCATGGCAGCGCAGGTAGTTTAAGAACACGTAGTCCTTCGGCAGGGCCGAAACCTGATCCATCTGGCGCTTTAAAAGGGCCACATCCTTTGTCGCCACCGTGTTCCAGGTGCTCGCCATGGTCGTCACGTTGTAAAGCATGTGGCACTCCGGCTTCTCGACCGTACCGAAATACGGCACCACCCGGGCCGGCTCCATGACAACCTCGCCGAGAAGCAGCACGCCGGGGCAGACAATCTCACAGACGAGGCGCATCATCCGGACGATGGTATGCACCTTTGGATGGTTCCGGCAGCTTGTGCCAAGTTCCTTCCATATATAAGGCACGGCGTCCAGCCGCATCACGTCGATGCCGCGGTTGGCAAGATACAGCATGTTGCAGGTCATATCGTTGAAGACCGTGGAATTTCCGTAGTTTAAATCCCACTGGTAGGGGTAGAACGTCGTCATGACAACCTGCCTGCAATCCTCCAGCCATGTAAAATTTCCCGGCACCGTGGTCGGGAACACCTCTGGCATGGTTTCCTCAAACTGTTTCGGGATGTCCCAGTTATCATAGAAAAAGTAGCGGCTTCTCGCCTCGGGATCGCCGGCCCGAGCCGCCTTCGCCCAGGCATGGTCTTCGCTGGTGTGGTTCATGACAAAGTCGAGACAGCAGCTAATCCCCTGCCTGCGGCACTCGGCTGTCAGCTCCTCCAGCTCTTCCATGGTTCCAAGCTCCGGCCGCACTTTCCTAAAATCCGCCACCGCATAGCCGCCGTCATCGCGCCCTTTGGGGCTGTCGAGAAGCGGCATCAGGTGGAGATAATTGACGCCGCAGGATTTTATATAAGGAAGCTTCTCCTTCACGCCGGACAGGTTTCCGGCAAAGGCGTCTACATATAACATCATGCCGAGCAGGTCGTTTTTCCGGTACCAGTCCGGCGACTTCTCCCGCCTCCTGTCCTGGCGCTTTAATTCCGCGCTCCGCTTTGTGTATGCATCATACATGGCGCCGCAGAGCCAGTCGAGTCCGTCCATATGATTGTGGTACAATTCACAATATAGCCATTTAAGCTCGTCGTAGCGCGCGTCAAAGCGCTCTGCAAACTCTGGCTTCCAGTTTTTCCGCTCCATCATTTCCTTCTCCTGTTTTGCATGCGCGCGGCGGGCCGGGACGAAAAGCCCCCGTTTCCCGCCGCTTCGGCATGATTTTTGTTATGGCTTCACACAGAATACCTTCTCCAGCGTACCTGCCGCGCCTGTCTTTTCTCTCCTGCACGCGGTGTAGTCGTCGCTGTTTGTCACCAGTACAGCCGTCACCGTGCTGTAACCGGCCGCCTTGATCTTTTCCATATCAAAGGAGAGAAGCTTCTGCCCGGCCTTTACCGCCTCGCCTTCGGAGACGAAAAGCTCAAAGCCGTCGCCGTTCATGTTGACCGTATCAATGCCCACATGGATCAGAATTTCCATCTCACCGGGGCCTGTGATGCCGACGGCGTGGCGGCTGTCCGTCACGGAGGAAATTACGCCGTCCACGGGAGCGACCACCTCGCCTTTTTCCGGTACGATTCCGATGCCGTCGCCCATGATTCCCGTGGCAAAGGTCTCATCCGGGATCTCCTCCCGCGGGATGACCTGGCCGCAGATCGGGTTATAAAGGAGATATTCCCCGTTTTCCATGGCCGGCAGGGCGGTTTTTTCGTCTGCCGCGGCGGCCGTCTGAGCCTCTGATTCCGGCGCTGTTTCGGCCGCTTCCGGTGTCGCCGGAGCTTTCACCGTTTCCGGTGCCGCTTTTTTCCCTTCTCCTTCCGGTTCCTCTTCCTTCCAGACAATCCAGGTGAGGCCGAAGGCTACGGCTGCCGATACAAGAAGGACGATGGCGTACTGGGCCGTGTAGTCAAGGGTGATTAAGAATCCCGGAAGTCCCGTGACACCGTAGGAGGTGGCCCCGATGTGGAAAATGGCTCCGAGAAGTGCTCCGCATGCACCGCCGGCCATACCGCAGGCCAGAGGCTTTACGAGGCGCAGATTAACGCCGAAGATGGCCGGTTCCGTAATTCCTAACGCCGCCGAAAGAGACGAGGGGATCGCCACAGACTTCATCTTCGCATTCCTAGCCTTCAGACCTACGGCCAGGCAGGCCGCGCCCTGGGCAAAGTTTGCTGCCGACGCAATGGGCATCCAGGTGTTGAGGCCGTTTTCCGCCGAAAGCATACCGGCCTCGATGACGTTATACATGTGGTGGATTCCGCATACAACCGTAAGCGGGTAGAGAGCGCCCATAATCATGGCGCCGATGCCGTGGCCCACGGTAATAATATATCCTGCAAAATCCAAAATATAGTTTTCGGCCGTGGAAAAGATCGGGCCGATGAGTCCCAGGGTCAGAAACGCCGTAAACAATACGGTGCAGAGCGGCGTCACAAAGAGATCCACCATCTCCGGCACATGCTTATGGAGCCAGCTCTCCACACGGCACATGATCCAGACGGCGATTACCACCGGGATCACATGGCCCTGGTAGCCCACCTGCCGGATGGAAAGGCCGAACAGGTTCCAGACCGGAATCTCCGAGGCGTCCATGCCGCTTACCGACCAGGCGTTTATGAGGCTCGGATGGATCATAATCATACCGATGACGGCGCCAAGGAAAATATTCCCGCCGAACACCCGCGCCGACGATACGGCAATCAGCACCGGAAGGAACGTAAAGGCCGTATTGGATAAAAGATCCAGAATCCCGTACCAGTCGCTGGCCGCAAAGCCGGGCACAGCCTTTCCGATGGCCTCCACCAGGCCCATCATCAGGCCGGAAGCCACGATGGCCGGCAGAATCGGCACAAATACGTCGCCGAGGGCCTTTACCATCCGCTTGATGACCGGCTGTTTCGCGGCGGCCGCCGCCTTTACCTCTTCCTTCGTAGCGGCCGTCATGCCGCTGACCTTCAAAAATTCTTCGTAGACCTTGTTGACGGTTCCCGTCCCGATGATGAGCTGGAGCTGACCGTTGCTCTCAAAGACGCCGCGGACACCGTCGACATTTTCAAGTTTTTTCATGTCGATTTTTCCGTTGTCCACCGTCACCAGCCTGAGCCGCGTCGCGCAGTGCGCCGCACTCACGATATTTTCCCTGCCGCCGAGGTTTTCATAAATTTCTCTGGCGCATTTCCCATAATCAATAGCCATTTCCCTGTCCTCCGCCGAATTTCCCCATTTTTAGATGAATCCGTATTTTTCAAATGCCCGGTACAGCCCGTCGTCTGTGACAGCCGGGCAGACATCGTCTGCGATTTTCTTTAAGGCTTCGCTTCCGTTCTCCATGCAGACCGACGTTCCCGCCGTCTTAAGCATCTCCAGGTCGTTCATGCTGTCTCCGAAGGCGATGGTGTCTTCCACCGGGATACCCAGATGCCGACAGACGCGCTCCACGCCTTTTCCCTTGTCGAACTGCCGGTTCACCACCTCGCCGTTTATGATCCCGTAGGCGTCCGGCTCCTGGATGCAGAAGTGAAAGCCGCCGCCAAGAAGTTTTTGGGGCTCCAAAAGCTGTCCGGCCTCCTGGCACATGATAACCACCTTATAGACCGGCTCACCGCCGTATTCCTTCATGGAACGGATGTTTAAGGATTTTTCAATCTGCTTCCGCCACCGGAGCAGCTCGCTGTTTTTCCCGCTTCCTGCATGCTCTGCCAAAAACTCTTTGAAGCCGTCGTCGGTATAGGAACCGTCCAGGCATTCCACCGTGCGGTAAATCCCGTTTTGTTCCAGGATCCCCAGAACCTGCTCCTTCTGCACTTCGGTCATGGGGCAGTCATAGATCGTCTGCTCTCCCATCCGGATGTAGCCGCCGGAGCTTGCTACGGCCCCGTCAAAGCCGTATTTTAAAAGCGGCGACAGCATTCCGTAATTCCTGCCGGTACATAAGAACACATAGTTCCCGTTTTCCCGCGCCAGGTTCACGGCCCTGACGGCCGATTCCGGCGGCTCGTTGGTTCCCGGCTCTGTGAGCGTCCCGTCAATGTCCAAAAAAATGATTTTCTTTCCCATATCCTGCCTCATTCATCCTGTATTTTAGCCCTGAATGTTCCGAACCGCCTCCCGCACGGCCAGAATCATGCCGGGCGATACGGAAAGCTCGTCGATTCCCATGTCCACGAATTCCTTCGTCAGGGTCACATCCGCACCGAGCTCTCCGCAGATTCCGACCCAGCAGCCTTCCTTATGGCCGTTTTCCGTCACCAGCCGGATCAGCCTCAAAACGGCTTCGTGGTGGGGATTGAAAAAACGCGCCAGGTTCTCGTTCTGCCGGTCGATGGCCATGACGTACTGGCTTAAATCGTTGGTGCCGATGCTGAAAAAGTCCACTTCCTTTGCCAGAAGGTCGCTGATGACAGCCGCCGCCGGCGTCTCTATCATAATGCCCTCTTCGACGTTTCCGAAGGGCACGCCCTGTCCCTTTAGCTCCGCCCGGACTTCGGCGGAAATCTCTTTGATCCGGCGCACTTCCTCTACCGAGGTAATCATCGGGTACATGATGGCGATCTCACCGAAGGCGCTGGCCCGGTAAATGGCGCGAAGCTGGGTTTTAAAGATTTCCGGCCGCTCCAAACAGATCCGGATGGCCCGAAAGCCCATGGCCGGGTTTTCTTCCTTTTCAAGGCCAAAATAATCCGCTTTCTTGTCTGCGCCGATGTCAAGCGTCCGGATCACGACCTTCTTCCCGGCCATGGTCTCGGCCGCCAGCTTGTAGCTCTGGAACTGTTCCTCTTCGCTGGGGTAATCGTCGTTCTGAAGATACAGGAATTCGCTCCGGAACAGGCCGATCCCCTCGGCGTCGTCCTCTAAGGCCACGGCCACGTCGGCCGTGCTGCCCACATTGGCAAAGAGATTGATCTTCCTGCCGTCTGCCGTGACGGTCTCTTTCCCCTTAAGCTCCTGGCGGCGGCGCTCCCGCTCCATGTCCTCTTTAAGCTTTTTCTCCATGGCCGCCAGCGTCTCCTCGTCAGGATCTATGTAAAAGGTTCCGCTGTATCCGTCCACAATGGCCAGCTTTCCGTCCCACTCTTCTTTCACCGGGATGCCGATGAGCGCCGGGATGTTCATGGTGCGGGCCAGAATCGCCGTGTGGGAATTGGAAGAGCCGTACTCGGTCACAAAGCCGAGAAGCTTGGACTTATCCATCTGTACCGTCTCGCTGGGCGCCAGGTCCTTTGCCGCCACGATCACCGGTTCGCCGCCCATGCTGTTATCCCGCGTCCCGTCCATCAGCGCTGTGATGAGCCGCTCGGAGATATCCCGGATATCCGCAGCTCTCGCCCGGAAATATTCGTCCTCCATCTCCGAAAACATTTTGGCAAAATTGTCGCCGGTGACGGCTACCGCATATTCCGCGTTGACCTGCTGGCCCTCGATGATGTTTTTTACGGCGTCGTTGTAGTCGTCGTCTTCCAGCATCATGGTCTGAACCTCAAAAATTGCCGCGTTGATCTCGCCGACCTCCTGGAGCGCTTTTTCATAAAGCACACCCAGCTCTTCGCCTGCCTTTTCCCTGGCAGCCTCGTACCGCTTCCATTCTGCGGCCGCATCCTCGATGCGGTGCCGCTTGACGACCTGTTCCTCTTTCGCGTAGAACCAGATGCGCCCGACTGCAATCCTCTGAAAAATGGATTTTCCCTTATACTGTTCCATGTCCCGTACCCCCCCCCTGCGCCGGAATTCACCCGGTTTTTACAGATTTGCCTCCAGAAACTCTTTTACCTTCATAAGCACCTCGTCGCTCTCCGACGATACCACAATCTCGTCGCCTTTCTTTGCGCCGAGGCCCATGACCGCGATGAGCTTTGAAGCATCTACGGTCTTCTCGCCCTTCGTGACCGTCACCTCACAGCCGGCTCCCTTCACAAGCTTTACCAGCATCCCAGCCGGTCTCGCGTGAATTCCAACTTCGTCTTTGATTACATAATGAAACTGTCCCATATTTCTTTTCTCCTTTTCCTTTGATTTCATATTATGATATCGTTCTCACTAAAATTATGTTTTAATACATTGTTTGTTTTGTGTTTGCTTGTGATTCATATATGAAATCGTTCTCACTTATGGATTTATTATATCCATGGAGCGGATTGATGTAAATTGACAAATTAGATAAAATTAGGGATGGAAACTATGCAGAATAGACAAATCGCTGGCGCCAGGCGCACACGTGCGCCGGAACGCGGCGGTATCAGCAGAAAAAAAGAGGGCAGCCAGGTTCCCTCTCCGGATTCCTGCTGCCCTATCTGCCGTTCCCTCTCAGGGAACCGCGCATTACAATCTCATAACCCATCTTCAGTTCCTTCACCACGGCCCCCTCCGTCTCCATCCGTTCCACCAGCATTTTCGCCGCTTCCATCCCGCTCGTCTTATAGGGGATATGTACGGTGGTGAGGGCAGGGCTCACAATCCGCGCAGGGATCGTGTCGCCGATGCCGGCCACCTGGATGTCTCC
The DNA here is from genome assembly GCA_018223415.1 of Eubacteriaceae bacterium Marseille-Q4139. Lineage (NCBI taxonomy): Bacteria > Bacillati > Bacillota > Clostridia > Eubacteriales > Eubacteriaceae > Eubacteriaceae bacterium Marseille-Q4139. The sequence continues at coordinate 2,431,605 of JAGTTQ010000001.1, read as the reverse complement.
CGGCACCGATTTCCCGGCTTCCTTTAAATAGAGGACGGCTCCGACAGCGATGTTGTCCGTCGCACAGAACACGGAATCCACCGACGGCTCCCGCTCTAAAAGCTCCTTCATTTTCTCCATGCCGGATTCAATGGAAAAATCACCTTCCGCCATCAGCTCCGGCCGGCAGGGAAGCTTCCGCCTCTTTAGCGCCGCCTCGTACCCGCGCCGTCTTTCCAGGCCGACGGCCTCGTCTTTATCCGTGACCCCGATATAAGCCGGGACACGGCCGTTTTCAAGAAGCAGCTCCGTCAGCTCCCAGGCCGCATGGAAATTGTCGTGGTAAACGCAGGAATAGCCCTCCAGCCGCTGACTTAAAATCACAAGCGGTACCCGGCACTCCTTTAAGGCCTTTTTATGCCTGGACGTAAAAATCGTCGCAATGAACAGGATCCCGTCCACATGGCTTTCTTTAAAGATGTTGAGGTATTTGATTTCCTCGCTGATGTCGTTGTTGGTGTTCGCCAGAAGAATCTGGTAGCCATGCTCCGAGAGGATGTCGCTGATCCCGGCCACCATGCGGCTCACCGTATCAGAGCTGATCTTCGGCAGGATGACGCCTACTAACTTCGTCTTTTTCGTCCTCAGCATCTGCGCCTGGGACGACGGCTTATAGCCGGTCTCCTCGATAACCTGGCGGATGCGTTCCTTCTTTTCCCCGCTCACATAGCCCTCGTTTAAGTACCGGGACACCGTCGCCCGCGACACTCCGGCCAGCTTTGCAATTTCATTGATATTCAAGCCTGCCGCCTCCTTCTTATTCCCCAAGGCAGAACATATCCAGCGTCGCGTCTGCCAGGAGCTTTCCGCTTTCGTCTGTCACCGGCACATGGATGATGACAACTTTTCTTCCACGTTTCACGAGAATCCCTTTTGCCGTCAGTGTCCCGGCGGTCACGTTCCCGATGAAGTTGATATGGGCGCTCTGGGTCGCATACATCCGCCCATCGGCCCGCGCCGTGATTCCGGCCACGCAGTCAGCCATGGTGAAAATCAGGCCGCCGTGAACCGTGCCGTTTACGTTTAAGGAATCGCCGCAGATCTTCACCTGGACGACGCTGCACTCCGGGGAAATCTCCACTACTTCGATATGGTTGTATTTCAAGTATGGGTTGCTGTCTGTATATTCTTTGGGATCCATGCTTACTTTTTTGGTTTGCATATGGTGTTCTCCTTTTGTTTTTCATGCTGCGTAATCCGCCTGCTCTTATTGTATCCTGAAATCCAAAAATTTCAAACAGAATTTCCGTCAGTTTTTTCCTTTTCTTCGTCTTTCCCGTTCTCATGCACCAGTTTTTCCAAAAGTTCCGCATTCCCACGAAGCCTCTCATTCCCCGGCTCAATCTCAAGCGCCTTCCTCGCCGCCAGAAGCGCCTCCTCTGTCCGGCCCGTCTGATAAAAGGCGATGGAGCGGAGGTCATAGGGCAGGCTCCCCCAGGCGGCCGCTTCACAGATATACGACTTGGGCCGCTCCTTAAGCGCCAGCGCACAGCTGGTAAAATAGAGGACGCCGTCCCACTCCTCTTCGTCATAGAGAAGCAGGGCAAGATCCATGTACGCCTCCCTGAGGTGCGGTGCCTCGGCGATGGCCTTTAAGTACCACAGACGTCCGACGGCCGGCTCGCCCTTCATCACATAGGATTTGGCAATATAGCGCATGGACGCCGCCCGCTCATCGGCCCATGTGGCCGACGGCATGACAAGGTGGTGCTTCAGCGTGCGGATGCAGTCGTCCCACCGCTTCTTATACATGTATTCCCGGCCCAGGTAATGAGTGTTCCGGTCGTCCTCCGGCGCCTCCCGGACCGACAGCTCCAGAAGCGGCAGGTACTGGGCGCGGGATTTTTCCTGGTCGGGATAATGATTGAGCTGTACGCCCTCCGCAAACACCCGCTTTTCCCGGCCGCCCGCCATATCCCACTCCAGCACCTCGTGCACCGGATGGATCCAGCGGTAGCCGTGCCTGGAATGGATCTGTTCGATCCAGAACACGACGCCCTCGGAGCCGTCCTGGTTAAAGCTCCAGGTATAACGGTAGGACGCCCGGTTCGTCCCCGGCTTCCACGCCGCTTCAAGCTTTTCCCGCCAGCCAGGCTCTAATACCTCGTCGAGATCTGTGCTGACGCAGATGTCCGCATCCTCCGGCACAAGGTCAAGCGCATGATTCCTGGCTGTGTCAAACCGCCACGGCGTGATGATTTCCACACGCACAAGAGCGCCGCGGCTCTTTAATTTCTCTGCCGTCCCGTCTGAAGACCCGGTGTCTAACACCACCACCTGATCTGCCTCTGACATGGAGTCCATCCACCTGTCCACAAATTTAGCTTCATTCTTACAGATTGCATACACAACTACCTTCACGAATTTTCCTCCTGGAAATTTTCATTTATAATGCCGCCTGCCGGACTTGCGCTGCACAAAAGGGCGGTGACTGGCACCGCCCTCCCATGCTCAGGCCGTTTCCCGGCCCTCTTTCGTATTTCCTTAGCTGAGCTTCGTCACCGCCACGGAAGTGTTGGTAAACGACAGGCCCGTTCCTACCATATTCAGGGTGATCGTCGCCGTACCGGTCACGCTGATGATGACAGTTGCCGCCAGGGTCGCCGTGTCCGAGGCGGCCGTAAGCGTCTCCGAGGTAACGCTGCCCGGGATTGCCGTGCCGTTTTCCTCAAGCTGGACGCTGGCCGTGCCGGCGCCGGTGGTATTCGTGGCGACAGTGGAGTAGGAAATCAGGTACACGCCGCTTTCCGTGATGTTGATGTCACTGGCGCCGCCGGTGTGGGTGATGGACGTTCCTTCCGTAAGCTGCGTAGTGTCAAGGGTCAGCGGGTCACCGTTGGACGCCGGGGACTGGCTCGGGACATTGGTCGCATACAGGGCGTCCATGGTCATGGTCGGGCCGGTGGGGCCTGTGGGGCCAGTGGCTCCCGCGGCTCCTGCTGCACCTGCCGGGCCGGTGGGGCCTGTCGGGCCTGCTGCTCCTGCCGTTCCTGCCGGGCCAGTCGGGCCGGTGGCGCCTGCTGCTCCTGCGGCTCCTGTGGCACCTGCCGGGCCAGTCGGGCCTGTGGCACCTGCTGCTCCCGCAGCTCCTGTCGCCCCTGCCGGGCCGGTCGGGCCGGTCGGTGCGTTTCAAACAGGAAACGAACAAGTTCCTATTACGTCAAAAAAGCATCTGAAGCAAAAATTCCGCGCCCAAAAGCCGTGTTTGTATGTACAAACCAGATTTTTTCCATTATAATAGGAATAGCAAATCACACAAACTTCCGCCCTTTGCCTTATCGTGAACCATCAGGCTTAAGGAGGTGTCAGCATGGCAAAAAGCTGCAAAAATTTTTTACCATTCCATACGAAATACAAAATGATTTCTGGCACCACACTCTGAAGAAAAACACCGCCTCCCTGTCCGTTGTCAGCCTTATGATCATCGGAATGGAGACCTACAACATTTTCCGGGTGCTGTTCCTGTCACGTTCCGGCCTTTCCTCTGTCAATAACCGGATTTATTTCGGCATGTACAGCGTCCTGTTTCTTTCTGCAATCCTGTTTCTCTTTCTGGAACGCGCCTCGCGGCACGGCTCTGTCAGACTCCAATGGGCGTTCCAGTATGGCTGTGTGCTGTTTTTCCTTCTGTGGAATGTGGGGCTCAATACATATGACCTGATGCAAAATCCGGATGCCGAAATTTTAGTTCTTGTCACCGCCTTTTGGGGACTGGCCATGTTCGTCCAGATGCCGGCTCTGTACAGCATATTCTGTTACAGCCTGGGCTATATCCTCTTTATAATTTTTGCCGGGCCCATATTAACGTCCGGAACAGTGCTCAACCTGACTTTCTCAACGCTTGCAGCGGCTGCCGTATCCATAACAAACTGCCGCCATGCGGTTGATATGCTTTTGCAGCACCGGGAGCTGGATCTCACGAACCAGCGCCTCCAGGAGCTTCTCCAGACAGATCCCCTCACCGGGATTCTCACAAAAGCCGCGTTCCAGGAACGCGCAGAGCTCAGTCTCTCTTCCTGCGGGCCGGAGCGGCCGCTTGTCATGTTCATCGCCGATTTCGACAAATTTAAGCTCATCAACGATCACTACGGCCATCCCTGCGGCGACTACGTGCTGGCGGAAATGGGGCGCATCCTGAAAGAAGTTTTCCCAAACGCCATTGGAATCGGCCGTCTTGGCGGAGATGAATTTGCCGCCGTTATGAATGCCGGTGTATTTTCCCCTGCGGAAGGCGCCGATCCTGTGAACCGCCATTTAAGCCGTCTCTCATGGAACGGAGAGCCCCTTGACGCCTGCTGCAGCATGGGCGTCTGCCGCCTCAGCCGTGCCGGTGTTTCCTACGGGCAGGCGTATAAAGAAGCAGACAGCGCCCTGTACACGGCAAAGAAAAAAGGCAGGGGCTCCTGCCATCTCTGCGAACTGACATAATCCCAGCCCCCCAACTGCGGCAGGCGCTTTAAGCCGGCCGCTTTTTTCGTCCATAAATCCAGCGGATAAGACAAGCCGGCTTTCGCATAAACATGTTGGGAAGGAGGCGTATTTTTTATGAATCATCAGCAGATTTTAACAAAAGACATGCCGGCAGATCTCAGCGGCCTTAAGCTGGATCCGGCCATTCCTCCCGGCCTGCGGGCCGCCTATATTCAAAATACGGCCGGCAGCCTCTCCCAGTTTCATGTCGGCGGCATCCTTGTTTCTCTGGAATTTACCGACGGTGCGCCGCCCCTCTCTGATGTTCTTGCAGAATTCCTGCACCGCAGGGGCTGCGGCCTGTAAAGGAGGCATTCCATGACACAGAGCATCCGGTCTTCCCCTGCATTTTTCGCGGCTGGACGCAGGACATGGAACATCGCCGTTTACATCCGCCTTTCCAGAGAGGACGCCCGCTCGCCGGCCGAATCCGAGAGCGTTGCCAACCAGAGAGCCATCATCGAAGAGCACATCGCCGCTTTCGACGACGGCGACGAATACCGGATCGCCGGGGAATACGTGGATGACGGGATTTCCGGCACCACCGACGACGGGCGGGACGGCTTCCAGCGGATGCTGTCCGACATCTTGTGCGGCCGCATCAACTGCGTAATCGTCAAGGATCTGGCGCGTTCCTTCCGCAATTACAGCGATCAGGGCTACTATCTGGACGACTGGTTCCCGCGGCATGGCGTGCGCTTTATCTCCCTGTACCATCAGCCTCTCGACAGCTACAAGGAGCCGCGGGGCATGCGGAACATCGCCGTCCCCATCCAGGGCGTGCTCAACGAAAACCACTGCGCCGAGACATCCGATAAGGTGCGCGAAGTCTTTGACATGAAGCGCCGGAACGGGGAACACATCGGCTCCTTTGCCGTTTACGGATACATCAAAGCCCCCGGCAACAAAAACGCACTTGTCATCGACAGGGAGGCAGCCGCCGTTGTCCGGGATATTTTTTCCATGTTTTTAAACGGCATGAGCAAAAATGCCATTGTCCGCAGCTTAAACGGCTGCGGCATTTTAAGCCCCTCCGCCTACAAAAAAGAACGATTGGGGTTAAAATACCAGAATCCCAGGGTCGATCCTGCGAAGCCGTCCCTATGGTGCCCGGCTTCCGTCACGGCGATCCTCAAAAACCGCATGTACTGCGGGGACATGGTGCAGGGGCGCTGCCGGATGAAGAGCTATAAAATCCACATCCAGGAAGCTGTCCCGCAGGAAGAATGGTATGTCGTTGAAAATACCCACGAGCCCATCATCAGCCGGGACACGTTCCAAAAAACCCAGAAACTCCTGTCCATGAACATCCGAACAGGCCCAGGGCAGAACCAGCCCTATCTGTTCAGCGGCTTATTAAAATGCGCCGACTGCGGCAGGGCCATGACCCGCAGCAAGGCAGGAAATGCCGTCTACTACTACTGCCGGACTTACAAAGACTGCTCCAAAAACGCATGCACCAAGCATACCATCCGCCACGACCGTCTGGAGGCTGCTGTCCTCTTTGCTGTCAGGCTCCAGATTTATCTGGCCGCCGGCTGTACAAAGCTTCTGGAACAGGCAGTCCTCGCCGCCCCCTCCAGTCACCGCACCGAAACGCTCACGGAAGCCTTAAACCAAAAGGAGCGGGAACTTTCAAAAATTGCCAGGTACAAACAGGCCATTTACCAGGACTGGAAAGACGGCGAGATCACCCGCGACGATTACCGCCAGATGAAAGAGGACTATGAACGGCAGGCCAAAGAGCTTTCAGGCGCCGTCGAAGGGCTCCGGAGCGAAATAGAAAAGCCAGAGGCCAGAGAAGATACAGAAAATCAGCTCTTTTCCTCTCTGCAAAGAAGCCAGAATATAGATTCCCTGACACGCGATATCCTGCTCGAACTGGTGGATCAGATCATCATCAGGGAAGGCGGCCGCATTACCATCGTTTTCCGCTTTTCCGACGGCCTGTCCGCGCAGAAACCTTCTTAAATACTTTCCTTTTTCCAACGCCCCGGTCGGGCCTTCCGGGCCGGTTGGGCCAGCCGGGCCTTCCGCACCAGTTGCACCTGTTGCTCCTGCCGGCCCCTGCGGGCCGGTCGGGCCTGCCGCACCTGCTGCTCCTGTGGCTCCCGTCGCGCCGGTAGCTCCCGTCGCTCCTGCCGGGCCCTGCGGGCCGGTCGGGCCGGTCGGGCCAGTAACCGTTACCAGATTAAAGTCCGGAGACGAGCCGGGCGTTCCCGTCGGGTTGCTCCTGTTTACCTGGTACAGTGCGCCGTTAAAGTACAGCATGGTGCCTGCCGCATACGGAGTCCCGGCAACGAACTCTGTGACATTGTTAAGGCCTGCACCTGCCGGGCCTGTGGGGCCAGTTGGGCCAATCGGGCCTGCCGGGCCGGTAGCGCCTGTTGCGCCGGTAGCTCCCGTTGCGCCTGCCGGGCCCTGCGGGCCCTGGATCCCCTGGATTCCCTGTGGCCCCTGCGGGCCGGTCGGGCCTGCCGCACCTGGGATTCCCTGCGGCCCCTGCGGGCCCGGAACTCCCATCGGGCCGGTCGGGCCTATGGGCCCCGGCGCTCCCATTGGGCCGGTTGGGCCGACGACGCAGCAGTCATTGCTCGGGCAGCAGCAGCCGTCCATATTGTCTCCGCAGTTATCGTTGCTTCCGCAACATCCTGGATATCTGAAAAACATCTTTAAAACTCCTGTTTTCTTTTACCCTATCATATGTCGCTCCTCTCAATTTTGTCCCTTCCCATTTTCGATTCCGGCCAGATAGTTTCTGTTGGCCGCACAGGTGCTGCTCCCCGGCTTCCTCTGCTCCGCCATCTCATTAAAAAAAGCCGCTTCCTCAAACCGTCCCAGCCGCATCATGCAGGCACAGAGCCCCAGATATGGCACATAACCGTAAAAATCCGTCTGGATGAACCCGCCCTCCGGCCAAGGGCCGGCAAAGGAAACGGCTCTCCAGTACCAGGACGCTGCCGCCGCATACTGCTTTGCAGCAAAGTGCCAGGCGCCCAGATCACAATAAAGCTCCGGCGTCGGCCAGGACACGAGAAAGGCCGAATACAGAGCTTCAAGGGCCTGCTTCCGGTCTCCCAGCCTGCAAAGGCAGTCCGCCTTATGCCTGCACGCATCCAGCCGCTCCGCCATGCCGCCGCCCCCGCCGGAAAGGAAACGGTCGAACTGTCTGACTGCATCATGGTACCGTTTATGGTAGTATAGCTCTTTCCCATAATAATAAAGCTCCCTCGGCTCAAACGGTTCCCCGGCCCGGCGCATGGCCTCAAAAATCCGAAGGTTCCTTCCGGGATCCGGAGATTTCATTTTATGATGCTCGATCCTGATATTTTCCTTTGTGATGCGGCCAAAGGGCTGGATTGCCTCGTGGACACGCCCCCGCCATCTGGCGGCCGCACACCGTCTGATGATCCGCTCCCGGTAAAAAGAAAGTGTGGGATTTCCTGCCTCATCAAAAGCCACGTCATAAGGGAGCATGACAACGTCCGGCCGCTCCGTATCCAACCGCCCCTTAAGCTCCAAAAGCCGTTCCCGCTCCCTGTCCGGAACCACGTCGTCGGCATCCAGCCACATCAGATATTCCATACGCCCCTTGGAAAACGAAAAGTTCCGCGCAGCAGAAAAGTCCTCCTGCCACAAAAAATCATAGACCTGATCGGTAAATTCCCTGGCCGCAGCCTTTGTCCCGTCGCAGGAACCCGTATCGACTACGATGATCTCATCCACCGCCTGGCAGATGCTTGAAAGGCAGCGGGCGAGAACCTCCTCTTCATCCTTTGCAATCATGCAGAGACTGATGGCTGCCATATCCGGACTCCCGCTCTTCTTTCTATACTATATGCCGCGAAACCCTGGCCGCCCGGAAAATAATTCCCAAAATCCATTGAATGTTTCCGTAAAAAGGCTTAAAATGGAAACCAGATAAAAAAACAGGGGGTATCACCAATGAAACTTGTGATTATTGAGCCTTTGGGCGTAAATGACGAAAAACTTCTTTCCATGGCAAAGGACATGCTTCCGTCCGACCTGGAAATCCAGTATTATAATACCCGCGTCACCGACACGGAAACCCTGATTGAGCGCGGAAAAGACGCCGACATCATCGCGGTCTCCAACCTCCCGATGAACGCCGACGTCATAAACGGCTGCAAAAACTTAAAAATGCTCTCCGTGGCCTTCACCGGCGTCGACCACATCGCCATGGATGCCTGCAAAGCAAACCATGTCCTCGTGAGCAACTGCGCCGGCTACTCCACCGCAGCCGTGGCCGACCTGGTATTCGGCATGGTAATCGCGCTGTACCGCCGGATGGTTGCCTGCAACGACGTTGTGAGAAAGGGCGGCACAAAAGACGGCCTTGTCGGATTTGAGCTGGAGGGCAAAAAATTCGGCGTCATCGGAACCGGCGCCATCGGCCTGCGCGTGGCCGAAATTGCAAAAGCCTTCGGCTGCGAGGTTCTCGCATACAGCCGCACCAAAAAGGACATTCCCGGCATCCGCTACGTGGATATGGACACGCTCCTTTCCGAGAGTGACATCGTCTCCGTCCACACGCCGTTAAACGACTCCACCTGCGGCCTCATCGGAAAAGATGAGCTTGCAAAGATGAAGACTTCCGCTATCTTAATCAACACGTCCCGCGGCCCCGTTGTCGACAGCCAGGCCCTGGCCGACGCGTTAAATGCCGGAGACCTGGCAGGCGCCGGCATCGACGTCTTTGAAATGGAACCGCCGGTACCGGAAAATCACCCGCTTCTTACGGCAAAGAACGTGATTGCGACGCCGCATGTGGCCTTTGCCACAAAAGAGGCCCTGGAAAAGCGCGCCGTCATCGTCTTCGACAATATTGACAAATGGATCAAGGGAACGCCGCAGAACGTCATGTAAGCGTTTTTTCGATATTAAAAAGGAGCATCCGCAGATGCTCCTTTTTTCCGTTCCATATTTTCTTACAGCGCCGGTGTCGTAACGTCCTCGTAGCCTTCCGTAGACGGAATTACGAAATCAACCGGCTGTCCCGGGTTGTTGTAAACCAGAGACATATCCAGCTTGCAGTTCAGGCTTTCCGACGCTCCGGTCTCCGGATCCGTAACGATCATATCCATATCCATATAGATCCGCTCACTGGTACAATATCCGCTCTCGTCAATGACGGCCTCGCCGTTTGTGATGTTGATCCGGTAATCGACGCTGCCGAGCAGGTCTTCCATTCCGGCCGTCCCCATCACCTGATTCAGATACGAATTGATTTCTTCCATACCGACCTCATAGGAGATGACAGTCTTTCCGCCCTCTGTCCGCATCTGCATATTTTCCATAAGATTTTCATCGACGTTGACCAGCTCCATGTTGCTCTGGGCATCCTCAAGGGCCTCCGCCATCGGCATGGCCTCTTTAACCTTCATGCCCATCATGTCGATATAATAGTAGCCGTCCGTGTAGAACATGGAATACGGCATCTCCATTCCCAGCATCGTCATATTGCCGTCTGACACGAATTCGATATCGCCGGTCTGGGCGCCTTTGAGCTTCAGGTTCATAACCATGTCCATGTTAATCGCAGTGTCCGCCTCGGACATGGACATTTTATAGACAACGGAGGCGTCCATGCTGTCGACCGCGTTCATCTTATCCTGGGCTGCGCGGTAAACGGACATGGGATCCGACATGTCTGCGGCCGGCTGTTCGGTCTCCTCCTGCACCGCTTCCGTCTGTTCCCCTGCGGGCGCCGTCACTTCCACGGCCTTCGTCTGAACCTTTCCGTTCACGATCCATGCGCCGTTTCCGTCCACCTCATAGCCGTCCACATAGCCATGCTCGCCGAGCATATAGCCGTCGGTTCCGAAATAATAGCACTCCGCAATGCCGTCCTGGTTTCCGTCGAGCCAGTACCAGCCGTTTTTCGCATAGCTCCCGTCGTCGTTCTCGTACCACCAGCCGTTCATATCATTATGCCACTGGCCGGCAAGTGCCGGGAATGACGCCGCCAGTGTCAGCGCAGCAGCCGACACGGCAATTTTTTTCCAAGCCTTCATATTTTGTCAATCCTCCTTAAAGAACGGCCAATTAAAGCGTGGAAGCATCGCGGGTCTGGACAGCCCCATTGATTGTCCAGGCGCCGTTGTCATCTACGGTATAGCCGTCTGCATAGCCATGGTCGTTTACCATGTAGCCGTCATGTCCGAAATAATAGCACTCGGCAATCCCGTCGCCGTTTCCGTCAAGCCAGTGCCAGCCGTCGTCCAGGTATCCGCCGTCGTCCGTTCCATACCACCAGCCGTTCATGTCGTAATTCCACTGGCCGGCAAAGGATGTGAATGCCATCGCAAGCGTCATCGGAATTGCAATCAGCAAAGCCTTGTTTAATTTTCTCATACAAATTCCTCCATTTCTTTTTTCTTAATGAATATGAAAATATTATAGAAGAATTTCTTAATTTTTTCAATAGATTTCTGCTGAATTTTCAAAAAATATGAACTTTTACGCGTTTTTTACAACCTGCGCGTAGTGCTCCGGATCCGTATCGCCCTCCGTGGAGAACATCAAAATCCGCGCCGATTTATCAAGCCCCATGGCCTTCCGGTACTCCGCGTATTCCGGCTTCGTGCAGAGGCTCATGATAAGCCCCAGGCCCACGGCTCCCGACTCGCCGGAAACAACAGGCGCATCGCTCCCCTCCGGATGGGCATAGGACTTCATCCCAAGCTCCGTCACCCAGTCGGGGCAGGAAACGTAAAACGATGCAAAATCTTTAAGAATCGGCCAGATGCAGAGGTTCACCTCGCCGCAGTTTAATCCGGCCATGACCGTCTGCGGGTTCCCGCCGATGGCGACCCGCTCTCCGGCCTTTGCAGATGCCATGACGCAGGCAGACTCATCGGCCTCGATGATGGCCGCCTTCGGGCACTTTTCTCCGAGGACATTGACAAAATATCCCAAAACGCCTCCGGCCATGGTGCCGACGCCTGCCTGGAGGAACACATGGGTCGGAAGCCCGGCGCCGGCCGCCTCCATCTGCTCAAGGGCCTCCTGGGCCATAGTCATATAGCCCTGGGCGATCAGGTTCGGGATCCTGGTGTAGCCGTCAAAGCCCGTATCCTGGACGAAATAATAGCCGTTCTCCCTCGCAAACTGATAGGCATACCGCACCGTATCGTCGTAGTTCCAGTCCGTCACCGTCACCTTCGTCTCGCCGATGGCCGCGATGGCGTCTACCCGGCACTGCCTGGAGCCCTTTGGCATGAACACGAACGCACGCCCGCCCGCCTTATAAGCCGACCAGGCCACGCCTTTCCCGTGGTTCCCGTCGGTGGCCGTCACAAAGACCTTCCCCTTTCCGCCGGGAAACGCCGGATGCACCGTCCCGCCCTCATCGGAAACAGCCTCGGCGCAGAACATGTCTCCCGCTTCCCCGGCGTCTTCTTCCAGCAGGCAGTGGATCGCATAGGACGCGCCAAGCGCCTTAAAAGCCTTGAGCCCGAACCGCTTCGACTCGTCCTTTACATAAATCCCGCCGACGCCAAGCTTTTTCGCCATGGAATCCAGAGAAACAAGCGGCGTCTGTTCATACTCAGAAAGCGACTTATGAAACGCCCGGACTTTGTCCCCCTCGGCCTTAGTCAGGAACTCCGGCGCCTCGCCGCCTTTTCTCTCCCCCTGATACATTGTGATTGTCTCATTCATGCCAATTCCCTCCATACCTTTTTATTTGCCTGGGAAACGCGGATAAAACCGCCGCCTCCCTAAACGTAAGACTGTTCCACCTGGACGACGGCAAAATAATTTTCCCATGTCTCGTCCACCAGCCGTTCAATCCCCTCTCTCACCTCGTCGTTGCTCAGAGGAAAGCCGAAGGGCACAACGGCGTCAAAAATCAGGTTCGTGTGGGTCGGCCCCTGCACCATGCGGAAATCATGGATGGAAATCTCCGGGTACCGCTCCTTTAACCGGTTTACCAGCACGGCCTTCGTCTCCTCCACGGTCTTATTGTTGACCTCGATGGGATCCATATGGATCACCGACTCACAGCCTAACTTCTGGTTCAGCTCCTTTTCAATCCTGTCGATGACATCATGGATCTCAAAAATATCGCAGTCGCCCGACACCTCGCCGTGGAGCGAAATCATCCGTCTTCCAGGGCCATAATCGTGGACAACCAGGTCGTGAATCCCCAAAATTTCCGGATGGGCCATGACCGTGCTCTTAATCTCCTCCACGAACTCGGCCGACGGCGGCTCGCCAAGAAGCGGGTTCAACGTGTCCCTTGCCGCACTGTATCCGGCATAAAGGACAAACCCGGCTACGAGAAGGCCGCACCAGCCGTCGATATTCTTCCCTGTCACATACGTTACGCCCATGGAAAGCAGCACGGCAGTCGTCGCCGCAGAATCGCTTAAGCTGTCCATGGCCGTCGCCTTCATGGCCTCCGATCCGATTTTCTTTCCGATGGAACGGTTGTATAAACACATGTAAAGCTTCACAGCGATGGACGCCACAAGAATCGCCATGGAAAGCGTCCCGGCCGCCACCGGCTCGGGGTGCAGGATCTTTTCCACCGAGCTTTTAAACAGCTCGGCTCCCATGAGAATGATAATCATGGACACGCCGAAGCCGGATATGTACTCGATCCGCCCATGGCCAAAGGGATGGCCGGCATCCGCCTTCATCCCGGAAAACTTGAAGCCCACCAGCGTGATGAATGACGAACCGGCGTCGGAAAGGTTATTGAAAGCATCGGCCGTGATGGCGATGGAACCGCTGATGACACCGGCCAGATACTTTCCGGCAAACAGAAGGACGTTGAGCCCGATGCCCACCAGGCTGCAAAGCATCCCGTAGGCGCGCCGCACCTCGCCGTTTTCCGTCTGGTCCCTGTTTTTGATAAAGATACCTGATAATAATGTTATCATATCAAAATTCCTCTTGCAATGATTATTAGTCCGGACGAACCTTCCGGATATGCAGAAAGAGCCCCGTTTTCGGAACTCTTTCTGTATCGTTTCTGATTAAATTTCCTGGGTATCGTCCTCGTTTAAGATGATCTCCTCGGCTTCCCCGATGGGAGCGTCCTCAAGGGGCTCCTCGGAAAACTCCTGGATCTCCTCCGGCTCTTCCTCCACCTTGTCGTTTCCAAGGCGGATGTCGCGGTAGCGCTTCATACCCGTACCGGCCGGGATCAGCTTACCGATGATGACGTTCTCTTTCAAGCCGATCAGGTGGTCAACCTTGCCGTTGATGGCCGCCTCGGTCAGAACCTTGGTGGTCTCCTGGAAGGAAGCCGCCGATAAGAAGGAGTCGGTTGCCAGAGAGGCCTTCGTGATACCGAGCATCACCTGCTTGCCCTCTGCCGGCTTCTTGCCTTCTGCCTCCAGAGCTTCGTTCATCTCGTTGAACTCCAGCACATCCATGGATGTTCCCGGAAGGACATCGGAATCTCCGCTCTCCTCGATGCGGATCTTCTTTAACATCTGGCGCACAATCATCTCCACGTGCTTGTCGTTGATCTCAACGCCCTGGAGACGGTAGACACGCTGTACCTCGCGGATCATGTAATCCTGTACGGCGCGGACGCCCTTGATCTTTAAGAGGTCATGCGGGTTGATGCTTCCTTCTGTCAGCTCGTCGCCGGCCTCTAAAACCTGGCCGTCCTGAACCTTGATCCTGGATCCGTAGGGGATCAGGTAGGTCTTGGAGTTGCCAGTCTCGTTGTCGGTCACGATAATCTCGCGCTTCTTCTTTGTATCCTTGATGGCAACTACGCCGCCGAACTCTGCGATGATCGCAAGTCCCTTCGGACGTCTTGCCTCGAAAAGCTCCTCGACACGCGGAAGACCCTGTGTGATATCGCCGCCGGCAACGCCGCCCGTATGGAAGGTACGCATGGTAAGCTGGGTACCCGGCTCACCGATGGACTGGGCTGCAATGATGCCGACTGCCTCGCCCACCTGAACCGGCTGGCCCGTCGCCATGTTGGCGCCGTAGCACTTGGCGCAGACACCGATGTGGCACTTGCACGTTAAGACGGTACGGATCTTCACGGAATCTCTTCCTAATTTCTGAAGCACTTCCATGACGGCATGGGCGCGCTTCGGCGTACACATGTGGTTCGCCTTCACAACCACCTCGCCCGTATCCGGGTCAACGATGGTCTCTGCGATATAGCGGCCTGTCAGACGCTCTTCCAGGCTCTCGATGGTCTCTTTTCCGTCCGCGAACGCCTTGATCTCCATGTACGGGATTTCCTTGCCCTCGCAGCAGTCGGTCTCACGGATGATGAGATCCTGGGAAACGTCAACGAGACGTCTCGTCAGATATCCGGAGTCGGCCGTACGGAGAGCCGTATCGGAAAGGCCTTTTCTGGCGCCGTGTGCGGAAATGAAGTACTCCAGTACGTCAAGACCTTCACGGAAGTTGGACTTGATCGGGAGCTCGATGGTGTGTCCCGTCGTATCTGCCATGAGGCCTCGCATACCGGCAAGCTGTTTGATCTGCTTATCGGAACCACGGGCTCCGGAGTCCGCCATCATGAAGATGTTGTTGTATTTGTCAAGACCTGTCAGAAGGTCATGGGTAAGCTGGTCGTCAGTCTCCTTCCAGGTGTCGATAACCTCTTTGTACCGCTCCTCCTCAGTGATGAGGCCGCGGCGGAAGTTCTTGGCAATCCGGTCAACGGTTGCCTCGGCGTCTGCAAGAAGCTGCTTCTTGGAAGCCGGAACGGTCATGTCGGAAATGGATACGGTCATGGCCGCTCTTGTGGAATATTTGTAGCCGATGGCCTTGATGTCGTCTAAGGTGATGGCCGTCTGGATGGCCCCGTGGGTGTTGATGACTTTCTCAAGGATCTGCTTTAACTGTTTTTTCTTTACGAGGAAGTCGATTTCCGGCTTTAACTCGTTGCCCGGGATGGAACGATCCACAAAGCCGAGATCCTGCGGAATGATCTCATTGAACAGGATACGGCCGACGGTGGTTTCCACAACGCCGGTCAGCGTCCGTCCGTCCGGCATGGTCTTCGTCACGCGCACCTTGATTCTTGCATGCAGCGTCACGACGCCGTTTTCATAGGCCAGAATCGCCTCATTGGGGCTCTTGAAGAACTTGCCTTCGCCTTCTGCGCCGGGACGGTCCTGGGTCAGGTAGTAGATACCGAGAACCATATCCTGAGACGGAACGGCAACGGGGCCGCCGTCCGACGGCTTTAACAGGTTGTTGGGCGAAAGTAAGAGGAACCGGCACTCCGCCTGGGCTTCTACGGAAAGCGGAAGGTGTACGGCCATCTGGTCGCCGTCGAAGTCGGCGTTGAAGGCGGTACAAACAAGCGGATGAAGCTTGATGGCCTTGCCTTCTACCAGGATCGGCTCGAAGGCCTGGATTCCAAGACGGTGCAGGGTAGGCGCACGGTTTAACATAACCGGGTGCTCCTTGATGACGTCTTCCAGCACATCCCAAACCTCGGGCTGGAGACGCTCCACCATCTTTTTCGCGTTTTTGATATTGTGGGCAGTCCCGTTTGCCACAAGCTCCTTCATAACGAAGGGCTTGAAAAGCTCGATGGCCATCTCCTTCGGGAGGCCGCACTGGTAAATCTTAAGCTCCGGCCCGACGACGATAACGGAACGTCCCGAGTAGTCAACACGTTTTCCGAGAAGGTTCTGACGGAAACGTCCCTGTTTTCCCTTTAACATGTCGGAAAGGGACTTTAAGGCACGGTTTCCGGGGCCCGTTACGGGGCGCCCTCTCCTGCCGTTGTCGATCAGGGCGTCAACGGCCTCCTGGAGCATTCTCTTCTCGTTTCTTACGATGATATCCGGCGCGCCAAGCTCAAGGAGCCTTGCGAGACGGTTGTTTCTGTTGATGATTCTTCTGTAAAGGTCATTTAAGTCGGATGTTGCGAAACGGCCGCCGTCAAGCTGTACCATCGGGCGGAGATCCGGCGGGATTACCGGGATCACGTTCATAATCATCCACTCCGGCTTGTTTCCGGAATTGCGGAAGGCCTCAACCACCTCGAGGCGCTTGATGATGCGCGCCCGCTTCTGGCCGGTGGAATCTGCCAAAGCTTTTCTTAAATCCTCGGAATCTTTTTCCAGGTCGATGGCCTGCAAAAGCTCCTGGATGGCCTCGGCGCCCATTCCTACGCGGAAGGTGCCGTAGCCGTATTTCTCAACGGCATCACGGTACTCTTTCTCGGAGAGCACCTGCTTTAACTGAAGGCCGGTCGTTCCGGCATCCAGTACGATATACGATGCAAAGTAAAGGACTTTCTCCAGGACTCTCGGGGAGATATCGAGAATCAGGCCCATACGGCTCGGGATCCCCTTAAAGTACCAGATATGGGAGACCGGGGCGGCCAGAGCAATGTGTCCGATACGCTCGCGGCGCACGCTTGCCTTCGTCACCTCGACGCCGCAGCGGTCGCAGATAACGCCCTTGTATCTGATCTTCTTATATTTCCCGCAGTGACACTCCCAGTCCTTGCTCGGTCCGAAGATCCGCTCGCAGAACAGGCCGTCCTTTTCCGGCTTTAACGTCCTGTAATTGATGGTTTCCGGCTTTTTAACCTCGCCGTGGGACCATTCCAGGATCTTTTCCGGAGAAGCAAGTCCGATGCGGATCGCGTCAAATGTCATCGGCTGATAAGTTTCATTTGTCTCAGGCATGAACGGTACTCCCTTCTATTCATTATCGTTAATGGTGTAGTCGTCGTCAATGAGATCCTCGTCGTCTGCACCCTCATCCTCTGTATAGTCGTCGTCCTCCACGCTCACAAGCTCGTCGCCCTTGAATTCCTGCTGCTGGTAGCCGTAGCTTCCGAAGGAGTCTTCTTCGTTGTAGCGTCTGTCGCCCTCGATGATGGAGCGCAGGTCGGTGTCGCCGTAGTCGATAGTCTCGGTCATCTCTACCTCCTCGCCGTCGTCACGCAGCACGCGCACGTCGAGGCCGAGAGACTGGAGCTCCTTTAACAGTACCTTGAAGGACTCCGGAATACCCGGCTCCGGAATGTTCTCGCCCTTGATGATGGCCTCGTAGGTCTTCACACGGCCCACGACGTCGTCGGACTTGACTGTTAAGATTTCCTGGAGCGTATAGGATGCACCGTATGCCTCGAGGGCCCAAACCTCCATCTCGCCGAAACGCTGGCCGCCGAACTGGGCTTTTCCGCCGAGAGGCTGCTGGGTTACGAGGGAGTATGGTCCCGTGGAACGTGCATGGATCTTATCGTCTACCAGGTGGTGAAGCTTCAGGTAATGCATGTGTCCGATGGTAGTCGGGCTGTCGAAATACTCGCCGGTGCGGCCGTCGCGGAGAAGGACTTTTCCGTCTCTCTGGATCGGCACGCCCTTCCAGAGGGCACGATGCTCCAGATTATTGCCGAGATATTCCATAACCTCCGGCTTAATCAGGTCTTTGTACTTCTCCTGGAAGTCTTCCCATTCCATGTTCACATAGTCGTTTGCAAGCTCTAAGGTATCCTGGATGTCGTTCTCGTCAGCACCGTCGAAGACAGGCGTTGCGACGTTGAAGCCGAGGGCTTTGGCCGCAAGGCTTAAGTGGATCTCAAGCACCTGCCCGATGTTCATACGGGACGGCACGCCCAGGGGGTTCAGCACAATGTCGAGCGGACGTCCGTTCGGAAGGAACGGCATATCCTCAACAGGCAGCACGCGGGAAACAACACCCTTGTTTCCGTGACGGCCGGCCATCTTATCACCCACGGAGATCTTACGTTTCTGTGCAATATAGATACGGACGGACTGGTTCACGCCGGGAGCCAGCTCATCGCCGTTTTCTCTTGTAAATACCTTGGCATCCACAATAATGCCGTATGCGCCGTGAGGCACCTTCAAGGAGGTATCACGGACTTCTCTTGCCTTCTCACCGAAGATGGCGCGCAGGAGCCGCTCCTCTGCGGTCAGCTCAGTCTCTCCCTTCGGAGTTACCTTTCCAACCAGGATATCACCGGCACGAACCTCGGCACCGATGCGGATGATTCCGCGCTCGTCAAGGTCTTTCAAGGCATCTTCGCCGACGCCCGGAACGTCTCTCGTGATCTCTTCCGGCCCCAGCTTCGTGTCGCGGGCCTCTGCCTCGTACTCCTCGATGTGGACGGAGGTGTAGACATCGTCCTGAACCAGCTTTTCGCTTAACAGGACAGCGTCCTCGTAGTTGTAGCCCTCCCAGGTCATGAAGCCGATTAACGGGTTCTTTCCAAGGGCAATCTCACCGTTGTTGGTGGACGGGCCGTCTGCGATTACCTCGCCTGCCTCCACATGGTCTCCCTTGTAGACGATGGGCTTCTGGTTGTAGCAGTTGGACTGGTTGCTTCTCGTAAATTTCGTAAGACGGTAAACGTCGCGGTTCCCGTCGGAATCTCTCTTAATGATGATCTCGTTGGAAGCGGAACGCTCCACCACGCCGGCGTTCTTTGCAAGGACGCAGACACCGGAGTCTACGGCAGCCTTTGCCTCGATACCGGTTCCGACAACAGGCGCCTCCGTCTTAAGAAGCGGAACGGCCTGACGCTGCATGTTGGAACCCATCAGGGCACGGTTGGCATCGTCGTTCTCCAGGAACGGGATCATGGAAGTTGCCACGGAGAATACCATCTTCGGGGATACGTCCATCAGGTCGATGGAACGCTTCTGGAACGAAGAGGTTTCCTCACGGAAACGTCCGGAAATATTGTTGTGGACAAAGTGTCCGTCCTCGTCAAGCGGTTCGTTGGCCTGGGCCACGATGAAATTGTCTTCCTCGTCGGCCGTCAGGTAAACCACCTCGTCCGTAACCCTCGGGTTTGCCGGATCGCTCTTGTCGATGGTGCGGTAGGGTGCCTCAACGAAGCCGTACTGGTTCACCCTCGCATAGGTGGCCAGGGAGTTGATCAGACCGATGTTCGGTCCCTCAGGCGTCTCGATGGGGCACATACGGCCGTAGTGGGTGTAGTGTACGTCTCGAACCTCGAAACCGGCACGGTCCCTGGAAAGACCGCCGGGGCCCAGGGCGGAGAGACGTCTCTTGTGGGTCAGCTCGGAAAGCGGATTGTTCTGATCCATGAACTGAGAAAGCTGGGAGCTTCCGAAGAATTCCTTCACAGCCGCCGTCACAGGCTTGATGTTGATTAAGGACTGGGGCGTGATGCCGTCCATGTCCTGAGTCGTCATACGCTCGCGGACGACTCTCTCCATCCTGGAAAGCCCGATGCGGTACTGGTTCTGCAAAAGCTCGCCGACAGCACGGATTCTTCTGTTTCCGAGGTGGTCGATATCATCTTTTGTACCGATTCCGTACTCCAGATGCATATTATAGTTAATGGAAGCGATGATGTCTTCCTTTGTAATGTGCTTCGGGATCAGGTCGTGGATGTTCTTATGGAGTTCCGCCTTTAATTCCTCTTCGGACATATCCCCTGCTTTTTCCAGGATACCGGAAAGCACCGGGTAGAATACTAACTCCGAAACACCGATCTCAGCCGGATCGAAATCCACCCAGGCGGCAAGATCCACCATCATGTTGGAAAGGACTTTTACATTCCTCTCCTCGGTCTGGATCCAGACACAGGGAACGGCCGCGTTCTGGATCTCAATGGCCTTCTCCTTCGTCACCGTCGTACCGGCCTCAGCAAGGATTTCCCCGGTCGCCGTGTTCACCACGTCCTCGGCTAATATCTGGCCGACGATGCGGTTCTTGAAGTGAAGCTTCTTATTAAATTTATAGCGTCCGACCTTCGCAAGATCGTATCTTCTCGGGTCGAAGAACATGCTGTTAAGCAGGCTCTCCGCGCTGTCCACGGAAAGCGGCTCGCCGGGACGGATCTTCTTATATAACTCCAGAAGGCCGTCCTGATAATTGTCGGAGGTATCTTTTCCGAAGCTTGCAAGGATCTTCGGCTCTTCTCCGAACAGGTCGATGATCTCCGCATTGGTACCGAATCCCAATGCGCGGACGAGTACCGTCACCGGCACCTTTCTCGTCCTGTCGACGCGGGCATAGAAAACATCGTTGGAATCGGTCTCGTACTCGAGCCATGCACCGCGGTTCGGGATTACGGTACAGGAGTAAAGCTCCTTACCGATCTTGTCGTGGTCGATTCCGTAATAGATTCCAGGGGAACGTACTAACTGGCTGACAATGACACGTTCCGCGCCGTTAATCACGAATGAACCGGTATCCGTCATTAACGGAAGGTCACCCATGAAAATCTCGTGTTCGTTGATTTCATCTTTATCCTTGTTGCAGAGTCTTACCTTGACCTTTAAGGGCGCAGCGTAAGTCGCATCCCGTTCCTTGCACTCCTCAATCGTATATTTGATATCATCCTTACATAATGTAAAGTCCACGAATTCCAGGCTCAGATGACCAGCAAAGTCCGCGATTGGGGAAATGTCCTCGAAGACTTCCTTCAGGCCTTCATCGAGAAACCACTGGTAGGAATTCTTCTGGATTTCGATCAGGTTGGGCATCTCGAGAACTTCTTTCTGTCTCGAGTAGCTCATTCTTACGCTCTTGCCGGCCGGCACCGGACGTATTCTGCTTTTCTCCATTGACGTTTCACCCCTGTTTTCTTTCTATATAATAACTATTTTTGGGCATAATGGTACCCTTAGGCACACGATACCATAATAGTGCACATTTCATCTTATCATGCAGTTGTCAATATGTCAAGAAAGATTTCCTCTATTTTTTAAAAATGAATTTTTTATACTTTTTTGCCTGTATCTCCTTTGTTTATTATGCATAAACGCTCTTGTATCTTTCCCTGTCTTTGTGATAAAATTGACAATATCATAATCGGACAAAAAAGCAGAGAGGAGAATTTACTTTGAGTCAGACAAGCATTGAAACACTTGATGGGATCCTGGCCGCCCACAACTATGACCCATCTCTTGTCATCGGCATCATGCAGGACATCCAGCGGGAATACCACTACCTCCCCCAGGACGCGCTCACCTATGCGGCGAAAAAGCTCGGCATCAGCGAGGCGAAAATCTACGGTGTGGCGACCTTCTACGAAAACTTTTCCCTGGAACCGAAGGGGAAATACATCATCAAGGTCTGTGACGGCACGGCATGCCATGTGAGAAAGTCCGTCCCGATCCTGGAGGAAATCCGAAAACAGCTCGGCGTTACCGACAAAAAGCCAACCACCGACGACATGATGTTCACGGTGGAGACCGTATCCTGCCTCGGCGCATGCGGCCTGGCCCCTGTCTGTACCGTCAATGACCACGTCTATCCGTCCATGACGCCGGAGAAGGCCCGTCAGATGTTAAAGGAAATCCGTGAAAAGGAGGGCATGACCGAATGATTATCACACGCATCAATACACGGGAAGAGCTGGAAAAAAAGCGCGAAGATTTTAAGCGCGCTCTAAACGCCCAGAGAAAGCAGATCTTAATCTGCGGCGGTACGGGCTGTGTGGCCGGCGGTTCCTTAAAAATATATGACCGGTTAAAAGAGCTTATGGAGGAGCGGGATATCCGCTGCACGCTTCAGATTGAAGAGGAGGCGCACGACGAGAGCGTGGGGCTTAAAAAGAGCGGCTGCCACGGCTTCTGCGAGATGGGGCCTCTCCTTCGGATCGAGCCTATGGGCTGGCTTTACATAAAAGTAAAGGTGGAGGACTGCGAAGACATTTTAGAGCAGAGCATCTTAAATGACAACGTCGTCGACCGCCTGGTTTACCGTGACAAGGACGGAAAGCCCTATAAAAGACAGGAGGACATCCCGTTCTACAAACAGCAGACCCGCGTGGCCTTGGAGCACTGCGGCCACATCAACGCCGAGTCCATCCGCGAATACATCGCCGTCGGCGGTTACAGCGCCGTCGCCAAGGCGCTTTTTGACATGACGCCGGAAGAAGTTGTCGAAGAAATCTCCGAGGCCGGGCTCAGGGGCCGCGGCGGCGCCGGCTTCCCGACCGGAAAGAAGTGGAGCCAGGTGCTCCGCCAGGAGGAGCCGGAAAAATATATCGTCTGCAACGGTGATGAAGGCGACCCCGGCGCATTCATGGACCGCTCCATGATGGAAGGCGACCCCCACCGTGTCATCGAGGGCATGATCATCGCCGGCATCGCCACAAAGGCCCACAACGGCTATATCTACGTCCGCGCCGAGTACCCGCTTGCCGTCGAGCGTCTCTCCATCGCCATCGAGCAGGCCAGGGACCGCGGGCTTCTCGGAAAGAATATCTTAAATTCCGGCTTTGATTTTGACATCAAGATCAGCCAGGGCGCCGGCGCCTTCGTCTGCGGCGAGGGAAGCGCCCTCACGGCTTCCATCGAGGGAAACCGCGGCATGCCCCGCGTCAAGCCGCCGCGTACCGTGGAACACGGCCTCTTTGACAAGCCGACCGTATTAAATAACGTGGAAACCTACTGCAACGTGGCCCCGATCATCAACCGCGGCGCCGCCTGGTATAAGACCATCGGCCCCGACAACAACCACGGCACAAAGGCTTTCGCCCTGACAGGAAACGTCAACAACACCGGCCTCATCGAGGTTCCCATGGGCACGACGCTCCGCCAGATCATCTACGACATCGGCGGCGGCGTAAAGGGCGGGGAGTTTAAGGCCGTCCAGATCGGCGGGCCCTCCGGCGGCTGCCTCTGCATCAGCGCCACGGAAGACCATCTGGACATGCACCTGGATTTTGACTCTCTCCAGGAAGTCGGCGCCATGATCGGCTCCGGCGGCCTCGTCGTCATGAACGATAAAAGCTGCATGGTGGAGGTCGCCAGGTTCTTCATGAACTTCACCCAGAACGAATCCTGCGGAAAATGCGTCCCCTGCCGTGAGGGCACCAAGCGGATGTTGGAGCTTCTCACCGACATCGTCGAGGGCCGCGGCACGCCGGAACATATTGACCTGTTGGAGGATCTCTCTTCCACTATCTCCGAGACGGCTCTCTGCGGCCTCGGCAAATCGGCACCGTCGCCGGTCAGCAGTACCTTAAAATACTTCCGGGATGAGTACCTGGCCCATGTAATCGACAAGAAATGTCCGGCCGGCCAGTGCAAGGCCCTCGTTTCCCTCCGGATCGATCCTGAGCTCTGCCGCGGCTGTACGAAGTGTGCGAGACTCTGTCCTGTCGGAGCCATCTCCGGCACCGTGAAGCAGCCTCACGTCATTGACCAGGAGAAATGCATCAAGTGCCGGGCCTGCATCGACGGCTGCAGCTTCGGCGCCGTAAAAGAAGTGTAGGAGGGGAATGAAATGGCAAAATACATGATTATTGACGGACTCCGCGCAGAGTTCACCGACGAAAAAAACATCCTTCAGGTTATACGGAAAGTCGGCATCAGCATTCCGACCTTCTGCTACTATTCGGATCTCTCCATCTACGGCGCCTGCCGCATGTGCGTGGTTGAGGACGAACGGGGCGGCATCATCGCCTCCTGCTCCACGCCGCCGAAGGACAAGATGGTGATCCGCACCAATACGCCGAAGCTGCACCACCACAGGAAGATGATTCTGGAGCTTCTTCTGGCATCCCACTGCCGCGACTGTACGGTCTGCGAGAAGAACCAGAAATGCCAGCTCCAGTTCCTTGCAAGGCGGTTCGGCCTCGACCATATCCGCTTTCAGAACAACCGGCCCAACTATCCTATCGACGATTCGTCCCATTCCATCGTCCGGGATGCCAACAAGTGCATTCTCTGCGGCGACTGCGTCCGCATGTGCAACGAGATTCAGCACGTGGGAGCCATCGACTTCACCCACCGCGGCTCCAACATGATGGTTGCGCCGGCCTTTAATAAAAAACTGGCGGAGACGGAATGTGTGAACTGCGGCCAGTGCGCGGCTGTCTGCCCCACAGGCGCCATCACCATAAAGAAAAATACGGCCGACGTCTGGAAGGCCATCTACAACCCGATGAAGCGCGTGATCGCCCAGGTGGCCCCGGCTGTTCGGGTGGCTCTCGGCGAGGAATTCGGCATGAAGCCCGGTGAAAACACCATCGGAAAGATTTACACGGTGCTTCATATGATCGGCTTCGACCTGGCCTTTGATACCAGCGTCAGCGCTGACATGACAATCATCGAGGAGACAAACGAGCTGGCTGAAAAGCTGGAAAAGCATGGGGACGCAAAATATCCGCTGTTTACCTCCTGCTGCCCGGCATGGATCCGTTTTGCGGAGACGAAGCACCCGGAGCTGCTGCCGTATATCTCCACCAGCAAATCCCCGATGGAAATGTTCGGCGCCGTTTTGAAGGAATATTATAAGCCGTCCGACGAAGAATGCGGCTTAGAGACTTACAATGTCGCCATCATGCCGTGTACGGCGAAAAAGGCCGAAGCGGCCAGGGAGGAATTTGTGAGAAACGGCGTCCGCGACATCGACGCGGTCATCACCACGAAGGAGCTGGCCGCCATGATCCGCGAGCTGGGCATCCAGTACCCGGAGCTTGAGCCGAGCGCACCTGACATGCCGTTTTCCATCCGCTCCGGCGGCGGCGTGATCTTCGGCGCCAGCGGCGGCGTCACCGAGGCGGCGCTCAGACGTGTGGCCGAGAGAAACAACGCTGCTCTCCAGGAAATCGAATACTCCGGTGTCCGCGGCCTGGACGGCATCAAGAAGATTTCCATCGATGTGGGCGAAAAGACGCTTCATGCCGCCATCGTAAGCGGCCTTGGAAACGCCGAGGCGCTGCTTGCCCTGATTGAGAGCGGCGAAGAACACTTTGATTTCGTGGAAGTCATGGCTTGTCCCGGCGGCTGCATCGGCGGCGCCGGCCAGCCGGAGGGCATCAGGGAAGACAAACAGAAGCGTGCTTCCGGCCTCTATACGGCCGACAAGGGCGCCCTTGTGAAACGCTCCGACGAGAACCCGGTTGTTTTGAGACTTTATGAGGACGGGGTTTTGAAGGATGCCGAAAAAGTCCATGAGCTTCTGCACGTGGAATATCACGGATAATCTGGGAGAAATATAAGAAAGAATCCCACTTACGGGATTCTCCGCCTGCGGCGGGGCACGTAAGCGGGATTCCACCTCTCTGCCGCAGCTTTGGTTTTCGCCATTGCTGCGGCAGCGTTCTTTGTCCCTGTTATTTCCGTTTCGCGGCCCTTAAAAGGGCGTTTTCCAGCTTGCCGACGGAGATGCAGCCGTCTAAAATGGCCCTCGCGTCGCTCCCCTCTTCTGCTTCCGTGCAGTATTTTTCGTAGATGGCAAGGTTTACGCTCCCGTCTGGGAGCTCCTCAGGCGTATAGACCATCTCACAGCCGGGGCGTGCCGACGGGAATCGGTCGTATAAGATTTCCTTCGGCCTGCATGATGGGAAGTTTACGTTCCAAATCTCATAGGGCGCGATTTCCCGCTCTAACAGGTCTTTTATGATATCCTCCAGATAGGCATCGGCCGTCTGAAGATCACGGCAGGTTTCGGCGGAAAAAGCCATGGCCGGGATACCGCAGGCCAGCGCCTCCATGGCGGCTCCTACTGTCCCTGAATAGAGGATATCTGCCCCGGCGTTGCAGCCGTTGTTGATCCCGGAAAGGACGATGTCCGGGCGCTCCGGCATGATGTAAGCGAGCGCCACTTTGACGCAGTCGGCCGGCGTCCCGGAAACCGACCAGGCTTGTACGCCTTTCACCTCAAAATTCGGCTCCGACCTGACTCTTAGTTTATCGAAAATGCTGATCCGGTGGGACATGGCACTGCACTGGCTGTCCGGGGCGGCGACCCAGACCTCTCCGAATTTCTGCGCCGTCCGCGCCAGATGTGCGATCCCGGGCGCCTGGATCCCGTCGTCGTTTACCACAAGAATCCGCATGTCATTCCCCCTCCTTCAGCCATTTTAAATGTTCCTTTATCTTCTTCTCATACCCGTTTTCCGTGGGGCGGTAAAAGCTCGCCCCCTCCATGCCGTCGGGCAGGTACTGCTGTTTCACATAGTGGTTCGGATAGTCGTGGGCATAGAGATAGCCTTTCCCGTGACCCAGCTTTTCAGCGCCCTTATAATGCTTGTCCTGAAGATGGACGGGCACCGGCGGCGTTTCTCTCGTCCGGACAGCTTCCATGGCCTCGGAAATCCCCACGCAGGCGGCGTTGCTTTTCGGCGCCGACGCCACGTATGTCACGGCCTGGGCTAAAATAATCTGTCCCTCGGGAAGTCCAATCCGCTCGACGGCTTGGGCGGCGCTTACGGCCACCGTAAGGGCCTGGGGATCGGCGTTTCCCACGTCCTCGGCGGCACAGATCATGATCCGGCGGGCAATGAACTTCACATCCTCACCGGCGTACAGCATCCGCGCCAGGTAGTAAAGGGCAGCGTCCGGGTCGGAGCCGCGCATGCTTTTTATGAAAGCGGAAATCGTATCGTAGTGATTGTCGCCGTCCTTATCGTAGCGGACGGCCCGCTTCTGGATGCACTCGGCCGCCACGGGCAGCGTAATATAAATTTTCCCGTCCGGCGACGGCTCTGTCGTCAGGACGCCAAGCTCCACGGCATTTAAGGCGGCGCGGGCATCCCCGTTTGCCACGTCCGCCAGGAATCTGACGGCCTCGTCGGTGATTTCGGCATGGTACCCGCCCATGCCCCGCTTTTCATCGGTGACGGCGCGGAGAATCAGTTCCCTGATGTCCTGCTTTTCCAGAGGCTTCAATTCAAAAATCCGTGAGCGGGAAAGAAGGGCGTTGTTGACCTCGAAATACGGGTTTTCCGTGGTGGCGCCGATGAGCGTCACCGTTCCGTCCTCCACGAAGGGGAGAAGGTAGTCCTGCTGCCCTTTGTTAAAGCGGTGGATCTCGTCGATGAAGAGAATCGTCTTTTTCCCGTACATGCCGAGCCTGTCCTTGGCCCGTTTTACGGCCTCTTCCATGTCCTTTTTCCCGGCTGTGGTGGCGTTTAGCTGTTCAAACTCTGCGCTGGTGGTGTTGGCGATGACCTTGGCGAGAGTCGTCTTTCCCGTTCCCGGCGGCCCGTAGAAAATCACCGAGCCCAGCTTGTCGGCCTTGATGGCCCGATAAAGGAGCTTGTCCTTTCCGATAATATGCTGCTGCCCCACCACCTCATCCAGGGTGACGGGACGCATTCTCGATGCAAGGGGCGACTCCTTTTCCATGGCGCCGGCCCGCATAAAATCAAATAAATCCATGGTTTTCCTCTAATCTACCATCAATTCGTCGACGGTAACAAAAGTATAACCTCTCAAAAGAAGGTTGTCAATGATCCGGAGGGCCGCCTCCACCGACGTGGAAAAGCCGTCGTGCATGAGGATAATGTCGCCGCTTTCCGTCTTTCGCAGGACATTTTCCGTGACGCGGCCGGCGTCCTGGACCTTCCAGTCTAAGGAATCCACGCTCCAGAAAACCGGCGTCATGCCGACTGCCTCCTCCAGTGCGTCATTCCAGGCGCCGTAGGGCGGGCGCATGTATTCCGGCTCTGTTCCCGTGACGGCGGCGATTCGGCTTTTCGTCTCGCCAAGCTGGCTCACGGCGTCGGAAACGCTCTCTTTCGTGAGCTCCGTGTGGTACAGGCAGTGGACGCCGACGAGGTGCCCCTCTTCTGCCATCCGCCGCACCAGGTCTTCGTTTCCCTCGATGGAATTCCCGATGAGGAAAAAGGAGGCATGGACACCGCGCTCCTTAAGGCCGTCCAGAAGCTTCGCCGTGTATTCCTTATCGGGGCCATCGTCGAAGGTCAGGGCCACGACTGTCCCCGGCTCTGCTCCCGGCGCTTCGTCTGCCGACACGGCAAGGCCGTCTGACATGGCACGGCCGTCCGGCGCCGCCGGTGAAAACACGGCAAAAGTCAGGCATACAAAAAGAGCCAGGTCGGCAGCCGCCGTCACGAAAAACAGAATGAGCTGTTTTCGGAATGTCATGCGCCTCACCGCCCTGCCTGTTTCTTTCTGTAACTATATGCGGCGGGGCGGGCGGTTATTCGGCAGGGGCCCGGAGAGAGAGCTTTTCGCCGATTATGACTGCTCGGGAATCTGCACGGTGGCCGATCCGCGCAGTTTTTGCGACGGGAATCTCTTTTCCGGCGGCTTCCAGCACCAGTTCCTCCATGGACGGCCGGCATCTTCCCTTTTCCATGGCGAGGAAGGTACCCAGCAGGATTCCGCTTATCTCCTCAAAAACGCCCATAAGCCTTAGCTGGCATAAAAATGATGCCATCTGCGGCACTTCTCCGCCGGAAGCCTCCAAAACCAGGATTTTCCCCCTCATGTCCGGCCAGAATTTGGTGCCCGCAAGCTTTAAAAGACAGCGGATGTTGCCGCCGGCGGCCGTTCCTTCCATATGATCTCCCCGGAGGAAGGTGTAAGGGAACGTGAACAGGGAATTTCCGTCTCCCATGACGGAATCTGAGAAAGCCCTGGTTTGTCTCTCCCCGTCTTCTCCCACCAGGTTCCGGATCTGGTACAGTACCGATGGGCGGCCGGTTCTGGCGTAAATGGCGTTGATGATGCACGTCAGGTCGCTGTATCCCCAGAACCGTTTGTCTGACTTTTCAATACTGCTGAAATCCAGGTACGGAAGAATCCCATTTGCCGTATCGCCGCCGGACACGTCGAAAATAGCACGGATGCCCGGATCCTCATAAAACCGCATAAGCTCTGCGGCCCGCTCCTCTCCCGTGCCGCAAAAAACCGTGCTGCCGGCATACATGCACCGGCTCTTTTCCGGCACGAGGCCAAGCTTTAAAAGCGTTTCTTCGAGTTTTTCCATTTCACTCCGGCGGCTTTCCGAAAGCCCGTTGGAGCAGCAGACGAGGCCGACGCGGCTTCCCTTTTCTAATTTTGCAGACATGACGCCCTCCTGTTTTCTATGTTAAAGACAGTATAGCACAGATCGCCGGGAGTTTTGATGGAAAAGTTTATGGACGGCGGGAAAAACGATTGTTTTTCAGAAGACAGTACCGTATAATATACTTATCTTATCTGCCGGCGGTCAAGCACTGCGCCCCGGCATTCAAAATTCAAAATGGGAGGGATCTGTCAATGAAGCTGTTTGATTTAAAAAGTGTGGCGGCAGGAATTATCATCGGAACTTTTGGGGTCACGACGGCCTTTGCGGCCGCGGCCATTCAGTCCGCCGTTCCGAGCGGCGCGAAGGTGACGCTTGACGGAAGTCCCCTGACTCTTGAAAAGCCCCTCATTTCGGTTTCGATGGAGGGGGAACAGGACACAAGCCTGTATGCGCCGGCGGACGAGCTGCTCACAAAGCTTGGATATTCGGTGCAGTATGACAGCGAGTCAGATACGGTTAAACTGCTTTCCAATAACGGCGCTTCCCAGGAACATCCAGACAGCACCATGGATTTTGCAAACAACGCAGGCCAGAGGAACATTGCGACGTCCGGTGCTTTCCTGGCAGAAGACAATCAAACCCTGGTTTTAACCATCACCTCCGATATTCAGGGCGGAACCGTCGATTTATTTCTCCTTGACCCGGACGGCAATGAACAGCGTATTTCCATCGGTTCGGAAAACATGACGAAGGAGATTCCTTTAAAGAAGGGAACCTGGCAGTATAATTGTTCCGGTTTATTTAAGGACGGCGGAAATGTGCGGGTTGTGGGGACTGTGAGATAAGGGTATAGATTTTTAAAATTGCATATGCTATAATGCCAGTAGGCAAAACGCAATAACAAGTCCATCTGGACAAAGAACGAATCCCCCGACCGTGGTGCTGACACAGTCGAGGGATTCTTCTTTTCTTTTATAGTGGCAAAGCACCCACATCCGCATTGCAAATCCCCGCCATTCCGTCTACAATAGAACCATACAAAAAATCCACCACAAAAGAGAGGTTTCATCATGAAAAAAATCTACATTTCCGCCGACATCGAAGGTATCTGGGGAAACAGCAACCCGGCTTTTACCATGCGGGGCGGCGCGCTCTATGACGAGTACAGGCTGAACATGATAAACGAGGTCAACCTGGCTGCTGACCTTCTATTTAAAAACGGCGTCACGGAGATCACCGTAAACGACGGCCACGGCAACATGGACAATCTCCTGCCGTCAAGGCTCGATAAGCGCGTCTCCTTTGTCACCAGCAACGGCGCGTTTAAGGAATACGGCATGATGGAGGGCTTTGACGGTACCTTCGACGGCGCCATTTTCCTCGGCTACCACTGCCGCAGCAACTCCCATGGCGTCATGGCCCATACGATCTCCGGATCCCTGATCCATTCGGTTTCCGTCGACGGGAAAGAACTGGGAGAAACCGGCATCAACGGGTTCCTCGCAGAGGAATACGGCGTCCCCGTGATCCTTGTGACCGGCGACGACCTGCTTCGTCCGCAGGCGGAGTCCGAGCTTTCCGCCCCGTTTTTCTATGTGGAGACGAAAAAGGCGTTAAATTCCCAGAGCGCCGTCTGCTGTTCCTGGAACATGCTGGAAAGCCGCTATGAAACGGCCATCAAAGAAGCCCTCAAGCTTCCGAAGCAGGACGCGAAAAAAGCGCCCCATACCATGGACATCGTCTTCCGGATGGAGCGCAATGCGGATTTCGCCGCCAGAATGGACGGCGTCACGCGGAGCGGGGACTGTTCTGTCCGTCTGGAAAAGGACGATTTCGATTCCCTTTACCGCTATATGCGTTTTGTCATTAAGACCTGCAACGCCTTCGCAGGCTGAACCTAGACTCCGCGCACCGTCCACAGGTACGACTCATACGTCCCGTAAAGGTTCATGGAGGCGAAATCCATGGATGCCTGGGCCGCGGCAAAGTCGGCCTCGCCTCTCAGAGAATCGGCGCGGCTTAAGAGGCCGGCTGCCTGCTTTCTCTGAAGGGCTTCATACGTCTGGCAGGCGGCCTCATAGGTTTTTTCTGCTCCCTCGTACTGGAGCAGGGCCGCCTGAAGCTCTTCCCAGGCCGAGCGGAAGTTCATTTCGGCTTCCGCCTCGGCCGTTTCGATCTTTTCTTCCCTCAGTTCCCGTTCGTCCGTCCCCTTGGCCTGCGCTCTTCTGGCTTCAAAAAGGGCGCTGTCATTGCTTACGGACTCGGCCATGTCAGCCTCAAAATCCCGCGCTTTCACCGCAGATAAATCCGGCGCTGGAATCCCGCCAATCTGCACATATTCCTCATCCCCAAGCCCAAGAAGGCTCAACAGACTGGCTTTTAGCTGCTCCTTCTGGCTGTTCAGGGAGAGAAGGGACGTCTCCGCCCCCAGGACGGCTTCCTTTGCTGACTGCACATCGGCATCCTTTGCCAAACCGGCGCTCCTTTTCACGACGGCTTCGTCGTACTCCGCCTGTGCCGCCTGAAGTTCCATTTCAGCCGCCGAAACCCGGGATGCCGTCTGGCAATAGGAATTCATCAGCGACTGAGCCGATTTCGTGAGGGAGTCGGCCATGTCCTTAAGGCTCTTTTCCTGGCTGGCCGATGTCATGTTCCGGAGCGTGACGCCGAGCTGGCTGATGGTATCGCCTAAAAGATCGGCGGCATTCTCATAAAAAGAGGCCATCTCCTCGTCGCCGTCTTCCTCATAGGACTCGGCCATATCCTCCATATTTTTCTGTTCTTCAAGAAGCTCCTCCCGCATCTTTCTGTATGGCTCGGCGTTTTCCTCTACGGCTGTTTTCGATTCCAGAAGGTCAGGATTTCCTTCTTCTACAAGGGTACGGAGATTTTCATATTCAATGACGATTCCCCCGGCTTCCGCCGCAGACGCCTTCACCGGAAGGAAAACAGCGGCCGCAGACACGGCGCAGACGGCAAGGAAAAGCTGGCACACGGCACGGCTTCTCAATCGGCCGCTCTCACGCCCGGGGGTTCTTTTTCTTTTCATGTTCCAGCCACCTCCTAGGACACGGACGCCAGTCCGTTCACGGCCCACTCGTATTCGTTAAGCGCCGTAAGCAGCGACAATTCCTGGGTTTTAAGGCTCACCTCGGCGGACAGCAGGGCGAATTCCTTCGACGCATAATCTTTAGCCGTGATGGTGCCGGCCTGAAGCCGCGCCGCAGACGCGGAAAGCTCTGTCTTTGCCAGTTCATAGCTCTCCAACGCCTGCTCATAGCCGGATTTTTCCGAAAGCAGGCTGTTGTAAGCGTTTTTCACGCTGGTGGAAGCCGTCTCCTTCTGGTTTTTATAAGTCCGCTCCTGGGTCTCGCGGACACTTGCCGACCGGGCATTTTCAATCCGCTTTGCCGTCATCTTTAAGCTATAATTGTTCTCGAGGGCCGTCTCAATGTCGGCCTCCACGTCGATGGCGCCGATTTTCTCCAAGTCCGGCTGCGGAACTTCTTTTATATCAACCTCTGCGCCGTAAGGCCAGCCGAGCATCAGACAAAGCTGTTCCTTCGTCTTTTCCAGACTTCCTTTGGCCGTAAGGAGCGACGCTTTCGCCGTCGTCACGGCCTCGGCCATGGAGTCCACCTCCGCCTGGGCCGCCATGCCGGCCGCCTTTTTCGTCACAGCCGCCTCGTAGGAATTCTCCGCCTGGGTCACGGCGTCCTCCAAAACGGCGAGGCTCTCCGTCTGGCTCCAGTAGCTTATCATGAGCTGTTCCGCCTGTTTTACCAGCTCCGCTTCCTCCATATCGTAGCCGAGCTTTACGATCTCCCCGTCATCCACGTTGTTATCGCCCTGTTCCACCAAATTTTCCGCCTGGATCTCACTGCTTAAGGCTGAGGAAAGCCTGGAGGCGTAGCTCACATCGTCATCCTCGGGATATTCGATCCGCTCCAGCATGTCTTCGGCCGAGTTATAATATTCCTTCGAGATATCCAGACTGGATTTTCCCTTATAGTCGTTGTAATCCAGAAGATTCTGCTGAACCGTCGCGTTATATTCATGGATTAAATCCGCAATCTCCTCATATTCCAGCACATTATCCTCCAGGGAGGCCCATTTTTCTTCCGTATATGCAAACTCCGGGCTGGCGGCGGCCGCCTGCACGGGAACGGCTCCCATGCAGAGGGCAGCGGCGCAGGCCGCGGAAAGAACCTTATTTCTCTTCAAAAAACCAACTCCTTTTGACATGTTAAATATCAAGAACCGTCCGTTCCTTTCTTCCGTTCATGATATCGTAGTAAACCGGGAGCATGAACAGGGCCACGAAGACGCCCACGGTCAGGCCTCCGATGTCTACGATGGCGAGGCCCTGCGTCGTGGAACCGCTGCTTCCGATGGCAAGGGCCATGGGGATCATGGAAAGGATCGTCGTAAGGCTCTTCATCAGGATCGGGCGAAGCCTCGTGGCGCCGGCCTCAATCAAAGCCGTTTTTAAATCCATGGTGAGCCGGTACTGGTTCACCGTATCCACGTACAGGATGCCGTTGTTTACGACGGTTCCCACGAGAATCAGAAAGCCCAGAATCGAGGTCATGCTGATGGTGACGCCGGTCAGCTTTAGAAGGCCGAAGGAGCCGATCAGGCTGAAGGGGATCGTCGTCATCACCATGAAGGAAAACTTCGGCGATTCAAACTGGGCCGCCATGACGACGAAGACCAGGAAGGCCGCCGTGGCGATGGCCTCATAAAGGCTGGAAAATTCCTCGTTCATCATCTGATCCCTGCTGTTGACGCCGGTTGTAATGGAGGCGGAAAGATGCGGCGCGATGACCTCGCTGTCGATGGCCGCCTTCACGTTTCCTCCGGTGTACTCGGCCGTAATCGTGATTTCATATTTTTTGTCCGTCTTGGAAATGGAATTGGGGTTGTCGCGGTACGTGACCTCCGCCACGTCCGCAAGCGCCGCATAGCCGCCGGAGGGCTTTGTGAGAATCATGTTCTCCACCTGGGCCACCGTCTCATACTCTCCGTCCGGGTATTCGGCCATGACGCTTATCTCCTGCCCGTCGATGGTAAGCGTCGTCAGTTCCTCCCCGTCTAACATCTGCTTTACCTGGCTTCCGATCTGGGCGGCCGTGAGCCCCTCTGCGGATGCCGCCGCCTGATCCACGTTGATGGCGACGACGGGAGCCGTGTTTTCCAGGCTGGAATGGACGTTGATCACATCGTCTCTGGCCGTCAGTTCCGCGACAATCTCGTCGCTGACTTCCTTTAACTCGTCGTAGTCCTCGCCGTGCAGAATCACCTCATAGCCTCTGGTTCGCCCCATCATGCTCATGGACGTGGACGCCTCCACCTCAATCGTACAATTTTCGATGTCTGCCATCTGCGTCTCCCAAAGGCTCACAATCTCGTCTGTCTCCATTGCCCGGTCATCCTTTAAATAGGCGGTGATGCTGCCGCTGTTTCCGTTATACCGCAGCATGTAGGAATCCACGTTTTCGTTGGCCGCCACAATGGCCTCCGCCTGGTTTAACATTTCTTCCGCCTGCTCGCTTATGAGTCCCGGCCGCGTCTCGATGCTCACGGAGATGGTGCCGGTGTCATCGGCCGTCATGAGCTCGGCTTCCATGCCGCCTGCCAAAAACAGGGTGGCGACGATAAAGGCTACCGATACCGTCATGACAAGGCCCCTGTGCTTTAAAAGCGACGGCATGACCTTCCGGTAGGCCTCCTGCATATGAACCATGGGCCGCGACATCAGCGCCCGGTCTGTCTCCTGGGGCTTATAAGCCATGTAGCAGAGCGGGACGACCGTGATGGCCGAGAGCAGGGACGCGCTCATGCAGAACACGATGGTATAGCCCATGGGGCCGAACATCTGGCCGCTCATGCCCTGGAGGAATACAAGCGGGATGAACACGACGCAGGTGGTAAGCGTCGAGCCGACGACCGACATGACGACGATATTGGTGCCGGAGAGAGCCGCCTTTGCATATTCCAAAATCCCTTTCTGTTCCATGGAATCCAGCGCCCGGAAACAGCTTTCCAGAACGACGATGGAGTTATCCACCATCATGCCGACGCCGAGGACGAGGCCGCTCATGGTGATCGTATTCAAGGAAAAGCCGCATGCCGTCATCAAAATCAGGGACATTAAAATCGACGTCGGAATGGAGCTTCCCACAATCAATGACGCCTTATAGTCGCCGAAGAACATGAAAATAATAATCATGGAGATGACGACGGCCAGCACCATGGTTTCTGCCACATCCATGAGGGAGCTCATGATGCTGTCGGCGGAGTCATTGGCGACCTCAATGGTGAGGTCGGAGTCCTCGGCCATCAGCGCCTCGATGACTTCATGCACATCGTCGGAAAGCTCCATGGCCGTGCTGCTCTGCTGTTTCGTAATGGAGATGGAAATGGTCTCCTGGCCGTTGTAGCGGGATATGCCGCCGCGGCTTTCCTCGGCCGTGTAGACATCTGCCACGTCCTCCAGATAAATGATCTTCCCGCTGCCCGTGGTAATCGGCACCGACAGAAGGTCTTCCAGGGTATCGTTGTCGGAGGAAGTGGTGACGGAAAGCTCCAGGTTCCCGGAGACCGCGTCGCCGGACGGGTAGGAGAGGTCTGCCGCCGTCACAGCCGAAATGATGGAATCCATCGTCACCTGGTACTGTTTCATCATGTCGGATTTCAGTTCCACCCGTATGTATTCCGAGGAGCCGCCCATGGCCTCCACGTCTGCCGCTGTGGAGAGCTGTTCCAGGGCCGGGACGATGTTCTGATCCACATAGTCATAAAGCTCGGTCTCTGTCGCATGAGAAATAGAAAGCATCATCGTGGTTCCCGCGTTCATGCTCATCTCCATGACGCTGGTTTCCACATCGTCGGGAAGCCGCCTTGCCAGGCTGTCCAGGCTTCTGGAAAGCTCGTCATAGGCCTCGCTCATGTCTTCGCCGTAGTCGTATTCCAGCATGATCCTGGCGTTCCCGTCGCCGGAAGTGGAGCTGATGCTTTTTACGCCCTCCAGGGTACTGACCTCGTCTTCGATGGGCTGCGTCACCAGCTCGTCGATGTCTTCGGGCCCGGCGCCGGAATAAGTCGCCATGATGATTAGCATCGGCTGGTCTGTGTCAGGCATCTGCTCCAGGGTTGCGGAAAAGACCGAGGAAATTCCGAATACCAGCAGGCACAAAAGCGCCATAATGGTTGTGACCGGGCGTTTCAGTACGAATCTTGTAATTCCCATACGCTAGCCCTCCTGCTCTGCGGCCGGCGTCTCGTCACCGGCGCTTTCTGCCGCCATATCTTCCCTTAACCGTACCGCGGCGCCTTCATAGAGGTTGGAGCTCCATGTGCTGATCACCAGATCGTCCTCCGAAAGCCCGGAAAGCACCTCGGCATAATCAGAATCGTTTAAGCCGATTTCCACAGCCGTCATATTTGCCGTACCATCCCGGTAAACATAGACATACGCCTCGCCGCCGTTATAATAGACGGCATCCACGGGAATCAGCATGGCATCTTCCGCGCGGCCGGTCACAAGCTTAATTTTCACGGTACTGCCCGTGGCGATCTCGTCGGTGTCCTCCATCTGGGCCTCCGCCTTAAAAAGTCCCGTGTCCTCGTCCACCATGGTGTTGACCTCGGTGATGACCGCGTCATAGCTCTTCCCGTTCTTTTCCACAGTCATGGCGTCACCGACCGCCACATTGGAAAGCATCCGCTGTGTAATATAGAAGGAAACCGTTTTCTGGCCTTCTCCGGTAATCACACAGAGCTCGGCGTTCTGGTTCACCAGGTCATAGACCTCGGCGCTGCAGCTTTCGATGGTGCCGGAAATCGGCGCCGTCACCGTGCTGTATTCCACCTGCTTTTCGTAGGCCAGCTTCGCCGACTCGTACTGGAGTTCGGCGGACTTCACGCTATTGGCATACTGTTCATATTCCTGTTCTGAAAGATCCCCGGCGTCATACAAAATCTGCATCCGGGAGAGGCTGCTTCTCGCCTCCGAGAGGGAGAGGGCCGCCGAATCCATGGAATTTTTTGCCGTGTCCACCTGATCCGTGTCGATTTCAAACAAGACCTGGCCCTGTTCCACCACATCTCCGGCCTTTACCTTCACATCGGTCACATCGCCGGAGGCCTTCGCATAGACGCGAACCACATCGGCGGACTCCAGCGTGCCGGTCAGGTCTGTCGTCAGGAAAATACTTCCCGTTTCCGGCGTTTCGGCGTTCACCACGTCGGGCGCTGCCTGTTCCCCCTGCATCATCATGCCGGCCGGGGCTGCCGCGCCGCCTTTCCCGCGAAAGACCCAAACCGCGCCGAGCACAAGAAACAGCACGGCGATTGATACATAAAGCCAGAATTTCTTTCCAAATTTCTTTGTCATCTTCCTATGATTCTTCCTTTCTGCTTTCTTTTTCTGCCATAATCAGTACGAAAATTCCCACTGCCAGAAGCGTCCATCCGGCAATATCCGCCATCCGCATGTACGCAGGGCCTGTGCCTGTTTTTGATATGGCTCCAGAGATGACCCGGCCGGCAGTCAGGACAGCGAGCCCCCCGTTGTAGAGCCAGGAAAACAGCCGGTAGTATTCCGATTTTCCTGCGTGCGGGGCGAAATGCCGGATCAGAAGATAGCCGATGCACCCGCCAAGAAGCGGATAAGCCAGGCAGCTCCACGAAACTTCCGGACAAAAGCCGTCCTGCCAGGAAGAGATAAGGAACAGCGCGGCACTGGCCGCGGCATAGACATAGACAGGCCGCCATCGTTTTCCCGCTGAATTTCCGACATCCGTTCGTCTCAACATTTCTGCACTCCTTTATCGTCCTTTTCCTGCATCATAGGGAAGAAATGTGGGGAAATTGTGAGGAATTTTTCAGGTTTTTGTGAGAACTCTTTCCATGCGGCCGGACACGGTGCTATAATCAGAACAGTAAAAGCAAATCCGAAAGGAGGAATTTTTCCATGCCGACCTTGTTGATTGCAGACGATGATGCCAGACTCCGCAGGCTGATCCGAACGTATGCGGAACTGGAAAACTATACATGTGAGGAAGCCGGGGACGGCCGCTCTGCCCTCCGTATCTTTCAGGCAACTCCATGCGATCTGGTGATTTTAGACGTGATGATGCCGGGAATGGACGGCTTCGAGACTTTAGAAAAGCTCCGGGAAATAAGCGATGTTCCGGTTATCATGCTGACAGCCAGAACAGAGGAATACGACAAGCTCATGGGTTTCCGTCTCGGCGTCGACGACTATGTCTCCAAACCCTTCAGCCCCAGGGAGCTGATGGCCCGCGTCGCGGCCGTTTTAAGGAGAAACAGCAAAGGGCGGACGGAAACCTCCATGACCTTCGGCAGCCTTACCATCATGCCGGAATTCCGCATCGTGACCTTGGACGGGAATAAGCTCACCCTGCCGCCCAAGGAGTTTGAACTTCTGCTCAAGCTGGCACAAAACGAACGCATCGTCTTAAGCCGCGACCAGCTTTTGGAATCCATCTGGGGATACAGCTATTTCGGCGACGGGCGCACCATTGACACGCACATCAAGTCCCTGCGGGAACACCTCGGGCGCTACCGCGGGATCATTCAAACGGTCTGGGGAGTGGGGTATAAATTTGAATATGACAGAGAAGCCATTGGAAAATAAAAAGACAAGGCCGAGAGCCAGGATGGTGTTCCAGCTCTGGAGCATTATGATGGGGCTCGTTCTGTTCGCCGTTGTGTTCATGTGGGTCGTGCAGATTTTCCTGTTTGAGCAGAACTATGCCGCCGCAGCCCTGGAGGACACGCAGAACAGGCTCCAGCCGGCCATGGAGACGCTCCAGAACAGCGATCTTTCGGAGGACGGCCGGTTCCTGCCGTTTTTAAGCCGCATTACCGACGGCACCTTGTTTCTTCTTGGAGAAGACGGCCGCCTTGTGACGATTTATGCACTGGGCCATGAAATCAAGCCCGGGCCGGAAACGGAACGGCCGGAGGAGCCGGAAATGCAGGTATGGGACAGCATCACGCGCGACCGTCAGTTTGACGTGATTTCTGCGCGAGCGCCCTATCAGAATGTGGTGGAAGCCGGCGGAAGGGCCGTAGCCGTGGAAATTGGTTTTCCGATTACCTTCGGCGGCCGCGACAGCTATCTCGTCATCCACCATGAGCTTCAGATCGACACGATCCTGCACCTCAACCGCCGCCAGCTTATCATATTGAGTATTTTCCTGACCCTGGCCGCCTCTGTGCTGGCCTTCGTCTGCTCCAGGCATTTCACCAAACCGATTTATGCCATCAAGAACACCATCGACCGGCTGGCAGAAAATGACTTTGCGGCAAAGCCGGAGGTGGCCAGAACTGACGAATTCGGCCAGCTTGCCGAGTCCGTGGAGGTGCTGGGGCAGGCGCTCCACCGGGTAGATGTGCTGCGGAAGGAAGTGATTGCCAACGTGTCCCACGAACTGAAATCGCCGCTTTCCGTGATTTCCGGCTACGCGGAGATGGTGCGGGACATCGACTGGAAGGATGAGGACAGACGGAACGAAGATCTGGAACTCATTATCTCGGAATCCCGGCGGATGACGGAGATGGTAAACGATATCCTCGACTACTCCCAGCTCCAGTCCGGCTATCTCCGGCTGAATCTCGAAGACATAAACCTGGGAGAGCTGGCGGAGTCCGAGACGTCCCGCTGCCTCGCGGCCGCAAAAAAGCATGGGATCCGGCTGGAATTTAAAAGCAGTGTGCCGGAGCTCATGATCCATGGGGATCCGTTAAAATTAAGCCAGGTGATGCGAAACCTCCTTTATAACGCCATCAACCACACGCCCGAAGGCGGAACCATCACGGTCTGGCTAAAGGCCGGGGAACATTCTTTCCGGCTGGAGGTACAGAATCCCGGCGATCCGATCCCGGAAGCCGACCGGAAACTCATCTGGGAGCGGTACCAAAGGAGCCAGCACCACAGCGGCCGGAATCTCGGCACCGGTATCGGGCTTTCTATCGTAAAGACGATCCTTGAGGCTCATGGGATGGAGTATGGGGTGGAGTGCGACGAAGGGGGGACGGTGTTTTGGTTTGGAACATAAATTCTTTCGTGCAATCCTTTAAAATCTATTGTGAATCTATATGAATTTGATATAATAAAAATGGGGAATCAGAAAATTGGTGAGTTTAAATAGAATGAACATGAAACAGAGCTTAATCAACAGAAAAAGCCAACGAGCACATTGTAAAATAACAGATGAAAGGATTGGTGTACAATGCAAAGTATGATTAGGTTTTCTTTATTTGGG
Organism: Eubacteriaceae bacterium Marseille-Q4139; assembly: GCA_018223415.1. NCBI lineage: Bacteria > Bacillati > Bacillota > Clostridia > Eubacteriales > Eubacteriaceae > Eubacteriaceae bacterium Marseille-Q4139. Next base: position 2,391,106 of record JAGTTQ010000001.1, on the reverse strand, counting down.
AATTTTGAGAAGTTCAGTACCAGTAATTTAGACCACTATGTAAAATTGATTGACTTTTTTGGGAAAAGAGGCTACAAACCAGCCACTTCCAATGAATTGCAATTACAGCCAAACGGTCAGTCCAGGGTTCTGATTATGCCTGTTTTCATAAACGAATCAGGGGCGGTTGTGGAAATAACATCGAGCCGTATAAATTTTCAAAAAAACTGTAATAATTTAGATAGAATCGAACTATTAAAAGAAGCATTTGAAAGTGAATTTTTCGATCTGATGGATGCTTTTGCTTCTTTGATGTCTATTGTTTCTAACAGGATGGCTTTAAACTGCGATATCTTGAATTCTGACACATCATCTGAAATGCCGACACAATCAGCATATTTTGATGATGCTAATCAAACTGAAATGTCTGTTCGGAATGTTGCGAGGAAAGAAATCGAAGCCGAAGAAAGCAATGTCATCATAGAAAAGTACATCACAAAGCAAGGCGGCTTCACGAAGTTTTCCTATGACATCAATTCTATTGGCGACAATCAGGCCATGCGCTTTCATAACGGCAATATCAATAAAATGTACAAGGCCTATATCGCCATTGCACTTGAAATTGAGAAAGGATTGAAATAGCGTTGAAATATAATACTACTGCATCTAACCCTGCTGATTATGAACGGCTGTGGCTGGAAGAAAACGCTCTTTTCGGTGAACCGACATATTCAGATACCAGTGCGAATATACATAAAAATGAAATCAGAAGATTCAGCAATCTGTATCGTTCAAATATTGCTGAACAATTTAAGAATATGCAGGACAAGATCATGAGCAGAGAAATTCCAATACTCTCAAAGCTTTTGGCTGAGACCCCCTTTGAAATGGGTTATGAATCTCTAGCAGAGAGATATTTTAATCAATTATCTGATAAGTATGGTATTATAGCGGATACTGTGCTGCAAAACATCTATCTTCAGCATATCTATGATAATCAATACCTGTTGAAACATCTATTGTTTATTGTCGGTAATTTGCCTGCTTCCAGAAGAAGTAACCTTGAACTGATTCCTTTGGCAGGTATATCGAATCCTGATATAGAAATCCAGGACTTATCTGTGAAGTGTTTTGAAGCCTGGGAAGATAAAAGACATTTGCCGACCTTGATTAGTCTGCGGGACAGGACAGATGTTGGGTGGTTTAAGGAGTATATCAATGATGTGATCAAAGAATTAAGCGAGGAATAAAATGGCATATTATGTAAGAAAAATTGCTCGTTCAAAATGGCAGGAAACTCATCTGAGCTCAAATGAAGCTCAGGCAAGGGAAGAAGTAAAAAGAGTAAAAGCAGATGCCATTACGAATTGTATAAAAACATCAGATAACAAACTATCTCTATGGAGAGTCGATGATAAGAAAGATTCTATTGATGATATTGTTCCGCTCATCATTGGTTTTGAAAGACCTGATACCTGCGATGTCGTCTATATCTCCGAAGAAGTCTTTTCAGAAGAGCAGATAACTTTGGAACAATCCTCTGATGATGCTAATACACCAATCGAAGAATTAAAGCAATATCATTATAATGCTATTGTAAAAGATTATGAAGGTCTTGGGAAATTCGCAAAAGTAGTTTTGAAATCGTTAGATAATCACAAGCGTTTTAAAGGCAGGGAAGTCAAAACGAAGCTAAAGGACATGCTGAATAATCATGAAATCGAAAGAGAGATGATTTCGGAAAAATTATACGAGAAACTCAGTTGACTTCCATGTTCGTCAGAAACTTCGCCGAAACAGAAGCCGAATTCCAAAACGCCGTCATAAACATGTAAAAACTCGCCCCCGGGACATTCTGAACTGCTTCCCGTCAAGTAGACAATCAAAAAAATATAATTTTTTTCTGCCAGTAGGTATCACCTGCTGGCAGATTTTTACGCTGCCTGTAAATATTTTTCGTGTTTCTCCATTGGTGTTACTATACCAAGCTTCCTCTGCAAACGTCTGTTGTTATAGTAATTGATATATTTCTCTATCATGACCACCAGTGATTCTCTGTCCATAAATCGTTTACCATAATAACGCTCCCGTTTTAGAATTCCCCAGAATCCTTCCATTGGTCCATTATCGATACACTTTGCTACTCTGGACATGCTCTGCATCATCCCTGCTGCTTCAAGTTTTGCATGAAAGGCTCTATTGGTGTATTGAAAGCCTCTGTCACTGTGAAACATTGGATGTGCATCAGGATTATCTTTGACTGCATCATCAAAGGTATCAAACACTAATGCATTACTATTACTGTCTCCAATACGGTAGGATACGATTCTTCGGTCATACAGGTCAAGAATTGCACTTAAATATACCTTGTGCTTTTCATTTCCGATATAGTAATGAAATTCCGTTACATCGGTCAACCACTTTTCATTCGGAGCTTCTGCCGTAAATTCACGATTCAGGATATTTTCGGCTATGTACTGTGGATTTGCAGCCTGTCTTGTACAGCTATCGTTTGCATATTTAATGGTGGATTTGATACCAAGTTTCCGGCAGATGCGCAAAACACGTTTATCATTTACATCAATGTCATGGTAACGCTCCAACTCATCACGGATTCTGCGATAACCCTTATCAGGTGATTCTATGTGGATTTTTTCTATCAGTTCCGCAATTTTTCGGTTTTCCTGTTCATTCTCTGACATTTCATGGTTCAGCCATTTGTAATAAGCCGCCCTTGAAACACCGCCAATCTTACAAAGCGCCTGTATCGGATAATCGTGTTCTTTCTGTTCTTCTTTGACAGCCTGATAGATATGCTCGTGGCGGATCAGGCTCAGCCCCGCCTCCTTTCGATTTCCTCTAATTTTTTTAAGAATGATAACTCCATTTCTGCACGTTGCCGTTTGGCTTTTTCCAGTTTCAACTCCGCTTGAAGCTTTTCCACCTCTGTAAGAGAATCTTCCGATTTTCTTTTGCCGCGGTTATCCTGTAATGCAGGAACTCCGCCTGTTTCGTATTTGATAGTGTAATTTCGTGCCTGCTGATAGGACACCTTAAAGTTTTCTGATGTTTCAGCATAGTTATGGCCATGGGAAATGCAGTAGGATGCAATTTCCACTCTTTCTTCAAACGTTGTTTTTCTTCCTTTGGTCATAAGACTACATCCTCCTGTTCTGGAAGCCTTCAGTTCCTTATGACCATTATACAGCGCAATCCATTGCCTGAGTGTACGAGTACTGGAAATTTTATATTTTTTACAAATATCACGTAGTGAACCAAGACCAGAAAGATACTCTTGTACGGCAATCTCTTTCTCGGCAGAAGTTCTTTTGGTCCATCCTTTGTTGTAAAAGGTTTCTGAACCCATAGACTGATAATTACGAATCCATTCTTCTAAAGTAGTAGGATGAATTCCTTCGCCTGTTGATACAGATGTAATACTATGTTTAGCTTCCAAAATAAGCTTTACCATTCGTAATTTATCTTCAGCAGAATATTTACGCATAAGAAATGCTCCCTCCTTGATAAACAGTTTTATTATTTCAACTGTCTACCTAGAAGGGAGCATATCATTCCGCACAAACTGTCCCGGGGGCTTTCCTTCTATTCCATATATCCGCCCTTCATCGGCGATACTGCGTGCTCCGAAAACAGATGCAGCACGCCGTCCTCATAGCGCCCTTTCGGCGCCTTCCAGTTTTCTTTCCTGACTCTGAGGATCTCTTCCATCTCCTCCGGCGTCCGCTTCTTTCCTTTCACGCCGATAATCCGCAGAACCCTGGCGTCGATATCCAGCTCGATTAAATCGCCTTCCTCCACCAGCGCAATGGGCCCGCCGTCGGCAGCCTCCGGCGATACGTGGCCGATCACCGGCCCCTTCGATGCGCCGGAAAAACGGCCGTCCGTAATCAATGCAACGCTGGCCGCCAGCTCCGGGTCGGAGCAGATGGCCTCGCCGGTGTAAAACATCTCCGGCATGCCGCTTCCCTTCGGCCCCTCATAGCGGACGAAGACGGCGTCGCCCGGATGGATCTCCTTCTTGATAATCGCGTCGATGGCCGCTTCCTCGCTGTCAAAAGGCCTGGCGTTCAGCACCTTCTTAAACATCTCCTTCGGCACGGCCGAATGCTTGACGACGGCTCCCTCCGGCGCCAGGTTCCCGTAGAGAATCCCGATGGTTCCGTTCTTCCCAAGAGGTTTCTCGAACGGACGGATAATTTCCTCCCGGTCAATCCCATATTTCTTTAAATGTTCCGCCGCTTTTTCGTAGTAGCCGCTCTTTTTCACGTCCTCCAAGTTTTCCCCGAGGGTCTTTCCCGTCACCGTCATCACGTCCAGGTTCAGCATGGACTTGATCTCCTCCATGATGGCCGGCACGCCGCCTGCGTAGTACACGTACTGGGACGGCCAGAAGCCGGTGGGACGCACATTCAGTATGTAATGGGCATTTCGGTGGATCCGGTCAAAGGACTTGGCATCCATGGTAATCCCGAAGGTATGGGCAATGGCCGGCAGATGGAGAATCGCATTGGTCGAGCCGGAAATGGCGGCATGGACGATGACTGCGTTCTCAAAGGACTGTTCCGTCACCATGTCGCGTGCCTTAAGCCCCATTCTTGCAAGACGCACTGACTGGCGGCCCGCCTCCCTGGCAAATTCCTTTAATTCCTCACAGGTCGCCGGAAGCAGCGCGCTTCCCGGCAGCATGAGCCCAAGGGCCTCGGCCATGACCTGCATGGTGCCGGCCGTCCCCATGAACGAGCAGGCGCCGCAGGACGGGCAGGCGTTGTGCTTGTAATATTCAAACTTCTCCTTTGTGATTTCGCCTCTCTGGTACATGGCGCTGTACTTTCCCATGTGCTCCAAGGTCAGGTAATCCGGCCCGGCTTCCATGACGCCGCCGGTCATGACAATGCTCGGGATGTTCAGCTTTCCGACTCCCATCAGGTTCCCCGGAAGCCCCTTGTCGCAGCTTGCGATGAACACGCCGCCGTCAAAGGGCGTCGCACTCCCGTGGATCTCGATCATCTGGCTGATGATGTCCCTGGAAACCAGGGAGTAATTGATCCCGTCATGGCCCTGTGCCATGCCGTCGCAGATGTCCGTGACGAAATATCTCGAGCCCTTTCCGTTCTCCTCTGCAATTCCCTGGCGCGCTTCCTCCACAAGCTCCAAAAGATGGGCGCTGCCGGGATGGCTGTCGCCAAAGGTGCTCTCAATCAGGATGCTGGGCTTTAAAAGGTCTTCCTCGGTCCAGCCCATGCCCATCCTTAAAGGATCCATCTCCGGCGCAATCTTCCTCGTCTCCTGGTTTATCAGTTTCTCCATACCGTTTTCTCCTTTTCATCAGCCGCCTAAATATGCCTTTTGGATCTCCTCGTTTTCGGCCAGCTCGGCTGCCGGGCCGGAAAGCGTGATGACGCCGTTTTCGATTACATAGGCCCTGTCGGCTGTTTTTAAAGCCAGCTTGGCGTTCTGTTCAATCAGAACAATGGTAATTCCTTCTTTATTCAATTCCCGGATGTTGCGGAAAATATCGGCCACAACCACCGGCGCAAGTCCCATGGACGGCTCGTCCAAGAGAAGAAGCCTTGGATGCGCCATCATCGCACGTCCCATGGCCAACATCTGCTGCTCACCGCCGGAAAGGCTGCCGCCCTTCTGGTGCATCCGCTCCTCAAGCCGCGGGAACAGCTTGAACACACGCTCAATATCTGCCTGGGGATTTTCCCCTCTTGGTCTAGTATAGGCCCCCATCTTCAGATTTTCAAGTACCGACAGCTCTCCGAAGATCTGACGGCCCTCCGGAACCTGCACAATACCCATTTTCACGATTTTATCGGCCGTATTTTTCCCGCCCAGCTCCTGTCCGTCAAAGGTAATCGTCCCTTTATGGGGAAGCAGGCCGGAAATACACGTGAGAAGCGTCGTCTTCCCCGCCCCGTTGGCACCCACGATGGCAACAATTTCCCCCTGGTTCACCGTAAGGCTGATCCCTTTGAGGGCCTGGATATTTCCATAAGAAGCGTACAGATTTTCTATGTTCAGGAAACTCATTCGTCTTCCTCCTTGCCAAGATATGCCTCAATCACCTGCGGATCGTTTTTCACCACACTCGGGACGCCTTCGCAGATCTTCCCGCCGTGGTCGAGCACCGTAATCATGTCGGAAATGCCCATGACAAACTTCATGTCATGTTCCACGAGAAGAACCGTGACTCCGGAATCCCGGATTTTGTAGATGGTCTTTGCCAGCTCATCCGTCTCCGATGCGTTCATGCCAGCGCACGGCTCGTCCAGCATCAGGATCTTCGGCTCGCTCGCCAGGGCCCTGGCAATCTCCAGGATTCGCTTTTTTCCGTAAGGCAGGCTGCTTGCGAGCGTCTCCTTTTCATTCCCCAGGCCCACATATTCTAACATCTCCTCGGCCTTATGGTAGCATTTCCACTCTGCTTCCTTCATCTTTTTCGTGTGGAACATGGTGCCGAGCACCGTGGATTTCGTCCTGGAATGGTGGCCGATCATGACGTTTTCCAACGCCGACATGGATTCAAACAGAAGGATGTTCTGGAACGTCCTGGCGATGCCCCGTTCCGTCACCTGGTGGGGCTTTAGCTTTGTGATGTCCTCGCCGTCAAAAAACACACGGCCGGACGTCGGCATGTAAATTCCGGAGATCACGTTGAAAAACGTGGTTTTCCCCGCCCCGTTAGGGCCGATGAGCGCATGGATTTCGCCCCGTTTTATTTCCATGTCCACTTCATTGACGGCCTTCAAGCCGCCGAACTGCATGGTAATTTTCTCTGCCTTCAGTAAAATGTCTTTTTCCATCTGCTCACCCCTCTTTCACTGCTGCCTTCTTCGCCGCCATTTTTTTCGTGACCTTATTTGCCAGGTTTTTGATGCCGCCGTAAATTCCTTCCGGCATGAACAGCATCACGAGGATAATTAAGATTCCGTAAATACCGTCCAGGTAATTGGAGAACACCCGCAGAAGCTCCGGGAGCGTCCCGATTACCAGCGTTCCGGCCACAGGGCCAAAGAGGCTGCCCATGCCGCCGCAGACCGTCATGGTTAAAAGCGTGATGGACGTCTTATTGAACATGTCTGCCGACAGGTAGCTCATATTCAGTGCATAGATGCAGCCGGCAAGGCCTGCAAGCGCCGCTGAAATGCCGCAAACCAGGAATTTATATCCGTTTACGTTGATGCCCATGGCAGCGGCCGCGATGGGCGCGTTGCGGACAGCCTGCATGGCGCGGCCGGTCTTGGAGTAAATCAGCCGGTAGCAGAATAAAAAGACGAGAAGCGTCACGGCAAGCGCCACGTAGTAAAGCTCAAAATTGCTGAATTTGTGGCCGAAAACCGTGAGCTTCGGAATGCCCGTAAAACCGTTGGCTCCGCCTGTCAGCCATTTTTCGTTGGTGATGGTGATCGTCACGGCTTTCGCAAAGCCCGACGTTGTCATGGCCAGGAAAATCGTGGAAAGCTTCGAGCAGGCAAGGCCGATAAACAGGCCGCAGACAAACGAAATCGCCACGGCGCCGATGATGGCAAGCAGGAAATGGACGCCCAGGGTCTTATTTAAAATCGCATAGGCATAGCCGCCGATGGCCATAAACGCCGCATGTCCCAGAGACATCTGCCCGGTGTAGCCGATCAGAAGATTTAAGCTTGCTGCAAGAATCCCGAAATAACAGTAGGAAATCAGGATATTCATCATGTAATTGTTCTTCGGGCCGGCGACGAGAGGGGCCACCAGCGCAACCGCAATCATGATCCCGATTATGATCCATGTGGATTTTTTCGCTTTATGCATGGTTCGTCCTCCTTATACCTTTGTAATCTTCGCCTGACCCAGAATTCCCTGTGGCCTCCAGAACAATACCACCAAGAGAATCAGGAAGGTAAACACGTCTTTATATGCCGTGGAAATATAGAGGGAACAGAGCGTCTCCGCCACGCCTAAAAGCACGCCGCCCAGCATGGCGCCCGGCAGGCTTCCGAACCCGCCCATGACAGCCGCGGTCATGGCCTTCGTTCCCATGGAACTTCCCATGGAAAAGCTTACGGAGTAGACCGGCCCCATGAGGACACCGGCCACGGCGGCGAGACATGCCGCAATGGTGTAGGTGGCCGTGATGATTGTCGTGATTTTCACGCCCATTAAAGACGCGGCTTTCCGATTCATGGACACGGCGTTCATGGCAATTCCCGTCTTCGTCTTTTTCATGAACAGCGCCAGTGCAATCATCAGGCAGGCGCAGATTCCGATGACCCAGAGGTTCTGAGGCGTTACGGCGATGGAATCCCCGAAGAACGGGATATGGATGGCCTGGTTGTCAAACATGGCCGGAAAGCGCTTGATGTCCGAGCCCCAGACGATCTTTGCAATCTGCTGCACCACGTACTGCATGCCCAGGGTTGCGATGAGAAGCGCGTTCATGGGGCGGTTATACATGGGACGGTAGGCCAGCCGTTCAAGGCCAAGCATCACAAGGGAGGTAAGCAGGGCCGCCCCGGTAAATACAAGGACTGCCGGGAGCCCAAGTCTTGTCGATAAGGTAAGGCCGATGAAGGCGCCGAGCATGTAAAAGTCGCCCTGTGCAAAATGGCCCATTTTTAACGTGCTGTATATGACGCTGTAACCAAGGGCAATCAGCGCGTAGATGGCCCCCTGGGAGATCCCGCCGATCAGGGCCTGTACGAACATTGTCATATCCGTGGTCTCCTTTCCTTTTAAAAATGGGCCAGAATTTTCATTCCGGCCCGATTGTCCTGTCTTTTAGTTCGGATATACTCTGCTCTGGCTGTAATCCGGTCCCCATTCTGCGATATTCATCTGGGCAAGTCCCTCGCCGTTGTCAAAGGCACTGTAATCGAAATGTCCCTGAACACCGTCGAAGGAAGCGTTTCTGAGCTGCTCATTGAGCTTCACGGAGAAGTCCTCGGCCTCTACGTCATACGGCCCAAGGTTGTTGAGAGCCGTCACCAGATGGAATACCGAATCATAAACTCTGGCCGGTACGTCGGCCGGATCCTGGTTCTGTACATCGGCTTCCTTGAAGTCTTCAATGAATCTTACGATAGATGGGTTGCTCTCATCCGGGATATAGCCTACCGGGAACACAACGCCTTCCAGGTCGCTTGCATCCCAGGTCTCCGTCATCTGGGCCTGGCCCATACTGGTTCCGCCTGCAAACAGGATTTCCTCCGGCACCTTGCCCCAGTTCTGCTCGATGTTCTTCATGCAGGTATTTCCCTGGGACTGGTTGAGGCCCCAGAAAATCACAGCCTGGGCGCCGCCGTCCTTCATCTTTAAAACCTGTGCCGTGAAGTCCGTGTCCTCATTCGTCATGGCATCCCTCGTCACCAGCTCCAGGTTATATTTTTCCTTCATAACCTTTTCGATATGGTCTGCTGCGGAAGAACCGCCCTCCGTATTGATATGGATCATGCCAAGCTTGTCGTAGCCCTTCTCCTCCACGAGATACTGGAGAAGCGTTTCCGCCTGGATTAAGTCGGTTCCCGTCTCGATGCAAAGGTACTCAAAGCCCTGGGATACGGAAGCCGGGCCGGATACGATTCCAAGAAGCGGCACCTGCGCCTCCTCAAACATCGGGCCGGACACAAGAACCATGGTCGTCAGCATATGCCCGATGGCCACGTCTGCACCGTACTGGTCGAGGACATAGGTGGCGGCTGCCGGCGCACCGTCCGTGGCGCCCTTGTCGTCCACATACTCAAACTCCAGATTATAATCCTTTAAAAGCCCGTCCTCTTCAATCGCCTTCATGGCTGCTGTGATGGATGCCTGGTATAACTCTCCGAATCTGGCGCTTGTTCCCGACATGGGGCACATAACGCCGACCTTTACCGTCGGCTTGTCAGCAGCATCCGCGCTGTCTCCCGACGCGGCAGCCGTACTTTCCGTTCCTGCGGCCGCTGCCGTCGTTCCTGCTGCTGCCGTCTCTTCTCCGCCGCCGCTGCATCCTCCCAGCGCCATACTGAGCATTGCCAGGGCAGTAAGCGGAGCCAGCCATCTCATTTTCTTTTTCATCATACTCCAACTCTCCTTCTCAAGTTTCCCGTCCGGGGTGCTGATGCCGTTCTTCTCCTTTTCATCTCCAAAGAGCAGCTTCATAAGATACGACATCATACGTCTTATGTTTGTAAGGCCACTATATCATTTTCACAAGTTTTTTGTCAATATATTTTGCCGAATTATATATTTTTTGTGTACTTTCTCCATTTCCATTTTTATTTTTTGTGCATTTTATCTTTACAAGTCCAAGTCATCCCTTTATTTTATCGTTTCTGCCCAACGATATCGTGATTCCGCTTAAAACAAAACAGCCGGAAGCCGCGGAACGCATTTTCACGCTCCGCGGCTTCCGGCCGAATGTTCCGGCAGTCTGTCCCTTTATTCTTTTTCCCTGTCGCTTTCGGCCAGCACCTCAAATTTCCGCATCCGATCCCGGTTGTAAATCAAATGCTGCGTCATGGCCGCCTTCGCGCCGATGGGGTCCCGGTCAGCAATGGCCTCCGTAAGCTGCCTGTGTGTGTCGATGGTCTCCTGTTCCAGGGAGTAATTCGTCATCTCCACAAAATAGCTTACGCCCTTCGTGATAATCGGGATCACGTTCGGCATCACCTGGTTTTTCGTACTTTTTGCAATCCTTGCATGGAACTCTACGTCCTTTTCCAGATGCGGGACACCGGCGCGGATCATCTCCTCCACCTCTTCGCAGAGCGCCCGGATCTCCGCAATGTCCTCATCGGTGGCACGGACGGCCGCCAGCTCCGCGATCTGCGGCTCCAAAAGCATGCGGATTTCCAGAAGATCCTGGGCCAGCCTGTACTTGTCCTGCATATACTGAAAGCCAAGCGGGTCATCCACGGCTCCGGGACACTCCCTCACAAACGTCCCTTTTCCCCTGCGGATCTCCAGCACGCTGCGGCTCACGAGAAGCTTTACCGCCTCCCGTACAGTCCCGCGGCCCACGTTTAATAGCGATGCCAGTTCAAATTCATTGGGAAGCTTTTCCCCTGCCGTAAGAGCCTGTTCCCGGATCATGTCGGAAATCCGGTCGGCCACCTGTTCGGCCAGGGATTTTCCGCTCTCCTGTACGGCTCCAAAACCTGCCAGTTTCTCAAATTCTACTGTGTCCAATTTTTACCCCCCCCCCACGCACACCGTGCGGCGGTGCTTATTTTTTCATTCTCCGGGATACCGCCGCCTTCCGCGGCTCCCTCTATTTCCCATTATAGTAAATTCCTGAAATACCTGTCAACCACAAACCGACGTTTTTCGTGCAAGACATACGACGTCATATTTCTTGTTGTGTTTCCGATGGCGATGTGCTATGATAGCGGCATAGACCCGGACGCGGCTAAAAACGCCGTGCCTGGACACGGAATCCGCGCCGGAAATCGCTTTTTGGGCTGCGGCGCAAAAGGTACCAGATACAGAAGTAAATCACGCATCCCGCCGGCCGTCTCCGGCGGGGAAAGGAGGAACCATGGAACATCCCACCGGACAGAACACATCATTTGCCGACCATGTATGGCTTCACGGAAACATTTACACGGAAGATCAGGAAAATCCCCGTGCCGAGGCACTTGCCTCCCGCGGGCAGGAGCTTGTCTTCGTCGGAACCAATGAGGACGCCGCCGCTTTCATCGGCCCCGAAACATACGTCCACGACCTTGAGGGAAGAACCGTCGTCCCCGGCTTTATCGAAGGCCACATGCATCTCCAGTCCTACGGCGAGAGCCTTTTGACGCTCCCCATCCGCGACCGCTCCAAAAACGAAATCCTGGCGGCCGTAAAGGAGGCGGCAGAGACCACGCCGGCCGGCCAGTGGATCTTAGGCGGCATGGGCTGGAACAATGAAGTCTGGGAGGACCCGTCCTATCCCACAAAAGAGGAGTTGGACGCTGTTTCCCCCAATCACCCTGTCATGCTTCCCCGCATGGACGGCCACATGATTTGGGTCAACAGCATGGCCCTCTCCCTCTGCGGCATCACCGAAAAGACGCCGGATCCCGAAGGCGGCGAGTTTTTCCGCCGGGCTGACGGGACGCTTACGGGCTGTGCCGCCAACGCCGCCAGCGAGGCCATAAAACGGCATATTCCCGCCCCGGATCAGGAAAAGCGGCTCCGTGCGCTCCTAACGGCCCAGGAACGCCTGCTCTCCTACGGAGTCACGAGCTTAAATGACATGTCTACCTCCTGGGACAACGTGTGCGATATCAAAAAACTTCTCACCGACGGGCAGTTTAAACTCCGCTTCCACGGCGCGCTTCGCGGAGCCATTGGGAAACAGGCGGATCCGAAGCTCCACGAATACTTCCTCGCCTGCCCGGAGGTGGATCTCTTCGACCGGCACTACACCGTCCGCGCCGTAAAATTCCTGGCAGACGGTTCCGTCGGCGCCCAGAGTGCCTGCCTCTTTGAGGATTACAGCGACCGCCCCGGCCACCGCGGGACAAAAATGTTTACGGACGAGGAATTTTATGAGGCCGTAAAAGAAGCCGCCTCCCACCATATGCAGGCCATCACCCATGCCATCGGCGACGCGGCCATCGACCAGGTTCTCACGGTCTATGCGCGTGTTTTAAACGAGATTCCAACACCAGACCACAGGTTCCATATCGAACACTTCCAGACCGTGACCGGAGACTCCAGGGAACGTGCCAAAGCCCTCGGCGTCATCGCTGGTATGCAGCCGACCCATGCGCCAAACAGCGCCTCCATGGCCTTAAGGCGTCTCGGCCATGACCGGGCCTCCCGCGCTTACGCCGTCGGCCTTGTCTTAAGAGGCCTTGGCATGATCGCCGGCGGCTCCGATGCGCCGGTGGCCCCGCCCAATCCCCTTGACGGAATCCATTCCGCCGTCACGCGGACCAACGGACGTCTCGAGCCAGAAGGCGGCTTCTTTATGGAGAACGCCATTTCCAGGGAAGACGCTTTAAAGGCCTACACCGTCTGGGGCGCCTATGCCCAGTTTACGGAAAACCAGAAGGGCTGTTTAAAAGCCGGCATGCTGGCTGACTTTGCCGTTCTCGATGGAGATCTCATGACCGTCCCGGCCGATGAGCTCCTCAACCTCCATGTCCTTTTCACCGTCATCGGCGGCGAGTGCGTGTACAGCAAAAAAGACTGACATAACAAAGGCGCAGCACCGAAGCTGGTACTGCGCCTTTTCTTACCTGTTTTTACGAAAGCCCAATCAACACACCGAGAACCACTGCTGCCGATGCACAAACAAACAGCACTGCCTGGAATTTAATCTGGAACTTCGCCCATTTGCCCCAGTCAAGTCTGGCAGCCGCAAGGGCGCCGAGGAGACAGCCGGAAGTCGGGACAATGAAGTTTGTAAACGCGTCGCCGAGCTGGAAAGCCAGAACAGCCACCTGACGCTCGATTCCCACCAGATCCGCAAGCGGTGCCATGATCGGCATCGTAAGGGCGGCCTGTCCGGAACCGGAAACGACAAAGAAGTTGAAGACCGACTGGAAAATATACATGAACCAGGCGGAAATCACCGGCGGGAAGCCCTGCATTCCCTCGCTGATGGCGTGCAGGATCGTGTTGAGCACCGTGCCGTCCGTGGCGCTCGTTCCGCCGAGGACGATGATGATGCCCTGGGCCATTCCGACACAGATGGCTGCGCCCAGAAGGTCTGCCGCGCCCTTGTCAAAAGAGGTGGCAATGTCGTTGATCCGCATGCCGTTCAGATGGAACACAACGCCGATGATGCCGGACACAAGGCCCATCACGAAGAACTGGGAAGCGATTTCCGGGATATAATATCCCTTTTCCACAACGCCCCAGATCGTCCATGCCATGCAGGCTGCAACCGTCAGGATCACCAGCTTGTGACCAAGGGTAAACGGCGGCATCTCCTGTCCGTTGGCCGCAAATTCCTTCCGGTACTGCTCGTCTGATTCATAAGCGACGGACAGCTTCGGGTTCTTCTTGATTTTCTTCGCATAGCGCATTGTGAAAATAATGCTGATGGCCGTAAAAATGATCCACAGCGGCACGCGGAACCATGCACCCGACATGACCGGGAGTCCGGAGATTCCCTGTGCAACCGCGAGGCTGAAGGGATTCTGCCAGGAGGTACCGAAGCCGATCTGCGTCGCCACATAAGAACACATGATTCCCACGACAGCGTCATAGCCCATGGCGATAAACATGGGCACAAGGATCATGACAAACGGGATTGCCTCCTCACCCATTCCGAACACAGCTCCGCCCAAAGAAAACAGAGTCATAAGAATCGGAATCAGCAGGATTTCCCGTCCGTTTGTCAGAGCAATCACGCGCATGATGCCGCTGTCCACGGCTCCCGTCCGAAGGACAATGCCGAAGGCGCCGCCCACCACCAGGATAAACGCGATGATGCCCACGGCCGTTCCGTTTTTGTCGCCGACGGTCATGCCTTCAAAAACAAAGTTCAAAATGCCCTGTCCGCCGTGATCCTCGGTTCCCCAGAGCGGCGCAACCTTCGTGATCTTATTGCCGTTTTCATCCAGAACATAGGTAAAGCTGTCCGGATCCAGGACCGTTCTCGTCTTTTCCACGCCGTGATCCATGTAAGTGATTTCTTTTTGCTCATATTTGCCCAGTGGGACAAACATTGTGAGGACTGCCGCCACCAAAATCACAAAGAAAATGATGATGTAAGTATGCGGCATTGAAAACTGCCTCTTTTTCTTTTCCATATTTGGTAAACCTGCCTTTCACTTTTTCTTTCGCACACCTTGCTTTATTTTACCGCTCAAAGGTTCCCCTGACAAGGGCTTTTCCGTCTGAAACCATCAGGCGCCCCTTTGCCATGACCGTATGAAGCTTTAAAGTTTTCTGATCCGCCAGAACCAGATCCCCGTCGGCCCCCTCTGCAAGCCGCCCCTTTTGTTCCAGCTTCAAAAGGAATGCAGGATTCGATGTAACCGGCTTCAGCGCATCGGTCAGGGACACGCCGTCCTTTAACACGGCATCGCACAGCTCCCGGTACATGGACGATACCTTTCCCACGCCAAGTCCCTGGAAGCTCCCGTCAGGGCCGAAGACAGGAAGACTCCCCTGTCCGTCCGATGAAAACGTCACATGATCGGCCGGCACACCTGCATCCAGAGCCATTTTAAGACCGGTGCTTGCCTTCACCTCGTCCGGCTCCAGGAAATCCGGATCTGAGCTGGTAGTCAGGTCAATATAGCCGCCGCAGTTCTTCGCATAGTCGATGCCGTCCGCCATCAAAGACGTGCTGCGGTTGATATGGGTCGGCAGCATGTTGGATGCCGGAATCTGCGTATTTTCCAGCACATAGCGCAGATAGGAAAGCTGCTCCTTTCCGTCTCCCATATGGATGTTCACGAGGCCGGCCTTTCCGGAGAGAATGCCTCCGACCCGCGTATCTGCAATAATCTTTGCGAATTCCTCCTTCGTCGGCTGCGAAGAGCGGTGATCGGCGATGGCGATTTCCCCGGTTCCTATGACGCGGTCCAAAAGGATAATATCATCCATAATATTCCCGGTCAGCGTCCGCACCGGCACCTGGTAGGAACCAGTATAGGCATAAACCGTAATGCCCTCTTCCTCAAGGCCCTTTGCCTTCGCAAGAAGGTTTGTCATGGTACGCGTGCAGCCGTCCGTTCCCAGGAGTCCGGCGACTGTGGTAACGCCTCCCATTGTGATGTCCGTCAGCATGATTTCCGGCGTCCGCGTCCTGGCTCCGCCTTCTCCGCCGCCGCCCAGGATATGGACATGGGCATCAATGAGGCCTGGAAACGCGGCCATGCCGCTTCCGTCGATCACTTCTGTACCGTACTCCGAAACCTCGGGAAGTCCCGGCGCCATTTTAAGGATTTTTTCTCCGCCAATAAGCAGATCCATGACACCAAGATCTTCCGGCGCAAAGACATGGACATTTTTAATCAAATACATACGTTATCTCCTTTGTACTGACATTTATCATACTATAACATACTTTAATAGAAAGGTCACTGAAAATCTGTATTTTCCGAAGGTTCCTGCTGTCCGGCACCCTGAATGGCACCGGAAAACAGCAGCTTCGTGATGCTCTTATATTCTTCCAGGCTTTTTGCCTTCTTTAACTTCCTCAAAAGCTTTTCCTCACCGGGAAAATGTCCCTCTAAGTACGCCCAGAGTTCCTTCATCTTAAACAGCACGTTCCTGTCCCCGGAAAATACGGCGGCATACTGGCTGCAAAGCTCGTCCAGGAATGCCGAAAGCCGTTCTTCCTCTTTCCGTGCACCGGCCGTTTCGCACCTGCCTTCGCCCGCGCAGGCCTTTTCCCCCAGCGACGGATCCATGAGAAAACCGCGGCCGAGCATCAGCGTCTTCGTCTCCGGAAAATCCGCACAGTGGCGGCGGATATCCGCTTCTGTAAACAAATCGCCGTTATAAACCACAGGATTTCTGCTCCCGTTCACCGCCATTCTGTACGCCTCCATGTTCGGATGGTTTTTATAAAAATCCGTCTGGACGCGCGGATGGATGATTAACTCCGCAATGGGGTACCTGTTAAAGATTTCCAAAAGCCTTTCAAACTCCCCGGGATCCTCTTTCCCGATCCGCGTTTTTACGGAAACCGCCTGGCGGCTCCCCCGCTTTTCCATGCCGGAAAAGACGGCGTCAAAAAATGAATCCAGTTCCTCCGGAAATGCCAGGAAGCCAGAACCCTTTTTCTTTGCCGCCACCGTCCCCGACGGGCAGCCCAGGTTTAAATTGATTTCCCGGTATCCCATGCCTTCTAAAAGCTCTGCCGTTTTTAGGAAGTCCTCCGCCCGGTTCGTGAGAATCTGCGGCACAAGAGGGACTCCCTCGTTGTTCTCCGGCAGCACGTCCCGAAGCTCCCTTCCCCCGATCCCCTTCTGCGGCCCTGGCGCGAGAAACGGGGTGAAATACTTTGCAGTGCCCGGATAATAGTTCCTGTGGACGCGGCGGTAGATGTATCCTGTGATCCCCTCCATCGGGGCAAAGTAAATGTTCATGTTGTGAAAAGCCTTTCTGTTCTTTTGAGGGTGGTAGGGAGATTGTAGCATAGAAATGGGCGGTTGTCGAATCTAAAAATATTTTTTCTTGGAAAAACAAGATTGCATTCCCCACCCCCATGCGCTAAACTGATACTGACCCACCCGCGGTCCCCATCAAAAGAAAAGGAGCTTTTCCACATGAAAATATACATGATCCGCCACGGCGAGACCGACTGGAACCGCGAGCTGCGCCTCCAGGGGCGCGAAGACGTGCCCTTAAACGCGGCCGGAAAAATCCAGGCTGCCGTCTGCGGGGATGCCTTAAAAGGCCTTGGCATCCAGGCCGTCTTCACAAGCCCCCTAAGCCGCGCCCGCCTCACCGGGGAAATCCTGGCCGGCCGCATCGGCCTGGATCCCGGAGCCGTCCTGGCCATGGACGGCCTCATCGAGCGTGACCTGGGCGAATTCTCCGGGAAACTCATCAAAGACCGGCAGGAATACTTCTCGGTCTCCGCCGGTCAGGACTCCTGCGGCATGGAGCCCTTCGAGCAGGTGGGCATCCGCATGCTTCGCGCCCTTTCAGACCTCTCAAAATCCGGCTTTTCCTCCGTGGCCGCCGTTTCCCACGGCGCAGCCATCAACGTCCTTCTTGCCAGGCTCTCCAACCACACGCTCGGCACCGGAAAGACAAAACTTCTAAACGGCGGCATCAGCCTCTTAGAGGGCAGCGCTGCCGAGGGCTTTTCCATCACCGTCTGCAACGCATCGCCGGACGAATTTCGCCGCATCGTCTCCCCTTGGCGTCCATAGCCGCCGGGGGCGGTGCAGCCGTCCCCTCACCACCTGTCTCTCCGCTCCAGCCCGTCAAGCTCCACCTGCGCCAGCCCGTTCTCCATGCACAGATTTCTCCCGTCGTTAAAGAGTACGAGCCCCCAGATCACGGCAATCCGTATCATCTTCCTGATATAAAACTCCACATGCCCATAGCCGCAGAACGCACACCTGGCAATGCTGTACAGATATGCATCCGACGCCGCATCATAGCACTCCTGGTACTCCAATCTGTGCTGTGCAATCCCCATTTTCCAAAGCCGCCTCCGTATAAATGGCTCCCCGTAAACCTCAAACGGAAACTTCTCGTACAGCAAGAACACGTCTTCCCCCTTCCGCATTCCGATCTCCCTGATGGCGCGTGGAAAATATTCATACAGCTTCTGCCTGCACAGCCGCACCCGGTTCTTTCTGTAATATGCCCGCCTGTACTCTCTCTTTCTCGCCTTTTCCATTCACTTTTTCGCCGCACCGTCAAGCTTTCCCTTCCAGGCCGCTATTTCATCATCCCATTTCACCATGTACACAGCCGGGAACCCTGCTTTCATCTTCCGGAGGATTTCTGCAAGCTCCCTGCTTTTTGCCGTCCCTGCCTTCGTAAACGCGTGTGCATGTTCCCCATTTGGATTCAAGTACACCGTCTGCATGTCCCTGCTGAAAGCCAGTTCAATTTTCCGTGTCCCCATCTCCCGCCTCAAAGGCGCGCTCAAGCGAATCTCGCCCTTTTCCGTCACCGTCATTTTTTTCTCCGAAAGCATGCCCCTCTCCGGCTCCAAAATAAAATACTGCTTCCAGTCCAGAGAAAGCGCCTTTACAGCCCCATCCATGTCTTCCCCCTTTCTGCCATGTTCTGCCTCACGCTTTTCGCTCCCGCTGTCCGCATTTTCTCCCTTCGCACTGTTTTCCATCTCCCTTTCCGCTTTCCAGTAAACGCCTTTTTCCTCCCCGCACATCAAATACCCGTTCTTCTTCATCTGGAACAACACGTTGTTAAGCGCATGTCTGTCCGTCTCAAGATCAATGCCATCTGCCCTGCACGTCTCCCGCAGTTCTCCGATTCCATGCTGCCTTCCGTCCTCATACACCCTGCGGATTACCCCGCGGATCCGTTCATATTTCGTCATTTCTGTCTCCTCCCTCTTATTCTCCGCCCTGCTGCATCTGCCCTTCCCACTCTCAACTATAACTACAATGCAAGTTTACTTCAAATAAGGGACAGATACAACAAAATCCAACACTTTTCGACATACTCGGATACCGCAGACTTTCCCCTGGACATTCCCGCTCCGATTCATTATACTATCAGAAAGACCATCTGCCATCGCAGAAGAACAGGAGAAAACCATATGTACAGCTTTACAAACGATTACAGCGAAGGCGCCCATCCCAGGATACTGGAAGCCATGATGAACGCCAACCTGAC